>NZ_LXSM01000008.1:0-107787 GCF_001648395.1 Eikenella sp. NML03-A-027 | reverse complement strand
AACGAACCAGCGCCGATGATAGTACGGATTACCCGTGCGAAAGTAGGACACTGCCAAACACCTATTTACGACACCTGCCTGATGGCGGGTGTCGTGCTTTGTGGGAGTATGATGAAAGGAATGGAAAGAATACTCAGATTAATTAAGAAGGAAGAGCGAACCAACTTCGCATAAGGTAAAATGCAATTATTTGTTACTTATGGGTAAAGATGCTTGTGTGATAAGTAATGTCAGGCTATCATAGCGTGAATACTGTATCTTTAAGGAGCAGTATTTCGCCCGATTAATTGTATAAGGAGTTCTGTATGAAGAAGTTTCTTTTCGTCGTTTTTACCCTGTTAAGTTTTTCTTGGGCATTAGCACAAGTTAATATTAACACAGCCACCGCGCAAGAGCTTCAAACCTTGAATGGCATCGGTCCGGCTAAGGCTGCTGCAATTGTGGAATATCGCACAGCCAATGGCCCATTCAAATCTCCCGAAGACATTAAAAATGTACGTGGTATCGGTAACGGCATTTATCAGAAGATTTCTTCAGAAATTACTATAGGCAATGGTCAGACTGTCCGTGCTCCTGCCGCCCGTCCGGCTACTCAGCAGCAACAGCAGCAACCGGCTGCTGCCAAACCAGCTACTCCTGCAGTCAAGCCGTCTGCCAGCAAACCTGCCGCCGCCCGGCCAGCTACCAACAAATCTGCTACCAATCCCTGATAAGCCCAAACACTATGCACCGCCAGCCATTTTGCCGGCGGTGTTTTTATGCCTGAAAGCGGGTACAATAAATACCATTTTATTTGGAGAAGAATATGCCCAAACACCATAAACTCATCATCCTCGGTTCTGGCCCCGCTGGTTACACCGCCGCCGTTTACGCCGCCCGCGCCAATCTCAATCCTATCATCATTACCGGTTTGGAACAAGGCGGCCAACTTATGACCACCACCGAAGTGGACAACTGGCCTGCCGATGCCGACGGCGTGCAGGGCCCCGAACTGATGGCACGCTTCCTCGCCCACGCCGAACGCTTCGGCACAGAAATCGTTTTCGACCATATCCACACCGCGCAACTGCAGCAACGCCCGTTCAAACTCATTGGTGATGCGGGCGAATATACCTGCGACGCACTCATCGTCGCCACCGGCGCATCTGCCAAATACCTCGGCCTGCCGAGTGAAGAAGCCTTCGCCGGCCGTGGTGTGTCCGCCTGTGCCACCTGCGACGGCTTTTTCTACAAAAAACAAGATGTGGCCGTTGTTGGCGGCGGCAACACCGCCGTGGAAGAAGCACTTTACTTGGCCAACATCGCCAATACCGTAACCCTGATACACCGTCGCGACAGTTTCCGAGCCGAAAAAATCATGGTGGACAAACTGATGCGCCGCGTGGAAGAAGGCAAAATTGTCTTGAAAACCGAAGCCGTGTTGGAAGAAGTATTGGGAGACGACAACGGCGTAACCAGCGTGCGGCTGAAATTCAACGACGGCCACAGCGAAGACATCGCCGTCAAAGGCGTATTTATCGCCATCGGGCACAAACCCAATACCGACATCTTCAAAGGCCAGCTTGAAATGGACGATGCGGGCTACCTGAAAACCAAAGGTGGCAGTGGCGACAACGTCGGCGCAACCAACATCGAAGGCATCTGGGCAGCGGGCGACGTGAAAGATCACACCTACCGCCAAGCTATCACCAGCGCGGCCTCCGGCTGCCAAGCCGCACTCGATGCTGAACGCTGGCTTGACCAACACTGAGTGCCAACAGGCTACCTGAAAGTGCGAAATATCTGAAAAGCCGTTTTAGTTTCGCAGAAACTCAGCTTCGGCTGCGCCGAAACATCACTTCAGGTAGCCTCTCGCCTATAATCAAATTTCAGGTGGCTTAACCGCAAGGCAATACTCCTAGTATCACAAATCATTGCTGGCAATAACAGGCTACCTGAAAATCAAAACGTTCCGTAAAACTATTTTTCAGGTAGCCTCCATGCCCACCGTTACGTTCTACACCCACGTTGCCGATTTAGAAATCTTCGCCTGCCGTTTGGCTAAACGCGCAGTTGAAGCCGGCTGCCGCGTGTTAGTTTGGGGCAGTAGTGCGGAACAGCTGGCAACCCTTGACCGCCAACTGTGGGCATTCGAGGCCGAAAGCTTCTTGCCGCATGAAATCTGGCTACCTGAAACATTGTGCCCACTCGAGCCACCGATATTGTTGGCTGAAGGCGAAATTCTGCCGTCGGTGGAAAGCCGCATGGCCGTGCTGAATTTGTCGGCAGACTTGTGGAGTAATGTGCCGAATACGCCAGAGCGTGTGCTGGAAATCGTCGGGCACAGTGAAACCCAGCTTGCCGCCGCCCGCCGTCGTTTTGCTGCCTACCGTAACGGCGGTTTCAAAATCGAACACTACAATATGCAGGGCAAAGCCTAGTTTTTTGTTCGCCGTCCGCTTTGCCGGCCTGCTATAAAAACAGCCCATTTTCGGCTAAAATGCCGCCTTTCCCGCCTTCAGTTTTGCTGCCGGATTTTTCAGGTAGCCTGTAGGTGTGCCGCCTCATTCCTATCATCATTTCACAATAAAATATGCAAAACGCAGAACAAATTGCCGCTGCCGGCATTGCCGCCATCCAAAACACCGCCGACCAGCAAGCCCTCGAACTCGTCAAGGCCCAGTATCTCGGCAAAACGGGCGAACTCAACGCCCTGCTCAAACAGCTTGGCAGCCTGCCGCCCGAAGAGAAAAAAACCGTCGGCGCATTCATCAACGAATGCAAGCAGCGTTTTCAAGCCGCCTACGATGCCAAACGCGCCGAGTTGGCCGAAGTCAAACTGCAAGCCCAGCTTGCCGCCGAAGCACTCGATATTACCTTGCCCGGACGCGCGCAGGAGAATGGCGGTCTGCATCCTGTAACCCTGACTTTGCAGCGCGTGGTTGAACTCTTTCACGGCATGGGTTTTGAAGTGGCAGACGGCCCGGAAATCGAAGATGATTTCCACAACTTTCAAGCCCTGAACATCCCTGCAAACCATCCGGCCCGCGCCATGCAGGATACGTTCTACGTTGAAAACGGCGATGTTCTGCGCACGCACACTTCCCCGATTCAAATCCGCCACATGCTCGACAAAAGAGAGCCGCCCATCCGCATTATTGCTCCCGGCCGCGTTTACCGTGTGGACAGCGATGCTACGCACTCGCCCATGTTTCACCAAGCTGAAGGCCTGTGGGTAGAAGAGGGCGTAACTTTCGCCGATTTGAAAGCCGTGTTCACCGACTTTATCCGCCGCTTTTTCGAACGTGATGATTTGCAAGTACGTTTCCGTCCGTCTTTCTTCCCGTTCACCGAACCGTCCGCTGAAATCGATATCATGGGCGAAAACGGCAAATGGCTGGAAGTCGGCGGCTGCGGCATGGTGCATCCCAACGTGTTGAAAAACGTGAATATCGACCCCGAGAAATACACCGGTTTCGCCTTCGGCATCGGCCTCGACCGTTTCGCCATGTTGCGTTACAACGTGAACGATTTGCGACTGTTTTTTGATAACGATTTGAACTTTTTGAAGCAGTTTGCGAAATGATTGTGCAGGCTACCTGAAAGCAACAGCCCAACAAAGTTAAAAAGCAGCCTGCGCCCCTAAACAAACAGGTCGTCTGAAAACAAAATCTGATAAAAAGTTAATTAGTTGATTGAGAACATAACATGCAATTCTCCTACTCATGGCTGAAAACCCAAGCCGATACCGAACTTTCCGCCGATAAGCTGGAACACCTGTTAACCATATCCGGCTTGGAAGTGGAAGAAGCCGAGACTGCCGCACCTGCGTTTACGGGTGTGGTGATTGCCGAAGTGAAATCCGTTGAAAAACATCCTGATGCCGACCGTTTGAACGTTACCCAAGTCGATGCGGGTACGGGCGAGTTGGTACAGATTGTGTGCGGTGCGCCGAATGTGAAAGCGGGCATCAAAGTGCCGTGTTCGTTGCCGGGTGCGGTGTTGCCGGGCAATTTCAAAATCAAGCCGACCAAGATGCGGGGCGTGGTGTCGAATGGGATGTTGTGTTCCACCGACGAACTCGGTCTGCCTGACGACGGCGTGAACGGCCTGTACATTCTGCCGCAAGACGCGCCCGTCGGTGCAAACATCCGCGAATATCTGGATTTGGACGATACGGTGTTCACGCTGAAAATCACGCCGAACCGTGCCGACTGCCTGAGCATTAAAGGCATTGCGCGCGAAGTGTCCGCGCTGACGGGTTGTGCGTTCAAGCAGCCTGCAATCCATGCCGCGCCAATCACTGGTAGCCGCAAACAGCCCGTGCAGATTGATGCACCTGCCGATTGCGGCCGCTTTATCAGCCGCGTGATTGAAAACGTGAACGCGCGCGCCGCTACGCCGGATTGGATGAAGCAGCGTTTGGATCGCAGCGGTATCCGCAGTATTTCCGCGCTGGTGGACATTGGCAATTATGTGATGCTGGAAATCGGTCAGCCGATGCATGTTTTTGATGCCGACAAACTTTCAGGCAGCCTGTACATCCGCCGCGCGTGTGAAGGTGAAACGCTGGAATGCCTAAATGAGAAAACCGTCTCCCTGTCTGAAAACACGCTGGTAGTGGCCGATGAAAAAGGCGCGTTGAGTTTGGCGGGTCTGATGGGCGGCGCGGCGAGCGCGGTTTCAGACGACACGCAAAATATCGTGCTGGAAGCGGCGTGGTTTGCGCCTGAAATCATTGCCGGCAAATCGCGCCAATACGGTTCTGGCTCGGATTCGTCGTTCCGCTTTGAGCGCGGCGTAGATTACCGTTTGCAGGCTGATGCCATCGAACGCGCTACCGAATTGGTTTTGCAAATCTGCGGCGGTGCGGCTGGAGAAATGGTGGAAGCGCAGGGTGAATTGCCCGAAGCGAAGCAGGTCGAATTGCGTTTGGGTCGTCTGAAAACCGTATTGGGCGTGGACATTCCTGCCGAACAGGTGGAAACCATTTTGCAGCACTTGGGCTTGCAGCCTGAAAAAACGGCGGAAGGCTTCCGCGTTACCGCGCCGAGCTTCCGTTTCGACATCGAAATCGAAGCCGATTTGATTGAAGAAATCGGTCGTGTTTACGGCTATGAAAATATCCCCGACGATTACACGTCAGGTCGTCTGAAAATGCTGGCACTGCCCGAAACCCGCCGTCCGCGTTTTGCCGTTTATAACGAAATGGCGGCGCGCGGCTACCGCGAAGTAGTCAGCTATGCCTTCGTTGACGAGCAGTGGGAACTCGACTTTGCCGACAACGCCAATCCCATCCGCCTGCAAAACCCGCTGGCGGCGCAGTATGCCGTGATGCGTTCCACGCTCATCGGCGGCTTGGTGGAAATTTTGCAAAACAATCTGAACCGCAAGCAAAACCGCGTGCGTGTGTTTGAAATTGCCCGCGTGTTCGGCAAAGGTTCAGATGGCCAGTTTGTACAAAACGAACGCATCGGTAGCTTGTGGTACGGTGCGGTCATGCCCGAACAATGGGGCGAGAAAACGCGCAACGCGGATTTTTACGACATCAAGGCTGATGTGGAAAATCTGTTGAAAAATAAAGCGGTTGAGTTTGTCAAAACCGAACATCCTGCCCTGCATCCAGGACGCGCCGCCAATATTGTTTCAGACGGCCAAGTCATCGGATTTGTCGGCGAACTGCATCCGAAATGGCTGCAAAAATACGACTTGCCACAAGCGCCGCTGGTATTTGAAATCGACATGGCCGCCGTGTTGGAATGCGAAAAAACGCGCTATCAGGCGGTATCGAAACTCCACCCGGTTCGCAGGGATTTGGCGTTTGTGGTGTCGGAGACAGTATCGTATGACGATCTCTTGACAGCACTTTTGGCTGTGAAGAGTCCATTCATTCAGGCAGTGGCCATATTTGACGTGTATCGCGGAGTAGGGCTACCTGAAAACATGAAAAGCATGGCAGTAAAAGTGATTTTGCAGGATACTGAACGTACCTTGACAGATGATATGGTTGAAGAGATCGTACAGAGGTTGATTGCTGCTGCTGAAACTGTTGGTGCACAGTTAAGATAGATAAGAATAAGAAGCCGGCTGCTTAGGTATCAAGTAACCGGCTTAGTTATATAAAATAAAATCTATTTGTTAATCATTGTACAAGAAGATGATTTGCTTTGTGCCTCACTTACAGTTTTGCATTCGTAGATAGTACCAGATGCTGTAATGTAAAGGGACTTTCTGTAGTTGCTAGGTCTAGGTTGGAGGTATACATAGTAACTGTTAATAG
This sequence comes from Eikenella sp. NML03-A-027, assembly GCF_001648395.1. NCBI lineage: Bacteria > Pseudomonadati > Pseudomonadota > Betaproteobacteria > Neisseriales > Neisseriaceae > Eikenella > Eikenella sp. NML03-A-027. The sequence goes on along the minus strand of NZ_LXSM01000008.1, from coordinate 101,528 downwards.
ATGAACCACTCCCAAACCCTGAAGTAAACGTATATTTGCCTGTGGGGTTGCTATTTTTAGAGTTAATCAAGCTAGCTAGCCCAGCAGTAGAGTAGTTACCATTATTGAGTATTTTATTTTGTCGCATTTGCGCTGCAATATCTAATAACTCATTTTTTGCAACTGCTAAATCAGTTCGTTCAACATAAGCTTGATAGGAAGGCAGGGCAATGATTGTCAATATAGCAATAATTGCAACCACTGTTAATAGCTCTAGGAGGGTAAATCCAGTTTGGGCTTTCATATTCTTGACCTGTTATGAGCTGATGTACTCTACATAAGATTGCAAAGTCACAACTGTGTTAGAGTTTGCGCCCCATGCTCTAGCTGTAACCCGGAAAATACTTTTCGATGCATTTTGATCCTGATGAGTGCCACCCAAACGCTCAACCATATAACAAGCATTATTTTTATTGCTATTCCCAGAAATACAGTGCCTACCTTTCCCGTTGGTATTCAGATCTACACTATCATCCGAACGTTTCCATACTGGCGTGGACTCAGATGCTTTACCACCACAAATTCCATTTGAGCAACTATTAGAAGTTTCCTGTTTATCAAATTCGGCATTCCCCACTTTTAAAATACGAGATTCACCACTACGTAAAGCTTGTTCGGCTAGTGAGAGAGCAAACTTCCGATCCGCTTCGTTTGAGCTGATACGCATTTCAGTATTAGTAGATTGTATACTAGCAATTACAACTATTGCAATTACCAGCATCATGATTAGAACAACAAATAAAGTATAACCTTTTTGTTTTAGAATAGGTTGGCACATATATTACCTCCACGGACGTTTGCACGAATTAAATATTGATTCACGACACCGTAAGTTGATGGGCTATTATTAAGCCGTAATTGTACCTCAATAATGGTGGGTAAGGTGGATACACGCGTAATATTTGCTGTTGATTTTAGCTGGTCTCTATTTTCAGAAAAAGTAACCTTAGTACTAGTATCGTCACAGCCAGAATATATGGCAGAATATTGCATGCTCTGTATATTTGCAGCCATTAACTGAGGGTTACTCCACTGCCCATTTTTATCTAAGGTAAAACGGTAAAGAGCATCGGTGTCATTAACCCCATTTATACGACCAACAACGTAGGCAGCACTATATACCTGAGATAGTGTAGTTTGTGGGATATAAAAAACAGCACTATTATTTGAGTTTGATGTACGCGGGCCTGTACCAAAATCAGATACATCTACTTCATTGCTGTTAATTTTAATGTTGTTGCTTCTGTGTTTATCAATATACATTCGTGAACAAGAAGATAAAGCAACATGTCCGCCTGCTCGCACCACAGATCTTAACTCTTCAGAAGCACCAGTTGTTTTTGTTCCTGTGCTATCAAGAGGAGTGGGATGTAACCCGTACGTAAAAACGAGAACTTTTGATCCCGGTTTGGGAATAAAGTTATGGCGAGAAAATGCGGCGCTTGCATCAGTATTGCTCATGGTGCTAATGCCGTTATAATTTGGGTCACCCAATTTAAGTTGAAATTTAGCAGGAGATTGAAAACCATCACTTGAGCCAGGAGAAGTGGGGAGTTCTTTTGGGACTAAGTTGCCCATGTTAAAACAACCGAAGGCACCTGCCATTTGAGCATCACGTAAGACTAACTCTGATACGTTGCGTAAATCTTGTTGTGCGGCTAGGCGGTTTTCTGATGTTCTTTTCATTCTGCTGGTGGTGCCGTAAGTAATACCAATAGCCAGCAATACAACCAAGGCAAGCGAGCTGGCCACCATGAATTCAATTAGAGTAAAACCATACTCTGTGTTCTGTGGAAGAAGGGGGGAAATTGGAGAAAGTTGTTTTTTCCTCATGTTAATCTCCTACGACGGCACTATATTGGAAGTTATAATTATCACTATTTGCCCCCGCTGCATCATCATTAGTTTCTGACCATTTGACGGATATGGTGGTCGTGGGGGTTGCTCCGCTTGTACTGTCTATTTTGTAGGCAATATTGCCGGCATTTGGTAATGCAATCTTTAACTCATTCACAAACGCATTCGTAATACAAGTAGTAAACTCGCTATTCGTCACGATTGAGTTGGCAGAACCTAATCCACATATAACATTAGTGGTCGGAGGATTGCTGTCAACATTGACCCAAGAAGCGGTTTTATAGTTTGAATATTGTAATTTGGCATTGACGTTACTAGCACTACCTAAATTGGTAATGACATCTGGATTGCTCAGCATACCTGCAGATAGGTTTTGTACTGCCTGGGCAACACGAGTTTGCATTTCTGCCTCGCGGACATTACCAACAGATTTTAGTTGTGCAAGCATTAAAGCCATGATGCCGAAAGCCATAATAAAAACAGATATCAATACTTCAAGCAAGGTACTTCCGCGCATTGATTGTAGTTTTAGCATGGGAAATTTCTTTGTATGAGCCATGGTTTATAAGGTTCCTAAAATTATGAGAGAGCACAGAAGTTTTTGTAATCAGCTGCCTGAATCCTATCAAATACAGCAGGCGTCATGGATGTATTGCACGAGACAACTCTTCCACTAGGTGCAATGAGAGCCATCCGTACTCGTTTGCCATCACTGGCTGAAATTCTAATGTAGTGCGAGGCATAGGTGTAAGGTACACTGGATCCGCTTTTTATTCCAGTACCAAAAGAACCATTGGGTAAGAATATAAACCGGTATTTAGTGTTTGAAGTAGATAGCTTATTAAAACCAATATCCAAATAAGTGATATTGACATTGCCTTGATCGATCAAGACAGAGCGTAAATCAATATCGCTGTTAGGATTGGTGATACTACTTTGATAGTCGTCATCTTTGTTGCTATCAACAAATGCCAATAGGGAGCTACCTCCCTTATCACAGCCATTATCAGGTTTTGCGTCAGACTTTAACTTAATTCCTCCGCATATAAGCACGGGTGCGTTACGCCGAACAGCTTCTGTTCTGGCAAATCTAAAAGTGGTAACAACACGGTCAATATGCCCAGCAATTCTTTGATTTGAAATAAAATCACTCATGCTTGGCATGGCGAGCGTGGCCATAATCCCAATAAGGGTTAGGGTAATCATTAGTTCTATCAAGGTAAAACCCTGGATATGTTGTTGTGTTTTCATAGCCATCACTCTAAAACGGGGAATGGGGCACCCAAAAATAGGTGGATTGATTAGGATTATTCTTATTCTTCAGTGAAGTAAGTATGCCCAGTATGTACGGCGTTGTCAAATTTGCTGAATTCACCGGTAAACACCAGCGGGATTTTGCCGGTGGGACCGTTACGGTGCTTGCCGATGATGCATTCGGCCATGCCTTTTTTGTCGGTATCGGGGTGGTAGTATTCATCACGATACATAAACATAATCAGGTCGGCATCCTGCTCGATGGCACCGGATTCGCGCAGGTCGGACATCATGGGGCGTTTGTCGGTGCGGGATTCAACAGTACGCGACAGCTGCGAGAGGGCGATAATTGGAATGTCCAATTCTCTGGCCAGTGACTTAAGTGAACGAGAAATTTCTCCCAATTCTGCTGCACGGTTATTGTTATTGTGGCCGGTGCCGTTCATCAGCTGTAAGTAGTCGATAACCACCAGCCCTAATTTGCCTTTTCTTCTAGCCAGTCGGCGTACGCGGGCACGGACTTCCAACGAATTTAAGGCGGGAGTTTCGTCGATAAAGATGGGAGCGTCTGACAGTTTGTGCAGAGCGTCATTGAGCTTGCTCCAATGTTCGTCTTGCAATTGACCGGTTTTGAGTAAGCTCTGATCCAGCCTCCCAACCGAACCAAGCATACGCATTACCAGCTGCACACCGCCCATTTCCATCGAGAAGATGGCAACGGGCAGGTGCGTACTGATAGCGACGTTTTCCGCGATATTCAATGAAAAAGCGGTCTTCCCCATTGCTGGTCTCCCAGCGACGATGATGAGATCGCCGCCGTGCAAACCAGCTATTTTTTTATCTAGATCAATGAATCCGGTTGGAATGCCGGTTACATCGTCTTTATTTTCCCTCGAGTAAGCCTTGTCGATTTTGGCGACTGCTTCTTTCAGCATGGCAGGCATCTCTAAGAACTCGTGTTGCACTCTGCTGGTGCTTTCCGCGATTTTAAAGATTTTGGCTTCTGCCTCGTCTAACATTTGTTTGACGTCCTTGCCTTGCGGATTGTAAGCATTCCTAGCAATCTCTGTGCCAGCTTGTGCCAGTTGGCGCATGATGGAGCGGCTACGTACGATTTCGGCATAGCGGGAGATGTTGATGGCAGAGGCAGTATTTTGTGCTAAATCTACCAGATAGCCAAAGCCGCCGGCTTCCTCCAACACTTCTTCACGCTGCAATACTTCTTCCACGGTGATGGTGTCGGCGGGGCGGTTGCGTTCAGCCAGGTGGGAAATGGCGTGGAAAATTAGGCGGTGTTCGTAGCGGTAGAAGTCTTCTTCCGAGATGGTGCCGGCAATGCGGTCCCAGGCGGAGGAATCCACCATCAGTCCGCCCAATACCGACTGTTCGGCTTCTATGGAGTGTGGTGGTAGGGCGAGGCTTTCGTTGCTTTGGTCTTGAATATTCATAATTAGTTGTGGCGGGGGAATAGGGGCCCCTGAAAAATACGTTACTTAATGTGTGGTTCATGGCTACCTGAGAACCGGTATTCATTTGTTTTCCAGATAGTTTTCGAAGTGTGCTCCGACTGATCGGAGTAAACTGACAAATTCCGTCACTTTTATTGCTTGCACACGGGGTATGGAGCAGTCCTTTAGTTCCGTCGGATAAGGCAGGTTCATTCGGCGCAGGCAGGACGCTCAACTATCAACACCGTAGTTTGGTTGTACCAATGCGCACACAGGGCGGCTGCGGCGGCTGCGGCCGGGGATGCGGCCGCATTCCTGTGCGGGGCTGTCGAAGTAGCTGCTGCGTGAGAAGGATTTGCTGCGGCTGTCTGAGTTGCGGCCTCGTCGGCTGTGGCGTGTTTCACGCGGCTCACGTGTTTCGCGCGAGGAGTGCTCGGCGGCGGGGCGGCTGCCTTCCTGCTGATGTTGCCACCAGCGCGGCTCGAAGCCCTCAATCCGTTCCACCGGCAGTTCTTTGCCAATGAGTTCTTTAATGGCTTCAAACATTTTCTGTTCGTCTTCATCCATCAGCGAGATGGCCACGCCCTCGGCGCCGGCGCGGCCGGTGCGGCCGATGCGGTGCACATAATCTTCGGCCTGGGTAGGCATTTCGTAGTTGATGACAAATGGCAGCTCGACAATGTCCAGCCCGCGTGCAGCCACGTCGGTGGCTACCAACACGCGCAGTTCGCCGGCTTTGAAGGCGTTGAGCGTTTCCAAGCGGGTTTGCTGTGATTTGTCGCCGTGAATCGGCGCCACGCTGAGACCGCGCCGTTTCAGATCGCGGGCTACCTGATCAACGCTCTGCTTGGTTTTGCAGAACACGATTACCTGGTTGATGTGCAAATCCACAATTAGCCGCTCCAGCAGATTGCGCTTTTGTGCGGTGTCGATGGCGATGATGTGCTGTTCAACGCTGGCGCTGGTGGTATTTTGCGGGGCAGTTTGCACCTGTTCCGGCTGGTACATGAGATCTTGCGCCAGCTTGCGGATGGGAGGGGAGAATGTGGCGGAAAACAGCAGGGTTTGGCGCTGTTTGGGCAGCAGCTGCATGATGCGGCGGATGTCGTCGATGAAGCCCATGTCGAGCATGCGGTCTGCTTCGTCGAGCACCACGATTTCCACTTTATCCAGCCGGATATTTTTTTGCTGCACGTGATCCAGTAGGCGCCCCACGGTGGCCACCACGATTTCGCAGCCGGCGCGCAGGTCGGCAGTTTGTTTGTCCATATTCATGCCGCCGAACAGCACGGTGTGGCGCAGCGGCAGGTTTTTGATGTAGGCGGCGGTGTTTTGGTCGATTTGGTCGGCCAGTTCGCGGGTGGGGGTGAGCACTAGCATGCGCACCGGGTGCATGGCGGGCGAGGTGCTGGTGGTGGCGTAGCGGCGCAGGCGCTCCAGGCTGGGCAGCATGAAGGCGGCGGTTTTGCCGGTGCCGGTTTGGGCGGCGGCCAGCAGATCGTGGCCGGCCAGCACTTTAGGGATGGCTGCGGTTTGGATGGCGGTGGGCTGCTCGTAGCCCTGGTCGGCCAGGGCGGCGGTGATTTCGGCGGAAAGGCCGAGATTGGTAAAGGGGTTGTTCATATTTGCTCCGTGTGGCAGCTGTGCGGTGGGCGGCTGCGGGGAATGGGGATGGGCTTTGGCGGCGGTTTGGATGAATTTGGCCGGCAAAGGCTGAAGGCTACCTGAAAGCGTGGGCTTCAACGAAATTAGATAAAAGGCCGGAAAAGCAAGATGCCGAACAGGCCGTATTGTGCCTGAAAAACCAGTTTTCAGGTAGCCTTTGCAACGGCCTATTTCCAGATTTGCCGCGCATTTTGGCGCAGGTAGTCGGCATCGGAGAAAGTGGTGATCAGATGCGGCTTGAGGGCGATGAAGATGGCAGACAGCAGGCCGGTAAGGAAGGCTTCGCCTCAGGCAATCAGAAAGAACACCGGCAGTACGGAATCCAGCAGGATGGCAGTGGGAAAAGTTCCGGCCAGATACAGCAACACTCCATTTGCGGCCGCGCTGAGTAGGATGCCGGCCGCGGCGGCGAAAAAGCCATTGAGGAAGATGTAGATAAACAGGTTGCGCGGCAGCCGCTGCACGATTTGCCGCGCCAGCGCCACGCCGACCAGCGGCGGCACAATGCCGGCCAAAACCGTTAGCCCCGCCACACTTAAATTGTCCACGCCCTGCCACAGCCAGATATAGGGCAACAACAGCAATACGGCCAGGCAGAACGCTGCCGGAATGTCCACCATCAAGGCCAGTAGGCCAATACCCAGCAAGTGGTAGCTCAAACTGCCCAGCGTCCTGCTGGCCGGTGCGGCACATAGGCTCCAGCACAGCGCCATGATCAACAGCCCAACCCATGCCGCCTAGCGGTGTGCCCGCCATGCTGCCAAAGCCGGGCGCAGGGCGGCGGCAAACAGCATCAGGCACAGCACGTTAGCGGCTCAGATTTGCCAATCAATCGGCGGCAGGCCGTGCTGTTGCAAATAGGCATTGGCCTGTGAGAAATGGCGGCAGCCGAAGAAGCCGCGGTGGGCGGAGAGCGGCGAGGGGTGCGGCGCGGTGAGCACCAGATGGCGGGCGCGGTCGATAATCGCGCCTTTTTTCTGGGCATGGCTGCCCCACAGCATGAATACCAAGTGTTCGCGCCCTTCGTTGAGCACGGCAATCACGTGGTCGGTGAAGGTTTCCCAGCCCAACGCGGCGTGGGAATGTGCCTGTCCTGCGCGCACGGTGAGCACGGTGTTGAGCAGCAGCACACCCTGCTCCGCCCAGCTTTGCAGATAGCCGTGTTTGGGGATTTGAAAACCAGGGATGTCTTGCGCCAACTCTTTGTAAATATTTACCAGGGATGGCGGTACGGCCACACCTTCGCGCACGGAAAAGGCCAGTCCGTGCGCTTGGTTGGCGCCATGATACGGGTCTTGTCCGAGGATGACCACGCGCACCCTGCCGAACTCGGTGGCGCGGAAGGCGTTGAACACGTCGGCGGCAGGCGGGTACACAATCTGCCCGGCTGCGCGCTCGTTGTGCACGCTATGGATGATGTGCTGGAAATAGGGTTGCTGCTTTTCCGCACCGATGGCTTCGTGCCAAGTTTGCATGGGAATTCCTTTTAGATGGGAAGAGGCTACCTGAAAAACGGGAACCGCCGTTTCAGGTAGCCTTTGGGGTTACATCAGCCAGCCGTCCGGCGTAACGGGTTGATTGTCAATTAAACGCACGACGCCGACCACTACGCGGAAGAGATACCAAAAGCAAATCACCACCACCAGCGGCACGCCGAGAATCACGCCGATAAAGGTAATGGTAAGCAGGAAGCCCACTACAAAGCCGATTAGGCTGCCCCAAAAAGTTCGCAGTAGAAATTGGATGTGGTCGAAATAAATCGTACCGCGCATATCGTCGCGCTTCACATAAGCCACAATGGCGCCGACGAAAGTGGGCAAGGTAAAGCCGACTATACCCAGCGCATACAGGCCGTAAATCGCATACATATAGTTGCGCTGCTCAGGCGTGGGTGTGTCAGCAGTGGGCACGGGGTAGGTGGGATCGGGTTGTGTAGTCATGATGACACTCCTTGCAGTGGATTTAATGCGTATCCAGCTCGGCAAAACCTTTTACCAGATTATCAATCTGTTTGAGCTGGCTCAAGAAAGGCTCGAGCTGGCTTAAGCGCAGGGCGCAGGGGCCGTCGCACTTGGCCTGCTCGGGATCGGGGTGTGCTTCCAAAAACAGCCCAGCCAGCCCCACCGCCATGCCGGCGCGCGCCAAGGTAACAATCTGCTCTCGCCGCCCGCCGGCCGAATCGCTGCGTGCGCCGGGCTGCTGCAGGCTGTGGGTAACGTCGAAAAACACCGGCACATTCATCTGCTTCATGGTGTCAAAGCCGAGCATATCCACCACCAAGTTGTTGTAGCCGAAGGCAGAGCCGCGCTCGCACAAGATGATTTTATCATTGCCCGCCTCCAGGCACTTGTTGATGATGTGTCGCATTTCATGCGGGGCGAGGAATTGCGCCTTTTTCACGTTGATAATCGCACCGGTGCGCGCCATGGCGTGCACCAGATCGGTTTGGCGGCTCAAAAAGGCCGGCAGCTGCAAAATATCGGCCACCTCCGCCGCTGGCGCGGCTTGGTAAGGTTCGTGGATGTCGGTAATCACTGGCACGCCGTAGGCCGATTTAATATCGGCCAACCATTGCAAACCCTTTTCCAAACCCGGTCCGCGGAAAGAATGCAGGCTGGAGCGGTTGGCCTTGTCGAAACTGGCTTTGAATACATAGGGAATATCTAGCTTGCGGCAGATTTCCACATAAGTGGCGGCAATTTCCATGGCCAAATCGCGGCTTTCCAGCACGTTCATGCCGCCGAACAAAACAAAGGGGTGATTATTGGCAATGGCGAAGCCGTGAAGCGGGATTTGCGAAAGGGCGGTTTGCATGGCGTGCGTCCGTTGTTTGGGTGGATTTTAAAGATGGCACGATTATAGCGGAAAAAAAGGGGGAGAACGGAAGGCTTAAGATAGTTTATATATTTTCAGGTATCCTATTTGGGCAATGTAGGAAAATCAATGAATTGCCTGCTGCGCAACCTGAGCGCACTAGGCTTTGTGCCGAGATTTGAGTACAATACACTACATCAAAGTAACGTGTTTGCTGCAAGCAAACAGACCGCCAGCCGCCGCCGGAACCACAACCAAACAGAGGCTGGTGTTTGTTTCAGCCCGGCTGACAGCACGCGCCTTCGGGTGTAGAAAGTGGAACATGACCAAAGCGAAAACAACGCCGATTTTACCGCCCGCCATGCTGGGCATTTTGGGCGGAGGCCAGTTGGGCCGGATGTTTACCGTGGCCGCCAAACAAATGGGCTACAGCGTTACCGTGCTCGATCCCGATCCTAACTCCCCTGCTGCTGTGCTGGCCGACAAACACATCTGCGCCCCGTATGACGACCTCGGTGCACTGGCCGACCTTTCCACTTGCGCCGCCATTACCACCGAATTTGAAAACGTAAACGCCCAAGCCATGCGCGCCTTGGCCTTAGAAACCCGCGTTTGTCCCAGCGGCGATAGCGTGGAAATCGCCCAAAACCGCATTCAAGAAAAAGCCTGGATAGCCAAAGCCGGCCTCCAAACCGCGCCTTACCTGCCTGTTATCCAAGAAGCCGACCTCACCGACGAAGTCCTCAAGCCGCTCCTGCCCGGCATCTTCAAAACTGCCATGTTTGGCTATGACGGCAAAGGCCAGGTGCGCGTGTCCAGCCCGAAAGAAGCCCGCGCCGCTTTCAAACGGCTCGGCAGCGTGCCTTGCGTGTTGGAAAAAATGCTCAACCTGCATTCCGAGATTTCCGTGATCGTGTGCCGACTCAACAGCCAGCAGGTGGAATGTTTCCCGCCTGCCGAAAACCGCCACGAAGACGGCATCCTCGCTTACTCTATTGTGCCTGCCCGCCTGCCCGACGAAGTGCAGAAACAGGCACAGGAAATGGCCTGCCAGCTGGCCGAAGCCATGAATTACGTCGGCGTGCTGGCTGTGGAAATCTTCGTGATCGGCAACGACCACAAACTGATTGTGAACGAAATCGCCCCGCGCCCGCACAACTCCGGCCACTACACTTTGGATGCCTGCGCCAGCAACCAATTCGAACAGCAAGTGCGCCTCATGTGCGGCCTGCCGCCTGCCGATACCCGCCTGCTTTCTTGCTGCAGCATGGCCAACCTCTTGGGTGACATCTGGCTGCCCGAAGGCAAGGTAAACTGGTTGCCGCTCTTGCAACGCCCCGACGTGTGCTTGTATCTCTACGGTAAAAAAGATGCCCGCCCCAGCCGCAAGATGGGACACTTCACCGTGCTTTCCTCCCAATCTGCCGACATCGCTTTTATGCTCGCGCACAAATTGCAGCGGCAACTGCAGCGCAAAGGGAAATAACAAACGCCAACCCAACAGGGCTGCCAGGAACGGTGGCTCTGTTTTTTATGGGGAGCGGATACGGAGTAGCTTGGAGGGTAGAGGCTACCTGAAAATTTCAGGTAGCCTTTATCTTGCCCGGCTGGTCTACAACGCGTTTTGCGGCCTGCCTTCGGCGAAGGCAGTGATGTTGGCTTCGAGGATTTCGGTCATATTGAGCAGGGCCTCCTGGCTGGTCCAGGCGATATGCGGGGTAACAATGAGGTTGGGCAACGGGGCGAGTAAGGGGTTGCCCTGGCGCGGGGGTTCTTGACTGAGCACGTCGAAACCAGCGCCGCCGAGCCGGTCTTGTTGCAGGGCGGCGAATACGGCTTGTTCGTCGGCGAGGCCGCCGCGGCCGGTGTTGATGAGGATGGCGGTCGGTTTCATCAGGCTCAGCTCGGCTTTGCCGATCATGTGGCAGGTGTGCTCGTTGAGCGGGCAGTGCAGGGAAACGGCATCAGCTTGCTGCAGGGCCAGCTGAAACGGGGTGTAGCCTTCGCGCACGGCGGTGGCATGTTTGTGTTCACCCCAGACAACCTGCATGCCAAAGGCCTGGGCGTAGCCAGCAAGGGTGCGGCCGATGTTGCCGCGGCCGAAGATGGCGAGGGTTTTGCCGCCGAGGTCGTGCATAGGGGTGTTGAAGTGGACGAATTGGGGGGATTGTTGCCAGGCACCGGCGGCGATGTCGCGCATACAGGTGGGCAAGTGGCGGATAAGGGCGAGCAGCATCATGAAGGCGTGTTGGGCCACACTTTCGCTGCTGTAGTTGCGCACGTTGCATACGGTAACGCCGGCGGCTTTGGCAGCGGCCAGATCGATGTGGTCGTAGCCGGTGGCGGCCACGGCAATGAGTTTGAGCTGGGGGTTGGCAGCGAGGTGTTCAGCGCGGATGGCAACTTTGTTGGTGATGGCGATTTGCGCACCGGCGAGGTGGGCGTTGGTTTGCTCGGGCGTGGTGGCAGGAAATTCGTGCAGGGAGTGGGGGAAGTTGAAAGAGAGCGGGCGGGCGGGAAGGGTGTCGCGGTCGAGGAAGACGATGTGCATGAATGGCTCCTTGGAACAGGGATATGAAGACGATATGGCCTGCAGCGAGTATAGCGCGAAACCAGGGGCGGGCGGGCGGCTACCTGAAAATCGGCGCCGCCTGCTTTCAGGTAGCCTTAATTAGATTTTCGGCGGCCTGCCGGTTTTAGCTTCATGGAACCACCGCTGCCTACTACTTTCACCGTTTGAGTTTGCTTTTTTTCATAGTTGCGAGCACTTGGAACTATTTGATGGCGCAGTAGAAGCAGATGAAAGTTATTTGGAAGGCGGCCGCAAAGGCAAACGCAGTCTCGGAACAGCCGGCAAAGTTGTGGTATTCGGGCTGTTAAAGCGTAATGGCAAGGTTTACACCGTTACCGTAGCCAATATTAGCGACTACCCTACTGCCGATTATCCGGGAGCAGATAAGGCCGGACAGCGTAGCTTATACCGATTGTTACAGTATCCCAACGTATTGGATGTTAGCGAGTTTAGCCGCTTGCACATTAATTACCACACTCATTTTGCAGGCAGGCAAAACCACATTAACGGGGTTGAGAATTTCTAGAACCGGGCCAAACGTCATTTATGCAAGCTTAACACAAAGACATTGCTGAAGATATTGAAGACACTAAATCAGGCGAATAAGCCCGATTGCAGTTGTATTGGAAATGCTGCTGGAAAGCTCGGCGGCATTTTTGCTGGCTGGATAGATTGATAGAGAAAAGGCTACCTGAAACTTTAGATTGCAGCTGTGCTAGTGTGCTCATGCTGGCTGGTGTGTGGATTTTCAGGCAGCCTTTAAGCCTCTCTCAAAAGGCTACCTGAAAGACAGTGTGGGCTAATGTTGTTTGAGGGGCAGTTTGATATGGGGTTTGGACGTAGTTTTAGGGGCGGGAGTAGGTGCGGCTTTGAAGCCGAGTTCGATTTGCTGCTCATCGCTGAACAGGTTGCTCCAGTCGCCGCTTTTATACCATTTGGGGCCGTCGGTTTCAATGGGATGTTGGATACGTTCGCAGCCATTGCCGCATTGCAGATCTTCGGTGCGGCAGTATTTGTCACAACCCCAGCAGATGCGTTCGGGGTGTTTGGGGGAAATGGGGAATTTTTTGGCCATGATGTGTGTCTTTTATTGATATGGTTTAAAACACGGCGGTGCGGGCTAAGGAGAGGATTCTTATAGCTGCTACTGCATTAGCTTGCTTTGCCTCAGCTACAATAATAAAAATCCCACTCTCATTGGCGCTGCACTTTGCGTACCTGCGAAATGGTATGCAGGGAATGGATGATTTGCTTGAGCTGTCCGAGGTTGGATACTTGGAGGCGGAAGCTGAATTCGATGAAGCCTTCGCTGTTTTCCTGGGCGGAGCTGAGGGTATCGACCGATTCGATGTCGGCACCATGCCCGGATACGGCTTGTGCCATGGCGGCGAGCAGGCCGTGGGCGCGTTTGGCGGATACGGTGATGCTGGTGTGGTAGGTTTTCTTTTGCTCGATACCTTCCCAGTTGGCATCCAGCTGTTGCTCGGGTGGAGCTTTGAGGGTATTGGGGCAGGTATCGCGGTGAATGATGAGGCCGTGGTCTCTCACGAGCAGGGCTTTGATGTTGTCGCCGGGGATGGGGTGGCAGCAGGAAGCAAGTTGGACACGGCCGCTGTCGCTGCTGCCCACGCTGATGGGGGCGATTTTCACGCCGTTGTTTTCGGGCTGGCGGCCGGCGATTTCGGCAATGTGCATGGCCACGGATACGGGGGCGAGTCTGCCCATGCCCACATCGTAGAGGATGTCTTCGAAGCTGGTGTTTTTGCGGCTGAGATCGTCGAGATAGCTTTGCTTGAGATCTTCGGAGAGCAGGAGCTCTTGCGGCAGCAAGGCGGTGAGGGCGCGTTGCAGCAGTTGCTCACCCAGGTGAACGGCATCGCCGCGGTCGATGTTTTTGAGTTTGTTGCGGATGGCACTGCGGGCGCGGCCGGAAATCACGAAGTTGAGCCAGGCCGGATTGGGACGGGCGGTGTTGGAAGTAATGATTTCCACGCTGTCGCCAGTGCGCAGGCGGGTGCGCAGGGAAACCATGTTGTTGTTGACGCGGGCGGCAATGCAGCGGTGGCCGATATCGGTGTGCACGGCATAGGCGAAATCCACCGGTGTGGCGCCTTCGGGCAGCACGAGGATTTTGCCCTTTGGGGTAAACACATACACTTCACGCGGGAACAAATCCACTTTAACGTGTTCAAGGAATTCGATGGCGCTGTCACCTTGGGCTTGGAAGTCGAGAATATTTTGCAACCATTGGTGGGTACGTTGGGCGGCAGGGTCGGTTTCGGGATTTTTGTAGAGCAGGTGGCTGGCCACGCCTTCTTCGGCCACTTTGTCCATATCGCGGGTTCGAATTTGCACTTCGATGGGCAGGCCGAATGGGCCGACCAGGGTGGTATGCAGGCTTTGGTAACCATTGGCCTTGGGGATGGCGATGTAGTCTTTGATATGGCCAGGCTTGGGTTTATAGAGGCTGTGTAGCGCGCCGAGGGCAGCGTAGCAGGCGGGGATGTTGTTTACGATGACGCGGAAACCGTAAATATCCATCACTTCGGAAAAATGCAGTTTTTTGTCCTGCATTTTCTTGTAGATGCTGTAGAGGTTTTTTTCACGGCCACGGATTTTGGCTTCGATATTGGCACTTACCAGCCGCTGGCTGAAGGCGCTCAATACTTTGCCCACCACGTCGCGGCGGTTGCGACGGCTGGCTTGGCGGGCGCGTTCGAGCACGGCGTAGCGGTTGGGCAGCAGATATTTGAAGGAGAGATCTTGCAGTTCGCGGTAGGCTTGGTTGAGGCCTATGCGGTTGGCGAGCTGGGCGTAGATTTCCAGCGTTTCATGGGCGATGCGGCGGCGGCTGTCGGGCTTTTTGGCATCGAGCGTGCGCATATTGTGCAGACGGTCGGAGAGTTTGATGATGATGACACGGATGTCTTTGGTCATCGCCATGATGAGCTTGCGGAAGCTCTCGGCCTGGTGCTCGGCCTGGCTGTCGTATTCGAGCTTTTCCAGCTTGGAAAGGCCGTCCACCATGTCGGCGATGGCTTGGCCGAATTCGGCGGCAAGCTCTTCTTTGCTCGTACCAGTGTCTTCGAGCACGTCGTGCAGCACACCAGCGCACAGGCCTTGGGCATCGATGTGCCATTCGGCCAGCTGTTGAGTCACGGCCATAGGGTGGGTAATGTAGGGCACGCCACTATTGCGGAATTGGTTTTGGTGGGCGCGGATGCCGAAATCGCAGGCGCGGTTGAGCAAGCTTTGTTCTTCGGTTTTCAGGTAGCCTGCGGCGTGCAGCAGGGATTGGCGGCTGCGTTCGATGATGAGGTGGTAAACCTCGTTGATTTGCCGGCGGCACTGGGTGAGCTGGGCTTCTTGGCCGGCTTCTGGGCTGGTGTGGATGTGGGCGATGATTTCGATGCACACTTCGCCGAATGCGGGCTGCAAAAAGGCAGGGTCGGCCTGTGTGCCGAGGTCTTCCATGGCAATTTGTACCAGCACCGCGCACAGGGCGTGCACGCGCTGTTTTTCTTCGGCCAGTGCGGCGGTGAGGCGGAAGGCGCGTTCGAGCCGCTCGGGCTGCCCCTGCTTGGTGGCGGTGTCGTAAATGTAAACGCAGGTGGCTTCGAGCAAGGCCCAACGTTCCATTTTTTTCAGGTAGCCTGTTTGGGCAAACAGGTGTTCACGCCAGGCAGCAACGGGGGCGGCATAATCGGCGCTGGGGGCAATCATGGTTACTTGCTGCGGGAAAGAATTTCTTCGCCGATTTGGCCGGCAGCGATTTCGCGCAGGGCGGTTACAGTTGGTTTGTTGTTGCGGATGTCGTCCACCAGCGGCATGGAGCCGTTGGCCAGCTGGCGGGCGCGGTAGGCGGCGGCCAGGGTGAGGTTGAAGTGGTTGGGGATACGGCTGATGCAGTCTTCTACAGTAATACGTGCCATGATGTGTTCCTTAAATATGTTGTGAATTAAATGGGGTAAATGTTTTCAGGTGGCCTATTGGCAGGTTGAAGCTGCCTGAAAAGATTAATTCGGAATTGGCTCAGGCGTTTTCGCTACCGCCAAGCAGTTTGGTGAGGAAGGGCGTTTGGTTTTCCAAATGAAAACGCTGGGATTTGATAATGTGCAGCAGGGCAGCTTCGGCGGCAGTGAGGTCGTCGTTGATCACTAGGTAGTCGAACAGGCGTGCCTGTTCGATTTCGTTGTGCGCTTCG
This sequence comes from Eikenella sp. NML03-A-027, assembly GCF_001648395.1. NCBI lineage: Bacteria > Pseudomonadati > Pseudomonadota > Betaproteobacteria > Neisseriales > Neisseriaceae > Eikenella > Eikenella sp. NML03-A-027. Next base: position 85,675 of record NZ_LXSM01000008.1, on the reverse strand, counting down.
GCCAGCCGCACAGCAATCACCTGCGGGGCATCGGCGGCGCGCTGGCGCAGGCGCTGTTCCAAAGTGCCTAAGGAGGGCGGGGCGATGAAGATGCTGTAGGCCTGTGGCAGCTGGCGGCGGATTTGCTCCGCGCCTTGGGTGTCGATTTCGAGGATAACATCGGTGCCTTGGCGGGTGAGGCTTTCCAGGCTTTGGGTGCTGGTGCCGTAGTAGTTGCCGTACACTTTGGCGTATTCCACGAACTGCCCTTCTTCTATCATGCGCTCGAATTCGGGCACGCTGACGAAGTGGTAGTGTTTGCCGTTTTCCTCGCCGCGGCGCGGGGCGCGGGTGGTGTGGGAAACGGACACGCGGATGTCGGAATGGTGCTGCAGCAGCCGGGCGATCAGCGTGGTTTTGCCTGTGCCGGAAGCGGCGGAAATAACGAAAATATTGCCTTGCATGATGCGGGGAATCTTGGTGGAAGTTCGGGCGTATTATCGCATAGCGCCCAAGGCTTTGAAAGGGCGGCGGCCAAGGCCGGGCACTTGCCGGCGCGCGGTTTTCAGGTAGCCTTTACTCAGGCGGGCTACCTGAAAACCGAAAGCCCCGTGCTTTTGCTTTTGCGGGAAACGGGGTAAAATTATGCTTTCCAAAGTGGGCATTTCATCATGACCAAATTTATTTTCGTAACCGGCGGAGTGGTATCTTCCTTAGGGAAAGGTATCGCCGCCGCTTCTATTGCCGCCATTCTTGAATCGCGCGGGCTGAACGTAACCATGCTTAAGCTGGATCCGTATATCAACGTGGATCCTGGTACGATGAGCCCCTTCCAGCACGGCGAGGTGTTCGTGACCGAAGACGGCGCGGAAACCGACCTCGACCTCGGCCACTACGAACGTTTTATCGATGCCAAGCTCACCCGCGCCAACAGCTTCAGCGCCGGGCAGGTGTATGAAAACGTGATTGCCAAAGAGCGGCGCGGCGACTATTTGGGCGGCACGGTGCAGGTGATTCCGCACATCACTGATGAAATCAAACGCCGCATCCACGAAGGCGCGGCCAATAAAGACGTGGCCATCGTGGAAATCGGCGGCACGGTGGGCGACATCGAATCGCTGCCGTTTTTGGAAGCCATCCGCCAGATGCGCAGCCAGCTCGGCCGCGCCAACACCCTGTTCGTCCACTTAAGCTACGTCCCCTACATCGCCGCCGCCGGCGAAATCAAAACCAAGCCCACCCAGCATTCGGTGAAAGAATTGCGTGAAATCGGCATCCAGCCCGACGTGCTCATCTGCCGTATGGACAGGCCGCTGCCCGAAGAAGAACGGCGCAAAATCGCCCTCTTCTGCAACGTGGAAGAGCGCGCCGTCATCGGCTGCTACGATGCCGACAGCATCTACAAAATCCCCGAAATGCTGCACGGCCAGGGCATCGACGATGCTATTTGCGAGCAGCTCCAGCTCAACATCCGCCAGGCCGACCTCACCGAATGGCGCAAAATCGTGTATGCCATCGAGCATCCGAAGCACACCGTGCACATCGCCATGGTGGGCAAATATGTAGACCTAACCGAATCCTACAAATCGCTCAGCGAAGCCCTGAAACACGCCGGTATCCACACCGAAACCGAAGTGCGCATCTCCTATATCGACAGCGAAAACATCGAAACCGAAGGCACGGGCTGCCTGAAAAACTTCGATGCCATTCTCGTGCCCGGCGGTTTCGGCGTGCGCGGCGTGGAAGGCAAAATCGCCGCCGCCCGCTATGCCCGCGAAAACAAAGTGCCCTATTTGGGCATCTGCCTCGGCATGCAGATTGCGCTCATCGAGTTTGCCCGCCACATGGCCGGCCTAGAAGGCGCCAACTCCACCGAATTCGATTTGAAAACGTCCTATCCCGTGGTGGCGCTGATTGATGAATGGCAAACCGCCGACGGCGCGGTGGAAAAACGCGACGAACACGCCGATTTGGGCGGCACCATGCGCTTGGGTGCGCAGGAAGTGGCGCTTGCCGACGGCAGCCTGGCCGCCGCCATCTACGGCAGCACCAACATCAAAGAACGCCACCGCCACCGCTATGAAGTAAACAACCGTTTCGTTCCGGCGCTGGAAAAGGCCGGGCTGGTAATCAGCGGCGTATCCGGCGGGCGCGAACGTTTGGTGGAAACCATCGAGCTGCCGCAGGGCGCGCACCCCTGGTTCTTCGCCAGCCAGTTCCATCCCGAATTCACTTCCACTCCGCGCAAAGGGCATCCGCTGTTCACCTCGTTTGTGAAAGCTGCCCTGCAGCATAAAGAGTAAGTAAGATTGGTATGCCAGAGGCTACCTGAAAAACCGGATGCAAACGCAGCCGAGCTTTTCAGGTAGCCTTTTATTTGGTCGGCAGGCCGAGCGATTATGCCGATGATTGGCTATGCACAGATGATTGTTTGGCTGGCCATTATTTGCAGCAATCAGGAAAAAGCACATGACCGAGCCAGAGTTGTTACGGCGTTTTGACCAAGCATTAACCGATATTGCCCAACTTGCCGAAGCGATTGGCGAGCAACATTGGAAGCAGGCTTTTTTCGATCGGGCACTGCAGACCTTGGCAAACGAATCGCTGCCGGAGTGCGAACGCTTGCAGCTGGTGTGCGAGCAAACCCATGTATTCGGCGGTATGGGCTCTTGGAACGATTCTCCGCCGTTCTCCGCCGCCGAGCACGGCTTACTGGAAGAGTTTGAGCAAACCACCGCCGCGCTGTATGAAATACGTTCGGCCGCCATCGTGCATTTGAGGCGGCGGGGCAGGGGGCAAGGGTAGGGTCGGGTTTGGATGCACTGTTTGGCATGCCCGACAGCCGCGGCAAAAGGCTACCTGAAAGCGTGAGCTTCAACGGAGTTAAAACGTAGCGCAGCGAAGTTTCTGCGAAGCTAAAATTTTTCAGGTAGCCTCAAATATGGGTTGGTTATGCCGCGTGTTTGGCCGTGCTGGGATTAGTTGAAGTGGTCGTTGCAGCTAATCCGCCGATCGCCGATGGATTCCCAGTGGTAGTCCACTACGATGTCGTTGGCGTCGGTGTAGTAGGTTTGGTAGAGGTTGTGCCCGTAGCAGACATCGCTATAGTAGCTGGTAATGATGGGGCCGTTTAGGCTGCGGCCTTCGAATTGACGGCCGGCGTAGCGGGTACGGTAGTAGTTATAGGTGTAGGCGTAGCGGTTGTTGCCCACTTTGCGGCGTCCGGCATTGGGGCGGCCGCCGTGTTCGCGGAACACTTCGCTGATGTGCTGGCCGACGTGGCGCTGCATGGTGTCGTCGAGGGTGGCGCAGCCGGCCATCAGGAAAACGGCGGCGGCAATCAGGCCGAGACGCGACAGATTTTTAACGCGCGGGGGAGGGAGTGCTGTATACATGGATTGCTCCTTGCTGGTTAAAATTACAAGGGATACTACAGACGGCAGGATGGGTTGGCAAGCAAAAGGCTACCTGAAAAATTAGCTTCGGTTTGACTGCGTTGAAGCTGCATTTTCAGGTAGCCTTTTGCCCGGCGGCCGATGCTTATTTGAGAGAATCCAACAGACCGCTCAAATCCAGCAGGAAGAGCAGGGTGAAGCCGGTGAGGTAGATCAGGCCGATGATGGCAAGGAAGTTCATGCTGGCGGTGAGCTTATGGCGCTTGTCGCCTTTCACCAGGCGGTAGTTCAGCCAGGCAAATACGGGGGCGGAGAGGAAGGCGGTGATCATGGCGAATTTGAGCAGCTCGGCCATGGCGCTGTTGAACCAAAAAATCACGGCCAAGCCGGAGCCGGCCACCCAGATATTCCAGGCGAAAAGCTCGATGTTGCCGGTTTTATCGCGGCCGCGCAGCAGGCGGATGGGCTCGGCAATGGCGCGGGCGTAGCCGTCCACTACGGTGATAGTGGTGCCGTACATACAGGCGAAGGCGATGAAGGCCACCAGCGGGCGCGATCAGTCGCTGATGGTGACGGCATACATATTGATCAGCTGGTTCACGTATTTGCCGCCCGCCATCTGCACTTCTTCGCCGTTGCCGTATTGCACATAGGCACCCAGGGCGAGGAACACCACGGCCAGCACCGCGCTGGTGATGAAGCCGACGTTGAAGTCGAAAATACCGTCGCGGTAGCTGGAAGGATTAAGCTGTTGTTTTTCGGTAACCCACAGCGAAGTGATGGCCGAAATTTCAATCGGCGCCGGCATCCAGCCCATCAGCGCAATCAGGAAACTCAAGCCCGCCAGCGTCCACGGCGTGGGCTCAACAAAGCCGGGCTTCATCTGCATGCCGCGCGACATGGCGATGGCCGCCGCCACGGTGGCGATGGTGAGGCTGACGATGATGATTTTGGAGACGTTGTCCAAAGCTTTGTAGCACCCACTGGCGAGAATAATCAGGCAGGAAGCCATAATCAGTGCGGCGATGGCGCCCGTGTCCAGCGTGAGCGAGGGAATCGCCATTTTCACGATGGCAGCGGTGACCACGGCCACCGCCGCCGGCGTTGATGGTGGCCGAGGCCACACACAAAATCAGGAACACCCACAGGTAAACGGGGCTTTTTTCGGCATAGCCTTCAATCAGGCTTTTGCCCATGTCCAGCGTGTAGTATGCGCTGAAGCGGAAGAAGGGGTATTTGAACAGGTTGGTGAGGATGATGATCAGCGCCAGCTGCCAGCCGAAGCCATCATGATGCCGGGGCCCAAGGCGTTGATCTTGCTTTTCCAAGTGGAAGCGTGTGTGTGGTGTTCAGACATGTTTCTTTTCCGCCGTTGCGGGCGGTCTTCACGAAAAAAGGGCGCATTTTAACGTAAATCAAAACGCGCCCTGATAAATATTCGGCTATTTTGTGTTTTATTTTTTAAAAATAAAGGAAATAAAGATAAAAAATTCATGTTTTTCGGCATATTATGCTTGAAATCTTTTTTTCAGGTAGCCTGCTATCGCTTTTTGCCCATCATCAACCGTGCCAAAAATAACGCACGATGTGGAAGAAAATCGGCGCGGCAAAGCAGATGGAATCCACGCGGTCGAGCATGCCGCCGTGGCCGCGTATCATATTGCCCCAGTCTTTTACGCCGTAATCGCGTTTGATGGCCGACATCACCAGCCCGCCGAAGAAACCCATTAGGCAAATAGTGAAACCGATGGCGGCAGCCTGGCCGTGGCTAAACGGCGTAATCGGCGACATCAATGCGGCAAGCGCGGTGGCAGACAAAATGCCGCCCACCGTGCCGGATATGGTTTTAGACGGGGAAAGCGAGGGCATGATTTTGGCACCGCCCACCAATTTGCCCCAAACGTATTGCAACACGTCTGAAGCCTGTACCACGCCGATCAGGAAAATCAGCAACAGGATATTGCCGCTGCTGTCGAAGCCGTCTAAGTTGAGGAACATCAGGGCGGGCACATGGGAGAGGCAGAAGATGCAGATCATCGCCATCCATTGCGTTTTGGCAGCGCGTTCGAGGAAATGGGCGGTTTGGCCGCTCAGGCTGGCGATAATCGGCAACACCAGAAAGCCGTAAACGGGAATGAAAATGCTGAACATGCCGTACCAGCCGTCATAAACAAAATAATATTGCACCGGCAGCAGTAGGTAGAAGCAGGTGACCATGCTGTAATAATCGCTGCGGCGGCGATAAACAAGGGTCATGAATTCGCGCAGGGCGGCAAACGAAATCAGGAAAAACAACACCACCGTGCCGGCTTTGCCGAACCAGAAGGCAGCCAGCAGCACCAGTGTCATCAGCCACCAAGCGTAGATGCGGGCGTTGAGGTTGGCGATGGTGGCATTGCCTGCACCGTTTTTGCGTTTCAGCCATTGCCCGATGATGCTGGCGAAAATCAATACGGCGAATACGCCGGTAAAGATATAGCCTGCCTGCGGGGTGAGATGGGCGGCGGTTTGTTCGGTAATGATTTGGCTGGATGTGTTGGCAAAGCTCATGATGCTTCTCCTGTGTTTTGGTGCGGCTCAGCGTGTCCGTTTGGGCGAACCTCGTTGCCCTTGTTTTGACGAAGCTCGCTCCGTTCGCTTTCAGACGGTTTCAAAGCCAGCAGGGCTTCGCGAGTGCGGGCGAGGAAGGTTTCTTTGTCTTCATCTTCGTGCAGGGTCAGCGGTTCGCCGATGTGGACTTCGCACAACAACGGCACGGGCAGCACTTTGCCTTTGGGCAGGACGCGGTTGATGTTGTCTATCCAGATCGGCACAAATTCGGTGTCGGGCTTGCTTTTTGCTAGATGATAAATGCCTGATTTGAAAGGGAGCAGGATTTCGTTTTCGTCCGTATTGCGTGTGCCTTCGGGGAAGATAATCAGCGAATCGCCCGCTTGGAGCGCATGGTTCATCTGCTCGGTAATCAATTGCGGATTGTCGCTGTGGCGCGGAATCAAGAGCGCGTTGAAGACGTTTTGGATGATGAAGCGTTTGAGTTTGTTGGTCAGCCAGTAATCCGAGCCGGCAACGGGGCGTGTGGAAAGCCGCCAGCGGCGCGGCAGGGAAATCCACACCAACAAGAAATCACCGTGGCTGCCGTGATTGGCGTAATACACTTTCTGCTGCGGGTTGAACACCAACTCGCGCGAGCTTTTGGGTTGGACGCCGGTGAGGAAGGATACCGACAGGCACAGTGCTTGGTCGGTAAGCCAGGCAAGTTGTTTTTTAATGAAATTTTTCATGGCATCAATAGCATTAGAGAAGTTGGATTAGGAAAATTGCTGATTGCGCCGCAGTCAGATAAAGGCTTTTGCGCCACAAAGCAATCGCGCCTGCTACACGCTGCGGCATGGATAGGCTACCTGAAACGCGGCGCAAGCCGGTTTGCCGCAGGGTTTGGTCGAAGGCTTCAGGGCTGTAGCGACTATCGGCAAAATCTTGGAACACGCGACGGTCGAATTCGATGCGGATGTGGTAGTACAACAGCGCCGCCGCCAAGACAAGCTGCACCGCCGACCACACGCCGCCGCGTTGCGCAGACAAAGCCAGCAGCAAGACGTTGAATACGGCGGTATAGCGGGCGGTGGCAAGCAGTCGGGCGGTAATCAGGCTGTCGGTTGCTGGTGTCGTGTTCATGGGTTTCTTCTTATTTCAGTAGAGAAAAAATAGCTTAATAGAATAACCGGTAGGCAAATCCTGCTAAATCGAACTAAATCGAATGGAAATCCTGCGTTGCCGCCAAAATGTCGGCCGTGGGGGTGAGTGTGGCTTCCACAATGCTTTTTCCCGTGGTGGTCAAATAGGTTTGAATCAGGTGGTAGCCATAGGCATATCCTGCCGCATAGGGCAGCCCGACAGGTTGATACCCTTGCTGAGCCGCGATTTCGTCGCCGTACAGATAGGGAGCCATTTCCGCCATGCCGGTCATGCCGAGCCGTTCGGAAATTACGGGTTTGATTTTCGTCAGGGCGGTTTCATCCGTTTCCGTTACCCACGGCCCGATGAGTCGGTGGCCAAACAGTTCTGCCACAAAGGATTCCGCCAAGCCTTCACTGATTACCCAATCAGCCAGCGTGGTTTTGCTACTCCATTTGGCAAACTGGAAGCGTACGTTATGGTTGCATTCGTGGGCGATGGCGGCTGGCAGGCGCGGTAGGGTGTAGTCGTTGGGCAAGATGCTCATCATGATGTAGCCGGGAATGCCGCCGTCGCCGAGATAGCCTTTGTTGAGGGCGAGCATTTGGCTATGCAGGCTGCCGAGCAGGATGGTGAAGGTGTAATCACGCACGGAAAGGCGGCAGTATGCGTCAAACATGGCAAGACTTTTTTCTATGGTGTCGCGGCAGGACTGCCAGAGTTCATCGCTGCCGATGGCGGCAATAGCGGGGCGGTCGGCTTCGCTGATGTCGGCAGGCATCCGGTGTGCCCAGCTCAGAAGCATCATGGCATCAAAGCGGCCGGGTTCTTTGGCCTTTAGCGGGATATTTTGTGTTTGGAATTTATCTTTAAACGGCCATAACACCTCGGCGATGAAATGGTTTTCTCGCTCTGCCTGCGGCAGCTCCAACAGCTTGAGGTATGCTTTATCGGAGCGGATGATGTTGATGTTCATGAAATTTCCTTTTGCGTTAGATCAAGCTTCGGCACGGCTTTTGGCATTCAGCCGGAATGTCGGGCATCAATGTCGGGCTGGCTGTGAGCTTGTTTTTTCAGGTAGCCTGCTGCCGCTTCTACTGCTTTTGCCGTTTCCAGCGACAGCACCATCTGCGGGCGGGTCTGTTTCAGTTCTGCCGTCGCCTGCGCTAAATCCCGGCAGCCGCCGTAAACCAGCAGCCAAGTAAGCACCACCGCCGCGCTGCGTCCGTAGCCCAGCGCGCAACAGGTCAGAACCTTGCCGCGTTGTCGGTCAGATAGGCAAAAGCGACTATCGATAACGACACGCTGATCCACAACATCCACAACCACGCGCCGCCTAAAAAGGATGGCAGTGCCGACAATACCGCGCCCGCCAGATACAGCATGGCGATTTTGATTTCGCGGGAATGTGTTGCGGGGGAAGTTTTGGCTTCACAGAAACTCGCTTCGCTCGTTTTCAGACGACCTGTTTGACTGTCAGGCTGTGCTACGGACAAGCTTCGTCCTCTGAAAGGCGATACACCGTGTTGCGGTATTACCCACAACACCAGCCAGCCCAGCAGTGCTCCGGTCGGCACATCGATAAAGTGGTGTTGGTAAGTCGTCAGTACCGACAAAGCAATCAGGCTTTGCCACAACAAAATCGGCAAACGGATTTTGGGAAACCGCGTCCAATAAAACGCACCGACAATGATAGACAGCGCGATATGCAGCGATGGTGCTTGGTTGTACGGCAAGTCAAACGCTACCAACGAATCAAAAAGCCAACCCCACAGCCCGTCGGTAGGCGGCTTCGGCCAGCCGAAATGCAGCGGAAACAGCATGAAGCAAGTAGTGGCAATAATTTGCGCCGATACCAACCGTGCGACGTAGCGGTTTTGTTCACGCGTATCTCGACAAAGGAAAAACGCCGCCGCATACATGAGGTTCAACGACCAATAAGGCAAAATCGTCCATTCCCAAAATGGAATGTTGCGCTCCCACGCAAAAGCGATTTCCGGCACATAGGCCAGCGATGCCGCGTAATGGTTGGACAGGCCGTAGCTGGTGTAGAACAGCACGCCGACCAAAACAAGCTTGAACAGTGAGGTTTTCAGGGTGGGTTTCATGGAGAGGATTGTAAATATTCAATGTAAATCAGATGAAATCCGCTTTCAATACAAGGCATGCCAACAATGCAGCAGAAATTAAGTTAATTTGTCATACTTAGAGGTATGATATTATTTTACTATTGCATTGGTTGAATATTTTTGCCGGAAGACTACAATACCGCCTGCTGTTTGGGCAGATTATTCATTTGCTTTAGAACAACACAGGCAGCTTGAGGCTACCTGAAAAATTTCTTGATGCTCAATTAGGAGTCATAACCATTATGAAACTATTATCTGTTGTTACTGCGGCTGCGCTGGCTGCCATTTCCCTGAGTGCTGCGGCTGCGCCCGGCGGCATGGTTTCCTACACCTGCGACAACGGCAAACAGTTGAACGTGTTGTATGAGTTCAACCGCCAAGGCAAGCCGGTAAGCGCTGCGGTTAATGCCGCCGGTACGCAGGTAAACCTGGCTTATAACAGAAGACAGTCCGACAGCACCGGTACCACCTTTACCAACCGTCGCGGCTACTCTCTGTCTGCCGGCTACATCGACAGAAACACCCACACCACCTCCGACGTGGTGGGCTTAACCGCTCCTGGCGGCCGTTTCGTGGTGAAAAACTGTTCACCTGTAAACGCCGGTAACTAAGATTTCTCGATAAAAGGCCGTCTGATTTTCAGGCGGCCTTTTCTTATTTTATTTCTTCACCGCCAGGCTCACGGTGAAAATACCGTATTCGTCTATCCATTGGCGGATTTTTTCAAAACCGGCTTTCTCAACCAGCTGATCCATTTCCCGCTGGCTGCGGCGGCGCATCACCCAGTTCGGGCTGCCTGCTTTGTGGCTGGTCAGTGCGCGCGCAATCATTTCGAGCTGCGGATGCCACGGCTGGCCGGTGTAAATCAGGTAACCGCCCGTTTCAATCGCATCGCCGAAGCCGTAGAGCGAGTTCAAAATCAAATCGTTGTCGGCAAACAATTCGTGCAGGCCGGAAACGATGCCCAGCGTGGGACGGGGCTGCAAATCCTGATAATTGGCGCGGTCGTAGGCATTGACCTCGTTGAAAGTAACCGTGTCTTGCAGGCCGCGTTCGGCAATCAGCTTGCGTCCGGCTTCGACGTTAATCGGACTGTAATCGCGCAGGCGCACGGAATCGGGCAAAGTATCGGCAGTCAGCGCGTCGAGCACATAACGGCCGTGTCCCGAGGCAATATCGAGAACGTGTACGGGTTTACCCGCTTCGCGCAGCTTGGCAGAGGCTGTCTGAATCGCTTTGCCGATATTGATTTTGCGTTGGCGGATGCCGCGCCAGCCGATGGCATTGAGATAGTGTTTGTCCACCGCCACACCAAAGGCATTGCTGCCCTGCGGTTGGTTGCGGTACACATAATCGAGTGTGCTGCCGGAGTCGTAGCCGGTTTCCTTGCCGATTTTCAAACCTTCGCTCCAGCGCGCGCCAAGGTCGAGAGCGGCGCGGTAAACCGCCCAGAATGCGCCGCGCGGCGAACAAATAGGCAAAGGCGTGGCCAGTTCGTCGGCTTCGCGGCGGCTTTCGCCGTGCAAGTGGGCTTGGGTCAAATCGACTTGATATAAAGGCTGATTGAAACGTTCGCGGATAAAACGGCGCATTTCAACAAAAGCGATTTCGCGGTTTTGCTCGCCCAATGTGTCGTGATAGAAGCCGTTCAGAATATGGCGTTCTTTGATGCGGCTGCCCAAACGGTTGTAGAAATCGTGTTGCGGTTTGTGATGAACAACCCAGTCACTGCCGGAAATCAAAAGCTGCAAGGGCGTGGTAATTGCCTGTGCGTCGGCGACGACGCGTTCGGCAGCCTCATACAAACCGAGCAGGATGCGCACGGAAATGGCGCGGGCGATGAGCGGATCGTTGTCATAGCTGGTTTGGCGTTCTTGGTTGTGGGTCAGGTAGTGGGCTTTGACGTAGCTGTTGACAAAGAAATTGCCGCGCCATTTCTGCATGATTTTCAGGCCGGTACGGGCGAAAGGGACGTAGAGTTTGACTTTGAAGGCGGGTGATGCCAATACGGCGCAACGGATTTTCGGCGCGTAGTCGTGCAGCCAAGTGGAAACCAATACCGCGCCGACGCTTTGCGCGATCACGCAGATGTTTTCAGGCTTGATGCCGTATTCGCTTTGGATGTGGCGGATAAAGTCGTCCACATCGGCAACGGAAGTACCGATGCTGGGGCTGTCGCCGCGTTCGCCGGGGCTGTGTCCATGACCGCGCGCGTCCCATGCGAAATAGGCAAAATCGTCGAAACCGAGTTCGTCGGCAACAAACATCATCCGGCCGGAATGCTCGTGGCCGCGGTGAAACAGCACGATGGCTTTATCGGCCGAGCCGTCGGCAGCGGGGCAGTAGCGGTAGAAAAGTTCGGTGCCGTCTTGGGTGGCGAAGTGTTTTTGCTGTTCCTGCATATGTGTACTCCTTGGTGAGATACCTTTTAAAGAGGCTACCTGAAAATCGGTTTGATGCGTTTTCAGGTAGCCTTTAATAGTTAAGATTGGCTGCCCAAACGTTTATCTGGGCGGGTAAACAAGAAAATGAATAAGGAAGTGAGCGCGCCCAGCGTGTCGGAGAGCATGTCTTTTTGCGCGTCCCAAATATCGCCTTGCGAGCCGAGCACTTCTATGCCGGCCTGGCCGCCGTCAATCACGGCATACTGCCATTCAATGATTTCGTAAGCGGCTGCCACGCTCATGATGAAGAACAGGGAAAAGAATAAGGCAATCGGCACACGGCAGAGTTTGCGGCGCAGCAGCCATTCGGCCATCGGGTAGGCATAAAAACCAATGATGTAGTGCCCAACGCGGTCGAAATGGTTACGCCCTTCGCCCAAAAGTGGGGCGAGCAGGCGGTTGGCCCAATCGAAGGGCACGTCGGCGAAGGTGTAGTGTGCGCCGATGGTGTGCATAATCAGCCAGAAGCTCATGAACACATAGGCCAGGTTGCTAAAGCGGAACAGGCGGTAAGTGGCAATGAGCGCGAAAAATACGGCGGACACGGGGATGATTTCGGCATACCAAACGGCACGGTCGGACGGGTTGATGCCCGACCAGACGATGAGTGCGGAGATGAAAATGGTAAGCAGGAGGGGGATGATGGGGAAGGATTTTTGCATAGGGGTTGATGTGTGGGATAAATGTTGACCGATTTTAATTTTGTTGGGAGGCTACCTGAAAAATCAATAATCCAAATTCCTTTGAAGATGTTTCAGCATCACAATCACAAACAAGGCGGGTGCGAAGGATAGCATAAACAATTAGCACGGCGGCCGGAATCGAACGCGGGATGGGCTGCACGGCCATCACCAGCAACCAAACGGTTGCCCCGGCAAAGGCGAGTGTGGCGATGCTGAAAAAAGCCACGGCAAACCAAACCTAGATTTTGGTAACGCAGCGCTCAAAGCGGCTGTATTGCCCGCTTTCCCGCACGGCTTCTAAATAGGCATCTAAGAAGACCAAGCCCACGCAGATGGCAACGCCCAACCACAGCCCTTTGCTGTGCCAACCGGTTTTCCCGGCGAAACGATAAGTGTAGATGGTGATAATCAGTAGGAAGCCATAGTCCAAGCATTGAATACTTTTTTCATGATCGGTTTTTCAGGTAGCCTTTAATCCGTTGATAATGCGCTTATAGCAGGTGTAAACCAATGCCGCGCAGACCAGCCACATGAGGGCGTAGAAAGCGATATGAAAACTGCCTACTGCCGCATACCACACCGCCAGCACGCCGATAAAGAACGCGCGGTCGCTTTTGCCGAATGGGCCGTCATAACGCCGCCCGTTACCGTGCACCTGTCCCAGCACGCCGCAAAATTCTGTCATAGCTGCAAGCCAAATAAATAGGGCAATTTGCAGGCCGCCGAAAGGGGCGATAAAGGCAAAAGGCAGATACAGCGCGGCATCGGCGGCTACGTCGGTGATCTCGTTCAGGTAGCCGCCCAAGGCTGATTGTTGGTCAAACTCGCGTGCCAGCATACCGTCCACCGCGTTCAACACCATACGCAGAAACAGCCACACGGGCATGAGCCAAAACAGCACGGGAAAGTGTGCCAAGCAAGACAGCAGCAGCCCGAGCGCAATGGATATTGCACAGGCAAACACAGTTACCTGATTGGCCGTTCCCCCTTTCTGATACAACCACCGCACCAGCGGGCGCAGCAGGTTTTGGAATTTGGGTTTAAGGGCGTAGATGCTCATGGTGTGCGGTCTCGATGGTGGGTGGTTGTATTATAGATGAAATGGGTTAAGGATTGCTGTTTGTTGTGTATCAAAATGAAGCATTTAGCCGCATTTTCAGCAAGTGTCGGCAGTGGGATTGGTGTGTTTGCACGCAATGGTACAACTAGGTTTGTAAGCCGATGGATAATGGAATTTAGGAATTGTCAGGAATTTGTATATAAGGGTAAAATACGCGGATAACTCAACCCGATGGTTTGCCTGCATGGCGGATTGTTGGGGGAACCGATAAATATTACTTTTGGAAGCAACACCGCTGGAAAGGGAAAACAAAAATGTTGATGGCGTTTATATTGGGATTCTGGTGCCTTTGGATGGGCGAGCGTGAGCCAAGCGTATTGTTGGAGGGGCTGTTTTTTGCCATTATCGCTATTGTGGCCAATGGGTTTATGCAGTGGCAGATGCCCAACATGGATACGGTATGGGTTTTGCAGTGGGGCTTAGTTTGGGCTTGGGCTGCGCTAATGATGTTTGTAGTGGATACCTTTGGCTCGAACTTGGGTATCCGTTTGGTGGTGGCCTTGGTGGCCGGTGGCGGTTACTTTTGGCTTGAGCAAAACGGCTGCGGATTGGCTGCCAGCTGGCTAGGCACAGAAGCAAAATGTGTGCAGGAGGCGGTAACAGCTTCGCAATTTGGATAACAGCAAAATACTTGCTGTGTTTGGAAGGCTACCTTAAATTTTAGTTTCACAGAAACTTTGCTGCGCTGCGTTTTAACTTCATTGAAGCTGACACTTTCAGTGGCCTTTGGCGCTGTTCTAGTTTGCTTTCGTATAACCTTTGGCTTATTGCTTTAGATAAGAAAATGTATCTCGGCTGTTAAGATGCTATGTTGAATAAGGCTACCTGAAAAGTTACTAGGGGTTCAGGTAGTTTTTTATTGTATACTGAAGAAGTACATATGTGCCGTAATTTGGTTTGCTATTGCGGCCAAGCAACTTGAATCTGCATCAGGGCAAGAGGCAGCACAACGCCCAGATAAAATGGCATAGGCGTTTCTAGGTAGTAGCCTATGCCGTTTTGATGCCTGTTGTGGATATGAGCAGCTGCTTACACTACGGCTTCTTCTTTCTGCTTCTGCGGTTTGTGGATGTTTTCGCGAGTGAGGCCAAAGAAGAGGAGTAGCGGGCTGGCTACCAGTACAGAGGAGTAGATGCCGAACACGATGCCGATAGTGAGCGCGATGGCAAAGCCGTGCAGGGCGGCCCCGCCGAATACCAGCATGGATACCACCATGGCTTCGGTGGAACCGTGGGTGATGATGGTACGGCTCATGGTGGCGGTAATGGCGTTATTGATAATCTGCGGGATGGTTTTGCCGCGCATAGCGGGTTTGTGGATATTTTCGCGGATACGGTCGAACACCACCACCGATTCGTTCACCGAATAGCCGAGAACGGCCAGGATGCCGGCCAGCACGGTGAGCGAAAACTCCCATTGAAACAGGGCAAAGCAGCCGAGAATCACCACCACGTCGTGCATATTGGCGATGATGGCGGATACGGCGAAGCGCCATTCGAAGCGCACGGAGAGGTAGATGATGATGCCGATCACCACCATGCCCAAGGCCAACAGGCCGTGGGTAACCAGCTCTTCGCCCACCTGCGGGCCGATGAATTCAACCTTGCGCAGGCTGGCATCGGCATGGTCTTTGCGCAGTAGTTCCAATACGTTGTTGGAGAGCTGGGCAGAGGTCATGTCTTGGCGGTTGGGTAGGCGGATCATCAGCTGCTTGTTGGTGCCCAGGTTTTGCACTTGGGCTTCGCCCATTTTGAGCTCGTTCAGGCGGGTGCGCACTTGGTTCGGGTCGGCGCCTTCTTTAGCGTATTGCACTTCGATAACGGTGCCGCCGGTGAACTCAACCGAGTAGTTGAGCCCTTTGGTGACGAGGAAAACCACGGCGGCGATGAACGTAATCAGCGAAATCAGGGTGGTGATTTTGCCGTAGCTCATGAACGGGATGTCGTGTTTCAAACGGTGGAAGAAATCCATCTTAGTGCTCCTTGGCGGTAGGCAGGGTGATGCCGATGGACAAATTACTCAGTTTGCGGCGGCGGCCATACCAGAGGTTAACGAAGGTACGGGAAACCACTACGGATGAGAACATGGAAGTGAGGATGCCGATACAGTGCACCACGGCAAAACCGCGCACCGCGCCGGAACCGAACACCAAGAGGGCAATACCGGCAATCAGAGAGGTGATGTTGGAGTCGACGATGGTGTCCCAAGCGTGGCGGTAGCCTTCGCTGATGGCCTGCTGCGGGCTGATACCGTCGCGCAGCTCTTCGCGGATACGCTCGTTAATCAGCACGTTGGAGTCGATGGCCATACCGAGCGTGAGCGCAATGGCCGCAATGCCGGGCAGGGTGAGCGTGGCTTGCAGAAGCGACAAAATTGCAACTAGGAACAACAGGTTGGCGGTAAGCGCCAGTACGGAGAAGATGCCGAACAGGCGGTAGTACACCACCATAAAGGCAGCCACAACCAAGAAGCCCCACAGCGTGGAGTGGAAACCTTTTTGGATGTTTTCCTTACCCATAGACGGGCCGATGGTACGCTCTTCGATGATTTCCATCGGCGCAGCCAGCGAGCCGGCGCGCAGCAGCAGCGCGGTGTCGTTGGCTTCGGCCACGTTCATGCTACCTGAAATCTGCACATTGCCGCCGGGAATCGGTTCGTTGATGGTCGGCGCGGTAACGATTTCGGCTTTGCCTTGGTCGATCAGGATCATGGCGGTGCGACGGCCGACGTTGTTGCGGGTAAGGTCGGCGAAGATGCTGGTGCCGGCGTTGTCGAGCTTCAGGTTTACCGATGGGCGGTTGTCGTGGGTGAAGCCGGCTTGGGCATCGTTGATGTTGTCGCCGGTGAATTCCACCTGCTTGCTCACCAACAGCTGGCCGCCTTCGGCGGTGGGCAGCAATTCATAGCCGGCTGGCACGTTGCCGGCTTCCGCCTGTTGCAGCAGCGCGGGGTCGTCGGCCACCATGCGCACTTCCAGCGTGGCGGTGCGGCCGATGATGTCTTTGGCTTTGGCGGTGTCTTGCACGCCGGGCAGCTGCACCACGATGCGGTCGGGGCCGGCTTGCTGGATAATCGGTTCGGCCACGCCCAATTCGTTCACGCGGTTGTGCAGGGTGTTGATGTTTTGCTTCACGGCGGCATCGCGGATTTGCGTTTGGGTGGCCTCGGGCAGGCTCACCACCAAGTTGTTGCCGTCAGCCCTCAATTCCGCATCCGGAGCAGTTTCTTTCAGTTTGGGCAGGGCGGCCTGCAGGGTAGCTGCATCTTGGAAAGGCACAATCAGCGTATCGCCGCTGCGGCGCATATTGCCGGTGCGGATTTTATCTTTGCGCAGCTGGCGGCGGAAATCGCCGGAGATACGGTCGAAGGTTTTGTCCACTGCTGCGTGCATGTCTACACGCATGGTGAAGTGCACGCCGCCGCGCAGGTCGAGACCGAGGAACATCGGGTTGGCGCCAAGCTTGGTCATCCAGTCGGGGGTGTTGGCAATCAGGTTGAGGGCGATGATGTAGTTGTCGCCCAATTTCTGCTCGATAACGTCGCGGGCTTTGCTCTGCAACTCTTCATTGGGCAGGCGCACGCGCAGGCTGCCGTCGGCAATAAACATGCCGTTGTGCTGGATGTTGGCTGCCTTCAGCGCCTCTTCCACGGCTTGTTCGGTGGTTTGATCGATGTGGATCGACTGGCGGTTGGTGGAAACCTGCACGGCTGGGGTTTCGCCGTAGAGGTTGGGCAGGGCGTAGATGGCGGATACAACGATAACCAGCCCAATCAGCAGGTATTTCCAAAGCGGATAACGGTTCATAACGGGCTTTCAGAAACGGAAAACGGGCAGCATGGCTGGAATGCGGCTGCTGCGCCGTAGGAAAAGGTTAGTTGTCGAGCTTTTTGATGATGGCGTCGCGGTGGAAATCGACCACGGTGTTGGGGGCAACTTCTAGGCCGATGATTTCTTCGCCAATTTTGGAAACTTTGCCGAGCATGCCGGCGCCGGTCATCACTTTGTCGCCTTTTTTCAGTTCGCTGAGCATCTCGCGGCGGCGCTTCTCGTCACGCTGTTTCGGCCGGAGAATCATGAAGTAGAGCATGGCGAAGAGGAAAATCAGCGGGAGGAAACTCTGAATGGTACTCATCAGGTCGGGCTGGGCCGCGGCGGCGAGTGGGAAATGCAACATGGGGCAAGACTCCAAAAAGAAAAATGAAAGTGTGCCATTGTAAACGGGCGGCGGGGTTTTTCCAACCCGTGCAACAGAAATTTAAGCGAGGTTGCCATGGGGCTGGAGGATTTTGTGGTGGGCAGGTGTACGGCGGGCTGAAATTTTGTTGGGTTGGGCTTTACCCCTATCCCTATCAGCAGTATTAACACAGGCTACCTGAAACAATCTGCGGCATTGCGGATAGGGGTTTCAGGTAGCCTGTTAAATTTTCAGGTAGCCTTCCTAAGCGGTGGAAAGGCTACCTGAAAATATTCCTGCGCGGGTTTGGCTAATCTAAGGCCAAATGCTGTGCGCTCACACCTTCGGGTGATACGACAAGGCAGCCGCCTTCTTTGCCATACCAGTCTTGCAGCACAAAACGGGTGAAGCTTTGGCCGTTGGGCAGGGTGTGCCGGTGGGTGGCCGGGCGGTGAGTATGGCCGTGGATAAGATCAGCGCCGGGGTGTTGCACCATCAGGGCGGATACCGCTTCCTCGGTTACGTCGGAAACGGCGCTTTTGCCATTTTCGGCTTTGCCGCGTTCGCTCATCTGGCGGATTTGCTGTGCCAGCAGGCGGCGTTCGGCCAGAGGTTTGGCGAGGATGGCGGCCTGCCATTGCGGCTGACGCGATTGGGCGCGGAACTGCATATAGGGCAGGTCGGCGGTGCAGAGTTCGTCGCCGTGGGTGAGCAGGTAGGGGCGGCCGTAGAGAGTAAGCGGATGCTGCTCGGGCAGCAGGGTCATGCTGCTGCGGTTAGCGAAGTCTTGGCCGAGCAGGAAATCGCGGTTGCCGGGGATGAAATACACAGGTTTGTGTTGGGCGAATGCTTTTAATTCGGCGGCGATATGATCGGTGAAGGGGGTGCGGTCGTCGTCACCTACCCAGGCGTCGAACAGGTCGCCGAGGATGTAGAGAGCATCGGCCGTGCTTTGCCATTGATGTAGCTGGCGCAGGAAGAGTTCGGTGAGCTCGGGGCTGTGCTCGGAGAGGTGGAGGTCGGCGATAAAGATGGTTTGGCTCATGGTTTAGGCGAAGATTTCGGAATAACGTTCTGGGGAAAAGCCGATGTGGACGCGACCTTGGTGTTCGAGCACGGGGCGTTTGATGACGGAGGGCTGTGCCTGCATCAGGGCGATGGCGCCTTCGCGGCTGTCGGCGGCAGTTTGTTCGGCCGGGCTGAGTTTGCGCCAAGTGGTGCCTTTGCGGTTGATGAGAACATCTGCACCAACGGCATCGAGCCAATGGGCGAGTTGTTCGGGCGTGGGGGCTTCGGTTTTGAAATTAACGAAGGCATGGGGCACTTGTTTTTCGTCCAGCCAGGCGCGGGCTTTTTTCACGGTGGCGCAGTTGGGGATGCCGTAGAGGGTGGTCATTATTGTGTATAATCCTTGCCGATTGAAACGCCCGCCATTGTACGGGTAGGATGTTTTTTTGTCATGGCGTGGCATGGGTTGTGTCAGGATGTATTTGATTTTGGAGAATTTATGAAACATTGGATATGGGCGGCCTTGGCTGCCGGTTTGCTGGCCGGTTGCGGTGCGCAGGAAGCAGGCAAGGGGCAGTTTCGGGATGTGCTGGCGCGTTATGCGGCGGCAAACGAAGTGTGCTTGCCGTTGGCTTTGGATGCCGACGGAGCTGCGCCGCTGCTGGGCTCGGAGCGGATTGTGCTGCCGCGCCGTGATGTGGAAGATAAACGCATCAATGAAGCAGCCGTCAAGCAGATGCGAGCTTTGGAGAGTGCCGGATTATATGAGCGCTTGAAAGAGGGCGATGACGAAGTAGCGTTGGTGTTCGCGCTCACCGAAAACGGGCGCAAACATACACGCGCCGGCTTAAACGGGCCGCTGTTCTGCCTGGGGCATGAACATGTGGATAAAGTGCAGTACTACACTGAGCCGGCCACCAACGCTGCCGGCCTCACCGTATCCCGCGTGGTGTATGAGGGCAGCATCACGATGGACGGCTGGGCAAAACGCTTAGTGCGCCAGGGCAGCGAAGCTTGGCAGAACCGCCTGCCGCTGAAGCGGGTGGAGCAGGCCACGCTGGTGAAAACCAACGACGGCTGGCGCGATATGCGCGAACTGCCGCCTGCCGAAGGCGTGGCGCAGACCGCGCAGTAGCAACGGTTTCAGGCTACCTGAAAACAGAATGGCACACTAAAACGGCGGCATGGAAATGCCGCCGTGTACTTTTCTAAGTGAGATGTCGGACTCTAAGAATCCGATCTGCGGTTGTCATACAGCTTTCAGGTAGCCTTTATCGTGCTGCTTTAAAACGTTTTTTGCGAATCCAGTAAAATGGTTACCGGCCCGTCGTTGCACAGGCTGACCAGCATGTGGGTGCGGAAGCGGCCTTCGGCCACGTTCACGCCGTGGCCGCGCAAGAGGGCGGCCACTTGCTGATACAGCGCTTCGGCCTGTTCGGGGCGGGCGGCTTGGGTGAAGGAGGGGCGGCGGCCGTTGCGGGCGTCGCCGTAGAGGGTGAATTGCGATACCAGCAGCACTTCGCCGCCGGTGTCTTTCACCGACAGATTGAGTTTGCCGGCTTCGTCTTCAAAGATGCGCAGGTGGGCGATTTTGTCAGCGATATAGCGGGCGTCGGCCTCGCTGTCTTCGCCGCCCACGCCAAGCAGCACGCACAGGCCGTGGGGAATTTGACTGAACGGTGCATCGGGCGCATCGGCGGCGGCGATGTGGGCATGGCTGACTTTTTGGATAACGGCACGCATGGTTTCAGGTAGCCTTTCTGGTTGTTCCTAAGAGGTAGGGTGCGGCTTGGCCTTGCTGTATGGGTGTGCTGCCTAAGGCTTGCCGCTTGGTTGCCTGCCTATTGTCGGGATGATGGTTTAGGGCGGATGGGATAAACAAAAGGCTACCTGAAAATAGTGCAGAGCCAGTTTTAACTTCGTTGGCGCTTTGCTTTCAGGTAGCCTTTTCTTGGCGGGCGCTTAAGCCTCGCCTTGTTCTTGGCTCGGGCTTTCGGCTGAGGTTTGGGTTTCGGCGGCTTGTGCTTCGTCTTCCTCTTCTTCGGCTACGCGCTCGAGGCTGACGAGGGTTTCGCCTTCGTCCAGGTTAATCAGCTTCACGCCGGCGGCAGCGCGGCCGGTTTCGCGGATTTGTTCCACCTTGGTGCGGATGAGTACGCCGCCGCTGGTAATCAGCATCAGGTCGTCGCTTTCGCTCACCAGGGTGGCGGCCACCAAGTCGCTGTTGCGCTCGCCGGTGTTGATGGCGATGTTGCCTTGGCCGCCTTTGTTTTTGCGGTTGTAGCTGGCAATCGGGGTGCGTTTGCCGTAGCCGTTGGCGGTGGCGGTGAGCACTTGCAGTTCGCTCTGCTCGCACTCGGGGGCGAAGGTGATGAGGCTGACGATGCGGCCGTTTTCGGGCAATCTCATGCCGCGCAGGCCGCCGCTGCCGCGGCCGCTGGGGCGTACGCCGTGTTTGCCGCTGATGGGGGCGCTTTCGGCGCTGTCGTCTTCCTGGCTACCTGAAATTTCGGTGTCGTTGTCGTCGCCGGTTTCTTCGTCGTCGCTGCTGCGCTCCCAATATTCGTTGAAGCGGATGGCTTTGCCGAGGTTGGAGAAGAGCATGATGTCGTTGCGGCCGGAGGTGCGCGCCACGCCTACCAGGCTGTCGCCTTCTTTGAGGGCGATGGCTTTGATGCCGACTTTGCTCACGTTTTTAAACGCGGAAAGTTGCACTTTTTTCACCACTCCCATGGCGGTGGCGAAGAAAACGTATTCGTCTTCGGGGAAGTCGCGCACGGGCAGGATGGCGGAGACTTTTTCGTTTTCGTCCAGCTGGATAACGTTGTTGATCGGGCGGCCGCGCGAGTTGCGCCCGCCTTCGGGCAGTTTATATACCTTAATCCAGTGGCAGCGGCCGTGGTTGGTGAAACACATCAGGTAGTCGTGGGTGTTGGCCACAAACAGGGTTTCGATGAAGTCTTCGTCTTTGGTGGCGGCGGCCTGCTTGCCGCGACCGCCGCGCCGCTGGGCTTGGTAGTCGGTGGTGGGCTGGGTTTTGATGTAGCCGCCGTGGGTGAGGGTAACCACCATTTCGCGCGGCGGAATCAGGTCTTCATCGGCAATGTCGCCGCCGAACGGGTTGATTTCGCTGCGGCGTGGGTCGCCGAAGTTGGTTTTGATTTCGATAAGCTCGTCGTGGATGATTTGGGTGATGCGCTCGGGCTTGGCCAAAATATCCAGGAAATCGATAATCTGCGCCATGATGGTTTTGTAGTCGGCGAGGATGGTGTCTTGGTCGAGGCCGGTGAGGTTGCGCAGGCTCATGCGCAAGATGGCGTCGGCTTGCAAGTCGCTCAAATAATAGCCGTCTTCGCGCAGGCCGAGGTTTTCAGGTAGCCCTTCTGGGCGCGCCATGTTCAAATCCAAATCGGTGCGGCTGAGTATGTCGCCCACCAGGCCGGACTGCCACGGCCGCGCCAGCAGTCTGGCTTTGGCTTCGGCTGCATCAGCGGATTCTTTGATGAGCTGAATCATCGGGTCGATATTGGAAAGCGCCACGGCTTTGCCTTCGGCGATGTGGCCTTCGTGCCGCGCTTTTTTCAGGCGGAACAGGGTGCGGCGGGTAACCACTTCGCGGCGGTGGCGCAGGAATTCGGCCAGAATCTGCTTCAAATTCAACAGGCGCGGTTGGCCGTCGACCAGGGCCACCATGTTGATGCCGAAGCTGTCTTGCAGCTGGGTGAGTTTGTAGAGCTGGTTGAGCACGACTTCGGCGTTTTCGTTGCGCTTCAGTTCGATCACCACGCGCATACCGGATTTGTCGGATTCGTCGCGCAAATCGGAAATGCCTTCCAGCGTTTTCTCGCGCACCAGCTCGCCGATTTTTTCCACCAGCTTGGCTTTGTTTACCTGATAGGGGATTTCATCGATGATGATGGCTTCGCGCTCGCCGTGTTTGCCGATGGGCTCGATATGGGTTTTGCCGCGCATCACCACGCGGCCGCGGCCGGTGCGGTAGCCTTCGCGTACGCCGGCGAGGCCGTAAATGGTGGCGCCGGTGGGGAAGTCGGGGGCTTTGATGGTGTCGATGAGCGCGTCGATAGAGGTGTCGGGGTCGGCCAGGAGTTGCAGGCAGGCATCCACCGTGTCGCCCAAATTGTGCGGCGGGATGTTGGTGGCCATGCCCACGGCAATACCAGCCGAGCCGTTGGTCAGCAGGGCGGGGAAGCGGGTGGGCATCACCAGCGGCTCTTGTTCGCTGCCGTCGTAGTTCGGGCCGAAGTTTACGGTGTCTTCTTCAATATCGGCCAGCATTTCGTGGGCGATTTTCGCCATGCGGATTTCGGTGTAACGCATGGCTGCCGCGCCGTCGCCGTCCACCGAGCCGAAGTTGCCCTGGCCGTCTACCAGCATATAGCGCATGGAGAAGGGCTGCGCCATGCGCACGATGGTGTCGTACACCGCGCTGTCGCCGTGCGGGTGGTATTTACCGATAACGTCGCCCACGATACGGGCGGATTTTTTATAAGACGAGTTCCAATTGTTTTTCAACTCGTGCATGGCGTAGAGCACGCGGCGGTGCACGGGTTTCAGGCCGTCGCGCACATCGGGCAGCGCGCGGCCGACGATTACAGACATGGCGTAATCGAGATAGCTTTTGCGCATTTCCTCTTCGAGGCTGACGGGGATGGTTTCTTTGGCAAACCGGTGGTCGTGGGTGCTGCTCATGGAGATTTAAAGCCCAATCGATTAAAACGCGTTATTTTATCACACAATGTGCGGTAAGGCTGGGCGGGAAAGGCTACCTGAAAACGAAATGGCAGTTTCGGCTAGCCTTGAGGGATGATGTGGGTTTCCGAGACGAATTATTTTTCAGGTAGCCTGCATCCTTTGCCTTGTTCATCGTGTATTTTTGTGGGAATAGCAAGCCGTAGGTTGGATTTCTGAATCCGACGGTTTTGGCGTAACCATTTTGTCGGTTACGAGTATCTGGCCTACAGATTGGGAAAGGCTACCTGAAAACAGAATAGTGAGTTTCAGGTAGCCTTTTATGTTTCTGCTTCATTGGCCGGTGTATTCCGCCAAGAGCGGCCGGTGGTCGGAGTGTTGCCAGGGCAGGGTGTGGGCGGAAACGTTTAGGCCTTTGGCTAAGGCGTGGTCGATATTGAGGAAGAACGGTTTCCAAGTGGGCGTGAAGTAGCGGGTGGCGGGGCGGCTGCCGCTTTCTTGCAGGAAACGGCGGAACAGCGGGGAAAACGGGCTGCTGTTGAAGTCGCCCACGGCCAGCGCGCAGGGTTCGGAGGCAAGGGCGCGGGCGGTTTCGGCCAGGTAGTGCTGCCGCGCCCCGGCCAGTTCGCTGCTGATGGGTGGCGGCGGGTGCAGGGCGTAGATGGCGGTGCCGTCGGCAGTTTGGGCGCGGATATAGGGGTAGTCGCCAATCATGCGCACTTCGCAGGCGGCCAGCGGCTGTTTGCTCCACAGGGCGAGGGCGAAGGGGCTGTGTTCGCGGTGTTGGCAGCCGTGCGGATAGGCTTGGCGCAGGCTTTGCCAGCCGGGGTTGTCGAGGTTGATTTCGCCCAGTGCGAGCAGGTCGGCCTGTTCGGCCAAGAGGGCGGCGCTTTCCGCTTCGGCGGCGGGGTTGTCGAGATGGACGTTGTACCAAACCAGCCGAGTGCCGCCGGCCGGGGCATCGGGCAGGGCGAATGGCTGAGCCAGCCATAGCAGAGATGCGGCGGTGCACACGAGCCACAACGCATGCCACTTCGGGCGCGGCCAAATCGCGGCGAGAATGAAGACGGCAGCGTAGTGGGGCAGAAAATGGCTGAGCAGTTCGGTCGGCCAAAGCAGGCTGCCGAGCTGTCCGATCAGCATGGCAGCCAAGGCGAGCAGGGCAAGGATGTGTAGGCGCAGGCGGATAAAGGCAGACATGGCGGTGTTGGTGGAAGGTGGCGGGTGAGATAGAGGCTACCTGAAAAATAGGCGTGGTGTATTTTGATAAAACGGAATGTAATAGATTTTATCAAGAGTAAGTTTGTGGGTCTCTCCGAAGCTAGAATTTCAGGTAGCCTTTATTTGTTCGATATTTGGCTTTGTGCTCAGGTGGTTTCTATGGTTTCAGTATGCATGAGATAAAGTGGTTCGGGAGTCAATCCACAAACAAAAACCTGCCGCAGAAGGCAGGTTTTCGATAACAGCAAAGATTAATCTTCCAGTTTGCGGCCAGACAGTTTTTCTTTGATGCGGGCAGCTTTACCGGTGAGGCCGCGCAGGTAGTACAGTTTGGCACGGCGAACGTGGCCGCGGCGTTTCACTTCGATTTTTTCCACGTTGGGAGAATACAGCTGGAAAGTACGTTCCACGCCTTCACCGCTAGAGATTTTGCGCACGATGAAGTTGCTGTTCAGGCCACGGTTGCGGCAGGAAATTACCACGCCTTCGTAGGCTTGCAGACGGGTACGGTTACCCTCGGTTACGCGCACAGAAACGGATACGGTGTCGCCGGGAGCGAATTCGGGGATGGTTTTGTTCAAACGGGCGATTTCTTCCTGTTCGAGCTGTTGAATCAAGTTCATTGCTATAGTCCTTAAGTTTATGATGGGATATCTCGTTCCTCCTGCTGAATTTTTTGCAGGAGCCTAGATTCCTCTGGGGTTAATGCGCGACCGGCCAAAAGGTCTGGTCGGCGCTGCAGGGTGCGGCGTAACGCTTGTTCTAAGCGCCATTCCGCAATCAGGGCATGGTTGCCGCTGCGCAATACAGCGGGCACAGTCATGCCCTGAAATTCTATCGGGCGGGTGTAGTGCGGGCAGTCTAAAAGGCCGTTGGCAAACGAATCCTGTCCGGCCGAATCGGCATCGCCCAGTACGCCGGGGATCAGCCTCAACACTGCATCCATCAGCATCATGGCCGGCAGCTCGCCACCGGATACCACAAAGTCGCCAATGCTGATTTCTTCATCAATGGCGCTGCTTAACAGGCGCTCGTCTATGCCTTCGTAGCGGCCGCACACCAAAATCAAACCGTCCAGTTTAGCCAGTTCGGCTGCTTTTTGATGCGTCAATTGGCTGCCTTGCGGGCTGAGGTAAATCACTTTACCGTTATGCTGCGCTTTGGCGGCATCGATTGCCGATTGTAGCGGTTCAGCCATCATAATCATGCCGGGGCCGCCGCCAAAAGGCCTGTCATCGATGTAGCCCAATTTATTGTCGGCAAACTGGCGCGGGTTGATGCTGTTGAAATACCATAAGCCGCGTTGCAGGGCGCGGCCGGTTACGCCGTAGTCGGTGATGCTGCGGAACATCTCGCCAAACAGGGTAACGGCTTGGATATACATCAGTAATCCAAGCCCCAATCGGCAATGATGCTGCCTTGTTCCAAATCCACATTGTCGATGTAGTGATCGACAAACGGAATCAGTTTGCGGCCATGCTCACCATCTACCACCAAAATATCGTGCGCACCAGTTTCCATCAGGCTGCTTACTGTGCCGATGAGCTCGTTTTGTCGGTTGTGTACCGTCAAGCCGGCCAAGTCGGCCCAGTAGTATTCGCCTTCTTGGGCGGGCTCAAAATCGCTGCGTTTGATTTCGATGGTGTAGCCGCGCAATAGCTGTGCGGCATCACGGTCGCTTATTTCGGCGAATTTTACTTGCAATTCATCGCCGGCCACCTGGCCGTTTTCCAGCGTGTAGCTGCGGGAAACGCCGTCTTTGCTCAGCTGCCATACAGGGTAGTCCAGCAGGCTGTCGGCATATTCGGTATCGGCGGCCACTTTTACCCAGCCTTTGATGCCGAAAGCGCCTTTCACATAGCCCATGGCTACCCAGTTGTCTTGGCTGCGGCTCATGGCGGGTATTCCAGAATTAAGCGGCTTTCTGCTGCTCTTTTACCAAGCGTGCAACGGCATCGCTTACTTGCGCGCCTTGGCTCACCCAGTAGTTCAGGCGTTCGGTGTTCAGGCGTACGCGCTCCTGTTTTTCGTTGGCTACGGGGTTGTAGAAGCCAACGCGCTCGATGAAGCGGCCGTCACGACGGTTGCGTGAATCGGCTACCACGATGTTGAAAAACGGAGAATGCTTGGAGCCGCCGCGCGAAAAACGGATAACTACCATATTATTATTCCTTCTTCCTTCGGGAAATTTGATCAATAAGAAAACAGCGGATTTTAGGGTAATTTGCCATGCGGGCGCAAGCATTTGTTGAAAAAATACCGTTTTACCGTGGTATCGGGTGGACGATATGCCGCAAGCGACTTGCTTTGGGCGCAGGGTTGCGCCGTTTTCAGGTAGCCTTTTCCCTGACGGTTGCCCTGCCAGCAGGCTACCTGAAATCCAAACCTTTGGGCAAACCAGCCGGCTGCCCTTGATTTTCGTCTTGGCGGTGCCATTTGCCTGCTATTCGTGATGACGGATTAACTTGCCTTTTGCTACCAGGCAAGCCAATGCTAGCGCAAAAACCAGGTTAATCCGCCCTATATTTGACCAAGCTATTTGGGAGCCGTTTTATGAGCACTTCCGTGATGACCCCGCAAGAAATCGTCCATGAGCTGGACAAACACATCATCGGCCAACAGCAGGCCAAAAAGGCTGTGGCCGTGGCCTTGCGCAACCGCTACCGCAGGAGCCAGGTGGCCGAGCCGCTGCAAAGCGAAATCATGCCGAAAAATATCCTAATGATCGGCCCCACCGGTGTGGGCAAAACCGAAATTGCTCGCCGTTTGGCACGGCTGGCCAATGCACCGTTTATCAAAATCGAGGCCACCAAGTTCACCGAAGTGGGCTATGTGGGGCGCGATGTGGACAGCATCGTGCGCGATTTAATGGAAATCGCCCTGAAGAATTTGCGCGAGCAGGCTGTGCGCAAAAACCGCAACCGTGCCCAAAATACCGCCGAAAACCGCGTACTCGACGCGCTTTTGCCGCCTCCGCCGCAAACCGGCTTCGAAGGCGAACCGGCCGAACCGCAGCCCGAAAGCCACACCCGCAAAAAATTCCGCGAAATGCTGCGCCGGGGCGAATTGGATGATAAAGAAATCAATATCGAACTGAGCCAAGCCTCCCCCGCCTCCATGCAAGTGATGGGCCCGCCCGGCATGGAAGAATTCAGCAGCCAGCTGCAAGACATGTTTGCCAATCTCAGTAAAGGTCGCACCAAACCGCACAAAATCAAAGTGGCTGCCGCGATGAAGCTCTTGCTGGATGAAGAAGCCGCCAAATTGATTAATGAAGAAGAATTGCGCGAGCAGGCTGTGCACGCTGTGGAGCAGCACGGCATCGTGTTCCTCGACGAAATCGACAAAATCGCGGCCGACAGCAACCGACACGGCGGTGATGTATCGCGTCAAGGCGTGCAACGCGACCTTTTGCCGTTGGTGGAAGGCACCACCGTACAAACCAAATATGGCATGATTAAAACCGACCACATCCTTTTCATCGCTTCCGGCGCCTTCCATTTAAGCAAACCCAGCGACCTGATTCCCGAGCTGCAGGGCCGCTTCCCTATCCGAGTGGAATTGAGCAGCCTCACCATGGAAGACTTCCAAGCCATTCTCACCAGCACCGACGCCAGCCTCACCAAGCAATATCAAGCCCTGCTGGCCACCGACGACGTAGAGCTCGATTTCGCCCCCGACGGCATCACCCGCCTGGCCGAAATCGCTTTCCAGGTGAACGAGAAAACCGAAAACATCGGCGCCCGCCGCCTGCATACCGTGCTGGAAAAACTGCTGGAAGACGTATCTTTCCACGCCCCGCAAGGCACCACACAGATTACCGCCGCCTATGTGGACGAGCGGCTGGCCGAAGTGGCCGAACAGGAAGATTTGGCGCGGTACGTGCTGTAAGCCGTTCGGATAAGGAAAAGGCTACCTGAAAATTTTAGCTTCGCAGAAACTCGCGAGCTCGTTTTCAGGTAGCCTTTTCCTCTGTATACAGCTTTATTTCGGTCAGCCGCAGGCAGCTTTAGCTTCCCAATATAGTTGGCTAGGCGTTCGTTTTCGGGGGCGTTCGGTGGCAAAGCTGTAGTATTGGGCGAGGCGGGCGGCGGCGGTAGTGTCGCCGTTTTCGGCTTTGGGTTGCAGGCGGGCGAGTTGATGTGGTTTGAGCTGGAAGATGCTGCTGGTAAATCAAGGGGGCTTGGGGGAAGTCGTGTTGTTCGTCCAACACTGTTTGCAGGCATGGTGGCAGGGCAATGCCGCGCTATTTGAGCCGGTATGTTCAGCTGGTAGCATCAAGATAGCGGTATTGGGCGAGGAAGTTTTCGGTGGCGGCGAGCTGGGTTGGGCGTTGAGCATAGCGGGGATTTTTGGCAGGTGGTGAAGGAAGAGGGAGGGCAGGTGTTGTATGGTTATTTGTCTATGCTCTGGCAGTTTTGTATTGGATAAAGGCTACCTGAAAAATCGAGTCGGCGAAGTTTTAGGTGGTTTCTAACCTTTACTGCCTGCCATACCGAAGTGCCAGGCACCGATATCGAGGCGCACACAGAGGTAGCGCCAGAGCAGGGGACAGCGAACGGGGAGGGTAGCGGCGAGGGGGCGCAGCAGGGTGATTTTGGCAGGTTCGGTGAGCAGCAGTGCGCCTTTCACGGCGGTTTGTAGCTGTTTGGGAGAGAGCTCGGCAGCGCGGGTTAGGGCTGCGGCAGCAGGATGTTGCGCGAGGCGGCCAGTTGGCGGGGTGGGGGCAAGATAGGCTTTGAGCAGCAGCCAGAGATAGGCTTGCTCGAGGTTGGTGCCATGTTGGCGGAAGCGGTTGCGGATTTGGTCGAGTAGGGTTTGCAGGACATGGTCTTCCTGCATCACGAGGGCGGGCAGGAGGTGTTCGAGCAGCTCGGTGCTGGGTAGCAGGGGATGTTGCTGCAGGCGGGCGAGCTGTTGCCAAACGAAGGGGCTGATGCCGCCGTTGTGTTCAGTTTGGTGCCAGCGGCTGGCGGGCAGGGTGGGCACCTGGAACAGGCAGAGCAGGGTGGCAGAGGCATATTCGCCATCGTAGGCGGCGGCCTGCCAGTCGGCTTGCAGGGGCAGATACGGGGCAGACGGGCGGTGGCGGTGGATGCGCGCCTGCATCAGGGCCTGCCGCTGGCGGTAGAGGTTTTCGGCTTCTTCAGCTTCGGCGCTCATCGGTTGCGGGGCGGCGAAGCTGAGGTGAAAGGGGGAAGGCAGGGTGAGGCTGTCGGCATAGGCCAGCTCTTCGGCCAGGCGGCGGGCAGCGGCGGCATCAAGCCTGCGGATGCGTTCGATAAGCGGCGGGTGGGTGGCGGCGAGGTCGCCGGGGCGGATGCGGCCGAACATCAGGTGGGCGTATTCGGGGGCTTCGGGGGAGGAGAGGCGGCAGGAGGCGGTGCGGGCACTTTTGCGCAGCGCTTCGATGAGCGGGGCGGTTTGGCGGGTGAGCTGCACGGCGGAGGCGTCGGCCATAAATTCGCGCTCGCGGCACACGGCGGCCTGCAGCCAGAGGGCAAACACGCTACCCACCGAGCCCAGCGCAATCAGGAGTGCGCCGAGGGCTTGCAGCGGCAGGGACTGCATCACGATTTCCACGCCGTTGTCGAAAGGATGGTTGTCTACATTTTTGCGGCGGCGGTATTCCAGATAATGTTCGTTATCGCGGCCGTAGAGGAAATAGCGCCCGCTGCTGGCGATGCCCTGCAGGCCGTGCAGCCAGGCGGCCAGATAGCAGTTGAGCCGCATGTCGCCGTTGCGGATGTGGCTGAATTCGTGGGCAACGATGGCTTGCAGCTCGTCGCGCGTGAGCAGGTTGATGGCGCCTTGGGTAACGCCGATTACGGCGCTGCGCGGGCTCATGCCGGCGGCAAAGGCGTTGATGCTGCCGTCGCGGCGCAGCAGGTACACCGGCGGGGTGGGCAGGCCGGCGGAAAGCGCGGTTTCCGCCACCACGTTGAGCAGCCGACGTTCGGCAAAGGTGGCGTCGGCCAGCTGCAAGGCCTCGCCGCCCAGCCGTTTGGCTATCGCTTCGCCGCCGCGCCGCAGCTCGCGCAGGCGGTGCAGGCTCAGGCCGATGGTAAGCGCACACACAAACAGGGCGGGCGGTAGGTAGTACCACCACAGGCTGTGCCGTACTTTTGCACCGAACAAAAACGGCAGGCTGCCGAGCCCGGCGGAAGTGATGGCGACTGTGCCGATCAGTGCCAGCACATAGAACACCACTAGCCGCACGGTGCGGCGGCGCGATTGCTGCTGGCGGTGGAAGAAGCGCATGGGGAAGTCCTGGGGAAGGGGAGGAATGTGGCTAAAATCATAATTTCCTCCTACAAGGCGAGCCAACGCAGTAGGAAGGAAGCTATGGCTTGAATATAGCCAATCTGGCGGAGGAGGTAAAGGCTACCTGAAAGAGGAGTTTTAACTTTGTTTAAGCTGTGCTTTCAGGTAGCCTTTCTGCCGCTCCACTTGGCAAACCAGCCGCCGTGCTATACCCTGCCCCGATTCGTTAAACTACCTTGAAGGAACTGAAATGCCTGCCTCCTGCCCGCTGTGCTGTGCCGAAAATGAAACCGTGCTGTGGCAAAACAGCTGCCTGCGCGTGATTGCCGTAAACGACACGCCCGCCGCACCCGCGTTTTGCCGTGTGATTTGGCGCGACCATGTGGCCGAGATGACGGATTTGCCCGCAGCAGAGCGGCAGGAAATGATGGCGGCAGTATGGCGCACCGAAGCGGCGATGCGCCGGGTGTTGCGCCCGGCCAAAATCAATCTGGCCAGCTTCGGCAACCAAGTGCCGCACCTGCATTGGCACGTGATTGCCCGCTTTGAAAACGATGCGTTTTTCCCCGATTCGATCTGGGCCGCGCCACGCCGCGAAGCCGTGCCCACGCTGCCGGCAAACTGGCAGCGGCAAGTGGCCGATTTGCTGGCTGCCGAAGCGCAGGCCGGTGATATAGACGGGCTGGTATAATGCCCGCCGTCTGCCAAATTTAAAGGCTACCTGAAACATGGTTGACACAACATTTTCAGGTAGCCTCCACACCACTAACAGGCTGTCTGAACCTCAGTTTGATTTTTCGTTTTAACTGCGTTGAAGCTTGCGCTTTCAGGTAGCCTCCACTCAATGATTAAGGAAACCCCATGCTCCTCCCCCATCTTTCCCGCCGCCGTTTTCTCAGCGCCTCCGCCACCCTGGCCGGTGCAGGCGTGTTGCAGGCGTGTAGCACGCCGGCGATGCCCGTGTCGCCGTCCAGCCGAAACAACACCGACAGCGGCAATACGTTAGCTCGCCCCACCCGTAGCGGTAGCGGCACCACCTTGCGCGTAGTGGCTCCTTCCGGCTTCGCACCCCGAGCCGAACAGGCACAGGCCGGGCTGTTGCGCCTGTATAACGCCGGTTTCACCATCACCAACCAGCAGGCGGTGGAGCGCCGCAGCCAGCGGTTTGCCGGCACCGACGCCGAACGCATCGCCGATTTCCAAGACGTGGCTTCCGGTAAAGTGCCCACCCCGCAAGTGCTGATGGGCATGCGCGGCGGCTACGGCGCCGTGCGCCTGTTGCCCCATATCGACTGGCCCTCGCTCGGCGCGCGGATGCGCGAACACGGCACCCAGCTTTTCGGCTTCAGCGACGTGTGCGCCATCCAGCTTGCCCTGCTGGCCCAAGGCAATATGTGCAGCTTTGCCGGCCCCATGCTTTATAGCGGCTTCGGCAAAGCCCAGCCCTCGGTATACACCATGCAAGCCTTTATCGACGGCAGCGCCCGCGCCGATTTGAGCATTCAGGTATCGGAAGTGCAGGCCGCCAACGTGCCTACCCTGCACGGCACCATGTGGGGAGGCAACCTCAGCGTAATTGCCTCCCTGGCCGGTTCGGCCTACCTGCCTCAGCCCGAAGGCGGCATCCTCTTCCTCGAAGACGTGGGCGAACAGCCCTACCGCCTCGAACGCATGCTGCAAACCCTGCATCTGGCCGGCATCCTCAAGCGGCAACAGGCTATCGTGCTCGGCAACTTCCGCATGGGCAGCGCGCGCGACGTATACGACGGCGGCTACGACCTCTCCAGCGTGATCCGCACCCTGCGCCGCATCAGCGGCATCCCCGTGCTCACTGGCTTCCCCTTCGGCCACATCAGCGACATCGCCACCTTCCCGCTGGGCGTGCAAACCGCCATCCGCGGCAACAGCACCGGCGGCTACAGCGCCTCCTTCAGCGGCCACCCCACGCTCAACCCCGCCACCCTCACGCTCAACAACCTGCTGCCCCCGCCCTCGTTCGACAGCCCGGCCGCAGCTGAAGACAACAGCGAAGCCAGCGAATAGCCGTAGAATTTCAGGTAGCCTTCTCAAAGCAAAAAGGCTACCTGAAAAATAACAAGCAAAGCATATTCTGCCGCCCAATCCGTTGCCAGCCAAAGGCTACCTGAAACCCAAATCATGACCCGCAAAAAAACCGACGCCTTCACCCGCCTCACCCAAGCCCTCGAAGTTTTGCCCAACGTCGGCCCCAAATCCGCCCGCCGCATGGCTTACGAACTGTTGCGCCACAAGCGCGAAGGCACCGCCGAGCTGGCCGCCGCCCTGCAGCATGCGCTCACCGCCGTGCAGCATTGCCGCCTGTGCA
Organism: Eikenella sp. NML03-A-027; assembly: GCF_001648395.1. NCBI lineage: Bacteria > Pseudomonadati > Pseudomonadota > Betaproteobacteria > Neisseriales > Neisseriaceae > Eikenella > Eikenella sp. NML03-A-027. The sequence goes on along the minus strand of NZ_LXSM01000008.1, from coordinate 52,528 downwards.
ACACCTTCTGCGAAGGCGAGCTCTGCGCCATCTGCGCCGACCCCGCGCGCGACGGCCGCCGCCTGATGATTGTGCACCTGCCCGCCGACGTGGCCGGCATGGAAGCCGCCCATTGCCACGATGGCCTCTATTTCGTGCTCATGGGGCAAATCAGCCCCGCGCAGGGCATGGATTTGCAGCACATCGCGCTCGACAAACTCGTTGCCCGCCTGCAAGAGAGCGAAGTGGAAGAAGTGATCATCGCCACCGCCTTCACCCCAGAAGGCAATGCCACCGCCTATGTGCTGGCCGAGCTTTTTAAAAATCTGCCCTACCGCGTCAGCCGACTGGCGCAGGGCATGCCGCTGGGCAGCGAGCTGGAATACATCGACGCCGGCACACTGGCGCAATCCGTGTATGAACGGCGGCTGGTGAAAGAGCAGGGCGGAAAGGGCGAATAGCCAGTGGGCAGGAAAGGAAAAGAGGCTACCTGAAAGGTTCAGGTAGCCTTTTCCGCACACCGACAAGCCGTATTTTATTCTTTATCAAAACCACTTCCGCCCGAAGCTGCTAAAATCCCTCATGCCGCACAGTTTGCGGCGATCAGCATAAAGGAGGCATCTCATGGATCTAACCCAATTGGCCGAACAAACCCGCGCCCTTGCGCTCGATATCCTGCACCAATCCGCCATCGGCGAAGGGCAGATTTTCGTGCTTGGCCTGTCCACCAGCGAAGTGGTCGGCGGCCGTATCGGCAAGAATTCCAATCAGGAAGTGGGCGAAGTGATCGTGAAAACCCTGCTCGACATCCTGAACGAACGCAAAATCTACCTCGCCGTGCAAGGCTGTGAGCACATCAACCGCGCCTTGGCCGTGGAGCGGGAGCTGGCCGAAAAATACGGGCTGGAAATTGTGAACGTATTGCCCGGCCTGCACGCAGGCGGCAGTGCGCAGCTGGCCGCCTTCAAATATATGCGCGACCCGGTGGAAGTGGAATTCATCACCGCCCACGCCGGGCTCGACATCGGCGATACTTCCATCGGCATGCACATCAAACACGTGCAAATCCCCTTGCGCCCGCAACAGCGCGAATTGGGCTCCGCCCACGTCTGCGCCCTGGCCAGCCGTCCGCGCCTGATCGGCGGCGAACGCGCCGGACACTACAAAGACAGCATCCGCCGCGTGTGAAGCCAACTGGCAGGACAAAGGTTACCTGAAAGCGTGAACCGCAACGCAGTTCAAATCACGGCGCACTTTTCAGGTAGCCTTCAAGCAGCGGGATAGATGTTTACAATATCTTGTTTTTTGTTACAATCAGATCATCGGCAATACCCTTATTCCCCTTTCCAAACAGGAGCGGCAAGATGAAGCAAACCATGATGAACACGGCAGCGGGCGTATTGGCGGCAGTGCTATTGGGCAGTGCGGGCTTGGCATATGCCAACCCCTATCCGGTTGGCTCGCAGCAATGGCACAACTTTAATGGCATCATGCAGTCAGAAGCAGATCGGATACAACGCGAGCGCAATGCCACACGGCAACAGCCGATCAACCGCGGCCCCACCGCCGCCGAAATACGCGCCTGGGAGCAGCGCGAGGCAAAGGTGCAAGCCGAAATCGCGGAACTGCGCCGCACGCCGTTTTATGGAGTGGTTGTGTTTGATTTTTCTGCCAGCAAGTTGGTATGGGTAGCCGGTTTTAAGAGTGAGCAAGTGGCACGGCAAAGGGCAATGCGCCGGTGCTCGACATCCAATTGCCGAGTGGTGGCGGTATTCAACAACACCTGCGCGGTGCTGACCACGCCAGACAGCGGAGTGAAGGCACCGTCTGATTTATTCTTCGGCTACGACACAGACGACAAACTCGCGGCAGAAAAATCCATGCAGCAATGCGAGCGGGCAAACGGGCGGGGTAATTGTGGATATTCCTCCGTGGAAACGAAACATGGCACGGCATTCTGTACGGGCTACGATTACAGTGCGTACGGGCAGTAGATAAAATCCCCGGTTGGAGGCTGAAAAGGCTACCTGAAATATTTTCAGGTAGCCTTTCCTCTTGCCGGCCCGCCAATACTGCTACAATGCCCGCCTTCCGAAACCACCTGCCAAAGGCTACCTGAAATGTCTGCCGACCGTTATGCCGTGTTTGAAAACCTAAACACTCCCGAAACCAGTGCTTTCGCTGCCGCCGAACATGCGCAAACGCAGGCCTGGCTGGAGAGCTGGCCGGATTACGAGCCGATGCGCCGCGATATTTTGGCGGTGTTGCAAGACGAGCAGCAGATTCCGTTTTGCCAGGAGCACCGCGCGCGGATGTATCATTTTTATCAGAGCGAGGAGTTCCCGAAGGGCGTGTACCGCGTGTGCAGCGCGGCTTCGTACCGTGCCGGGCTGCCGGAATGGGAGGTGTTGTTTTCGGTGGCGGATTTTGATGAGGTGTTGGGCGCGGATGTGTATTTAGACGGTGTGTCGCACTATGTGGAGCAGCCGAACCGGGTGTTGCTCTCGCTCAGCCCGGGCGGCGGCGATGCGGCGTTTACGCTGGAATTTGATTTGGAAACGCGCCAAGTGGTGCCCAACGGTTTCCACTTTCCGGCGAGCAAAAACCATATTGCCTGGCGTGATGAAGACAGCGTGTGGGTGTGCCCGGCTTGGGACGAGCGCCAGCTCACGGCTTCGGGCTATCCGCGCGAGGCGTGGCTGTTGCGGCGCGGGCAGAGCTTTGAGGAGGCGCAGCCACTACTGCAAACGGCTGCGGAATCGGTGTGGGTGCACGCTTGGCGTTATCTGGATGCGCAGGGTGCACCGCTGGATTTGCTGGAAGAAAGCACGGGTTTTTTCAGCCGCCGTTATTTTCAGGTAGCCTCGGATGGGGCGCTGCTGCCTTTGGGGCTACCTGAAACTTGCGAAATCTGCGGCTATTTGGGCGGCTGGCTGCTGGTGTTGCTCAAGCACGATTGGCAGCGGGCCAACCAAAGCTACGCGGCGGGCAGCCTGGTGGCGGTGAAGCTGAACAAGGGCGTGCTGGGGCAGGCGCAATGTCTGTTTGCACCGCAGGCGGGACAATCGGTGGAGGGAGTGGAAACCACGCGCCATTTTGTGGCCGCTACTTTGTTGGATAATGTTTCAGGTAGCCTCAAGGCTTGGCGTTTGCAGCAGGGGCAGTGGCAGCCGGCCGAAGTGCCCGAGCTGCCGCTGGAAGGGGCGGGCGTGCTGGAGTTTGCCGACCAGCCTTGGGGCGGCGATGTGCTGTATATCGCTGCCAGCAGCTTCCTTTCGCCGCTCACGCTCTATACGCTGGATTTGCAGCGGCAGGAGTGGTGCGTGATGCGCCGCCAGCCGGCGCAGTTTGATCCGGAGGGGTTGGGCGTGCAGCAGTTGCACGCTGTGTCGGCCGACGGCGAGCGCATTCCGTATTATCACGTGGGCAACGGCGAGCCGAACGCGCCCGCGCTGGTGTATGCCTACGGCGGCTTCGGTGTGCCGGAACTGCCGCATTATTTGGGCATCATCGGCCGGCATTGGCTCGCGCGGGGCGGTGCGTTTGTGTTGGCCAACATCCGGGGCGGCGGCGAATTCGGCCCGGCTTGGCACGCTGCCGCCCAAGGTGCGGCACGCAAACATAAAAGCGCGGAAGATTTGGTGGCCGTGGCGCAGGATTTGGCCGCGCGCGGTTTGTCTGCGCCCGAACGCATCGTGTTGCAGGGCGGCAGCAATGGCGGGCTGGTGTGCGCCGCTGCTTATTGTGCCGCGCCGCAGAGCATCGGCGGCATGGTGTGCGAAGTGCCGCTCACCGATATGTTGCACTATCCCCACCTCTTGGCCGGCGCTTCGTGGCAGGAAGAATACGGCAATCCCGATGCCGAGCCGGATAGAGGCTACCTGAAAAAACTTTCGCCCTACCATAATCTGCGCGACAGCCAAACCTACCCGCCCGCCCTCATCACCACCAATCTGAGTGACGACCGCGTGCACCCCGCCCATGCGCTCAAATTCCACGCCCGCCTGCGCGAAATCGGCGTGAACAGCCGCCTCTACGCCCCCGAAGCCGGCGGTCATGCGGGCAATGCCTCGCAGGAAGAGGTGGCCGCCGAGCTGGCTGCCGTGCTGGTGTTTTTGCGGCAAACAGTGGGCAAATAGCGGCATGGCTGCAGCGGATAGCGGGTTGGCGAATGCCGCAGCAGTTGCCGAAATTTCACTATAAAGGCAGATGCCTGCTATTGCCTGTTTATATCGGCTTTTTGGCGCAGTTTGCAAAGGCCGTGCGCTATGCTAATATGCGCACCGTTGTTTTCAGGTAGCCTTGAATCTTGCAGGGCACGGATAGCAAAACGCATATAAATCCGTTACAATGCCGCTTTTAGAGAACTACCTTTAAATTTTTCCCCGTTTATTTAAGGACAAGGACCCCGCAATGGAAAATATCGAACAACGTGTGAAGAAAATCGTTGCCGAACAATTGGGTAAGAGCGAAAGCGAAGTGAAAAACGAATCTTCTTTCAGCGAAGATTTGGGCGCCGACTCTCTGGACGTGGTTGAGCTGGTAATGGCTTTGGAAGAAGCTTTCGGCTGCGACATCCCCGATGAAGAAGCTGAAAAAATCACTACCGTTCAACAAGCCATTGACTTTGTTACTTCCCGCTCCAACTAATCGGCAGCAGGTTTAACAGCAGAATATCAGCCTCTGCCCCGGCGCATTTCCCGCCAAGGGCAGGGGTTTTTGTTATTGCGGCCGCTTTCGGGCAGGCCGAAGGATAGATAAACAATCATGAGTCAGAGAAGAGTGGTGGTAACCGGGCTGGGGCAGATTTCCCCGGTGGGCAACAACGTGGCCGATGCCTGGCAAAACCTGTTGGCCGGCGTGAGCGGCATTGGCCGGATTACCCGTTTTGACGCGGGCGAACTGAGCGCCCAAATTGCCGGCGAAGTGAAAGATTTTCAAATCGGCGATTACATCGGCGCCAAAGAAGCGCGCCGCATGGATGCCTTCATCCACTACGGCATTGCCGCTGCCTTGCAAGCCGTGGCCGACGCCGGGCTGGACGACTACGCCGCCTTGGATAAAACCCGCGTGGGTGTGAACATCGGTTCCGGCATTGGCGGCCTGCCTTCCATTGAAGAAACCGGCATTGTGGTGCACGAAAACGGCCCGCGCCGCATCAACCCCTTCTTTATTCCCGGCTCGTTGATCAACCTGATTGCCGGCCACGTCACCATCCTTAAAGGCTACCAAGGCCCCAGCTACGGCATTGTGTCTGCCTGTACCACCGGTGCGCACTGCATCGGCGATGCCGCCCGCATGATTCAATACGGCGATGCCGACGTGATGGTGGCCGGCGGTGCCGAAGGCGCGGTGTGTATGCTCGGCGTAGGCGGTTTTGCCGCCATGAAGGCGTTGTCTACCCGCAATGACGACCCCGCCACTGCTTCCCGCCCGTGGGATAAAGACCGCGACGGCTTCGTGATGGGCGAAGGTGCCGGCGTGCTGGTGTTGGAAGAATACGAACACGCCAAAAAACGCGGCGCGAAAATCTACGCCGAACTGGCCGGTTTCGGCATGAGCTCCGATGCGCACCACATTACCGCCCCCAATGCCGAAGGCCCAGCCTTGGCCGTGGCACGTGCCCTGAAAGATGCCGGTCTCAACCCAAGCGACATCGATTATGTGAACGCGCACGGCACGTCTACCCCGCTGGGCGATGCCAACGAAACCACTGCGCTGAAACTTGCTTTCGGCGAACACGCCAAAAAACTGGTAGTCAATTCCACCAAATCCATGACCGGCCACCTGCTCGGCGGTGCCGGCGGTGTGGAAGCCGTGTACTCTGTGTTGGCGCTGTACCATCAAAAATCACCGCCCACCATCAATATCTTCGAGCAAGACATTGAAGGCGGCTGCGATTTGGATTACTGCGCCAACGAAGCCCGCGATCTGCCCATCCGTGCAGCCATTTCCAACTCATTCGGCTTCGGCGGCACCAACGGCACGCTTGCGTTCAAACGCTTTAACGGCTGATTAAGCACCGGTATTTAGAGTATAAAAGGCTACCTGAAAACGCAACGAAGCGGAGTTTCTGCAAAGCTAAAACCCGTTTGCCGTTTTTCAGGTAGCCTTTATAGCAAATTAACATGCCGTCGATATTAGGCAGCGAGCCATGGGCAGTGCAGATAGCACGGCAAAGCGAGCAACACAGTGGCGAAAGTTGAGTTAATTTGCTCTATCACCAGCAATCAACACAGGAGTACACCATGCAAATCTGCATCATCGGAGCCGGTGCTTGGGGTACGGCATTGGCTATCCACTTTGCCCAAAACGGCCAGCAAGTTTGCTTGTGGACACGCGAAACCGAACATGCCGCCGCCATGCGTGCCGAGCGCATCAACTCAGGCTACCTGAAAGATTTTCCCTTCCCCGAAGCGCTCAGCATTGCCGACACACCACCGCCCAAGCCCGAGCTCGTCATCATCGCCACGCCCACCGCCGGCTTGCGCGGCAGCCTGCAAACCATGTGGCAATGGGGCTGGGGCGATATTCCCGTGCTCACCGCCTGCAAAGGTTTCGAGCAAGGCAGCGGCTTGCTGCCGCACCAAGTGGTGCGCGAAGAGCTGCCAGATAACCCGCGTATCGGTATTTTGTCTGGCCCCAGTTTTGCCCAAGAATTGGCGCAACAGCTGCCTTGCGCCGTTACCCTCGCTTCCGACAACACTGCTTGGATTGAATCACTCGCCTCTACACTCAGTTCTGCCGTGCTGCGCCTGTATGCCAACGACGATATGGTGGGCGTGGGGGTGGGCGGTGCAGTGAAAAACGTGATGGCCATCGCGGTGGGCATCGCCGACGGCCTGCAATACGGCCTCAACGCCCGCGCTGCCCTGATGACGCGTGGCTTGGCCGAAATCAACCGCCTGGCGCTGGCTTTGGGTGCAAAGCAAACCACCCTGATGGGTTTGGCCGGCATGGGCGACCTGATCCTCACCTGCACCGGCTCGCTCTCGCGTAACCGACAAGTTGGCCTCAAACTGGCTGAGGGCAAACTGTTGCCTGTGATTTTGTCTGAACTCGGGCATGTGGCCGAAGGGGTGTACACCATCCGTGAAGCCGGCGCACAGGCGGCCAAACTTGGCATTGAAATGCCCATCACGCGCATCCTGAACGAGCTTTTAGACGGCCGTGTTGATGTGAATGATGTGGCCGAGCGGCTGATGTTGCGCGAAATCCGCAGCGAATAATCACCGCCGAACCTATCTTGCCATCGTAATGCGAGCGGATTTTAAAGAAGGTATTTAATTATAAATTTTCCCGGCGCTTGTTCCGTATGGCGCAAGTTTCAGTATAATGCGGCCAGGTTGCTGATTCTGGCAGCCAGAGATTTAGCAAGAGACAGATTCATGAATAATCAACTTGAACATTTGCAAAATTCCATCGAAACGCTGGTGAGCCGTTATCAGGCTGCTGTGCGTGAAAAGCAGGCGCTGAGCAAGAAAATCAGCGAGATGGATACAGCATGGCAGAAACAGCGCCATGACCATCGCGCTACCATGGATGGCTTGCAATTGGCCTACAGCGAAAGAATGTCGCGCCTGGAGCACGAGCTCTCCAGCCAGATTGAAGCTTTGCAGCAAGAAAACGCCGTTTACCGCAAGCTATTGGAACAAAGTGCTGCTGATATCCGCGCCTTGCTACAACGCTTGCCTGTGCCCGCCGCCAAGGAGCAGGTTGTATGAGTATCGAACAAGTCAATGTAGATATCTTAGGCCGCCAGTTCAACATCGGCACGCCCAACAGCGAGAAAGAAACCCTGCTGCAGGCGGTGCATATGCTGAACCAGAAAATTGGCGTGATCCAATCTTCTGGCCGGATTGTGGAAACCGACAAGATCGTGATTATGGCTGCGCTGAACCTCACCCACGACCTGCTCAAAATGAGCGCGAAAGACGGTTTGGCAATTGGCGAAATTGAGCGTAGAATAAGCACCATGATAGAAAGTTGCGATAAAGCGCTTGATTTGGAAAAGTAAACCGATTGTTCTTCTTTAATAACCCTGCGGTGTTCGTGAAGGCATACTATTCCTTTGAACCAATAATTTCGCTTCAGGCTGCAGATTGAGTGGTGGGAGCGCGCGTTCCTCGTGGACGTACCCGAAACTGCCGGAAGTGGCCAACCTTGATTCAAGGTTCAAGCGAATCGAGCCAAAGCGGCATTCGCGGGGTTACCCATACTAAAAGCCGGTATCGTGGATGCCGGCTTTTGCGTTGGCTGCAAGATTTTCAGGTAGCCTCCATTCCGGTTGAGGCTACCTGAAAAGTTTAATTCCGACCGAAGCACTCAACCAATATGTTAAAATGACCGCTTATTCCCATAGTTAAACACACACCAACCACCATGGCACTCCTACAAATCGCCGAGCCCGGCCTCTCTGCCGCCCCGCACCAACACCGCCTAGCCGTCGGTATCGACTTGGGCACTACCAACAGCTTGGTTGCTACCGTGAAAAGCGGCCATGCTGGTTGCCTGCCCGATGAAGAAGGCCGTTTCCTACTGCCTTCGGTGGTGCGCTATGGTGCTGATGGGCAAATCATCACCGGCCGGGCTGCCCTGCAAAGCCAAACTGCCGACCCGGCCAACACCGTCAGCTCCGCCAAACGACTGATCGGCCGTAAATTAGAAGATATTGATACCAGCCATCTGCCCTATCGTTTCGGCCAATCCAACCAACTTATCGACCTGCACACCCGCCAAGGCGCGAAAACCCCGATCGACGTATCTGCCGACATCCTGCGGGCACTCAAAACCCGTGCCGAACAGAGTCTTGGTGGTGAGTTGGTAGGTGCTGTCATTACCGTGCCCGCCTATTTTGACGATGCCCAGCGCCAAGCCACCAAAGATGCTGCCCGCCTGGCCGGGCTGAACGTGTTGCGCCTGCTCAACGAGCCCACCGCAGCCGCCATTGCCTATGGGCTGGATAATGCCGCCGAAGGCACCTTTGTGGTGTACGACCTCGGCGGTGGTACCTTCGACGTATCCATTTTGCAGCTCTCCAAAGGCCTGTTTGAAGTGAAGGCCACCGGCGGCAATTCCGCGCTTGGTGGTGACGATTTCGACCACCGCATGTTGTGCCATCTGATTGAAGTGAATCGTCTTTCCATCACCAACGCCCAAGATAGCCGCTTGCTGCTCAGCCTGGTGCGTCGTGCCAAAGAAGAGCTTAGCAGGCTACCTGAGAGCCGTATTCAAGCCGTGCTAAGCGATGGTACATCGATCGATACCATCTTCACCCGCACCCAATTCCATGCCCTCACCCAGCACCTCGTGGCACAAACCCTTGTGCCGGTGAAGCAGGCGTTGAAAGACGCCGGCATCAGCAAGGGTGATATCGGCGGCGTGATTATGGTGGGTGGTGCCACCCGTATGCTGCATGTGCAACAGGCCGTGGCCAACTTCTTCGGTCAAACCCCGCTCACCAATCTAGATCCCGACCAAGTGGTCGCACTCGGCGCCGCCATGCAGGCCGACGTGCTGGCCGGCAACAAGCGCGACAACGACTGGCTGCTGCTCGACGTTACCCCCCTCTCGCTCGGCCTCGAAACCTACGGTGGGCTGGCCGAAAAAATCATCCTGCGCAACAGCACCCTGCCCATCGCCCGCGCCCAAGAATTCACCACCTTCAAAGACGGCCAAACCGCCATGACCATCCATGTGGTGCAGGGTGAGCGCGAACTGGTGGCTGATTGCCGCAGCCTCGCCAAATTCACCCTGCGCGGCATTCCGCCGATGGTGGCCGGTGCTGCCCGCATCCGCGTAACTTTCCAAATCGATGCCGACGGCCTGCTTTCCGTGTCTGCTCGCGAGCAAACCACCGGTGTGCAGGCGCAAATCGAAGTAAAACCTTCCTACGGCCTCGACGACGAAACCATCACCCGTATGCTGGCCGACAGCATCAGCCATGCCGGCGGCGATGCCGCTGCTCGTGCCCGTGCCGAGGCCGTAGTGGAAGCCGAAAGCCTGATTGATGCAGTGGAAGTCGCGTTGGAGCTGGACGGTGACCTGCTCGATGAGGGCAGCCTTGCCGCCATTCGCGCTCAAATCGCCACCTTGCAAAGCCTGCTCTCCGAGGCCGAAGCCAACCCCATCCGCAACGCCACCGCCGCCCTTGTCGCCGGTACTGACGACTTCGCTGCCAAACGCATGGACCGCAATATCCAGCGCGCTCTCACCGGTCAGCGGGTGGAAGATATGGCGTGAATAGGGATGATTTTGATAGAGGCTACCTGAAAACGAGGTTTCCGAAGGAAGCCGAGTTTCTGCGAAGAGGATCGAGGCTTTCGCAGGAAGTTGAGTTTCTACAAAGCTAAAAATTTCAGGTAGCCTTTTGTGTGTGGAGCTGGTGGGGTAGGGCGGTGTTGTCATGCCGTTGCTTGGTTTTATCCGCCCCTGCAAATTTTCAGGTAGCCTTCACGGAGAGAAGGCTACTTGAAACCCATCCCGTCGCTTGCCGCAGCAGACGGGATTTGTTATCATCTGCGGCGCATTAAGAGTTGGGAATCCATGCCAACCTGCCTGCCGCAAACGGCGCGTAAGGTGGACGGCCGAGAGGCCGATGTGGCTCGTCTGAATCAGGCCGGGCAATATCTCTTCCCGCCTGGTGCGGGATTTTTTATTGCCCGTTGAGCCCTCCTTGCTAGGCTGCAAGGTTTATCTATTATCCGAAAGACATATCATGAGCGAATACCTCTTCACCTCCGAATCTGTTTCCGAAGGCCATCCCGACAAAGTGGCCGATCAAGTATCCGATGCCATTCTCGATGCTGTCCTCGCCCAAGATCCTAAAGCCCGCGTGGCTGCCGAAACGCTGGTGAACACCGGCCTGTGCGTGCTGGCCGGGGAAATCACCACCACCGCGCACGTGGACTACATCAAAGTCGCCCGCGAAACCATTGCCAAAATCGGCTACAACGCCTCCGAGCTCGGCTTTGACGCCAATGGCTGCGCGGTGGGCGTGTATTACGACCAGCAATCGCCCGACATCGCCCAAGGCGTGAACGAAGGCGAAGGTATCGACCTGAACCAAGGCGCGGGCGACCAAGGCCTGATGTTCGGCTATGCCTGCGACGAAACTCCCACCCTGATGCCCTTTGCCATCTACTACAGCCACCGCCTGATGCAGCGCCAGAGCGAACTGCGCAAAAGCAGCCAGCTGCCTTGGCTGCGCCCCGATGCCAAAGCGCAAATTACCGCCGTGTACGACAGCGAAACCGGCAAAGTAAAACGCATCGATACCGTGGTGCTTTCCACCCAGCACGATCCGTCTATCGGCCATGAAGAACTGAGCAAAGCCGTGATTGAGCACATCATCAAACCCGTGCTGCCGCCCGAAATGCTCACTGCCGACACCAAGTACCTCATCAACCCCACCGGCCGCTTCGTGATCGGCGGGCCGCAGGGCGATTGCGGGCTTACCGGCCGCAAAATCATTGTCGATACCTACGGCGGCGCAGCCCCGCACGGCGGCGGCGCGTTCTCCGGCAAAGACCCGAGCAAAGTAGACCGCTCCGCTGCCTATGCTTGCCGTTATGTGGCGAAAAACATCGTGGCCGCCGGTTTGGCGACCCAGTGCCAGATTCAGGTTTCCTACGCCATCGGCATCGCCGAGCCCACTTCCATCGCCATCGACACCTTCGGCACGGGCAAAATCAGCGAAGACAAACTCATCGCCATCGTGCGCGAGCACTTCGATCTGCGTCCGAAAGGCATTGTGCAGATGCTCGACCTCCTGCGCCCGATTTACAGTAAATCCGCCGCCTACGGCCACTTCGGCCGCGAAGAGCCCGAGTTTACTTGGGAACGCACCGATAAGGCTGCGGCTTTGAAAGCGACAGCAGGTTTGTAATCCCGTTTGTCAAACAGATTAGAGGCTACCTGAAAACGAGTAAAGCCAGTTTTCAGGTAGCCTCTTTAATTTGCGGGCAGAATGGCTAAAAAACCTTCCTGCCTACTATTTATCCGGTTTCCTTTCCCGAAACTCTAAGAACGCATCAAACTTCGCAAACTCTGGCACTTGGATAAGATTCTCCACCCGTATCATCAATCTATCCCCTTTGCGGACAAATCCGGAGTAAACGGAGAAAATGAAATCGCCGTTTTCCTCTTTGGAGAAATCAGCCACAACTGTGTCTTTCCCATAAAGCAAGCTGGGATTTCCCGCCGTTTGCACCTCATACTTCACCACAAAAGGCACATGTCTGGCCTGATAAAACAAGTTGTCTATCTCTTCTTTTGAAAGATGTGTTCCGGTTTTCGGCTTCAATCTTACCGTAAGCGCAAACAAGCCACGATGCGGAATCGGTACATCGTTTATCGTCTGTTGATAGCCTTCCTGCTGCGTACTGAAAGGCACAGAAACCAGCGGCGTGGTATCCACTTCTCTATTCATATCGCTGATATAGTCACCAACAACCGGGATAATTGCCACAGTAGCAGCCATACCGATTAGTGCAAACACTATCAATACCGCCAGCGCTATCTTCTTCCAGCGTTTCTGCCCCATTTTCATTCCTCTAAAATTACTGTCCAAAAGAATTTTCAGGTAGCCTCATGCATTCCAGGCTACCTGAAAAATTGTCCGCCTTCCGTTTGTGGGTTGTCAACAGAAGCCATAGTCCGGGCATGGATGTTTGGCACAATATGTTCCAGAAGAAGTCGGGCATTAATGCCCGACCTATGTACCCAAAAATTTTCAGGTAGCCTCACAAAAGGCTACCTGAAAATCTTTAAACCACTGCCAATTCTTGCTGCAGGCGGGCAATAAACTCTTCTATCTGCATGCTGCCCAAATCCTCGCCTTTACGGCGCACGGCGACTTGGCCGTTTTCCATTTCCTTGTCGCCCACCACGATTTGATAGGGGTAGCGGTATTGGCTGTTGTCGCGGATTTTGTAGCCGATTTTTTCGTTGCGCAAATCCGCTTCGGCGCGGAAGCCGGCGGCTTTGAGTTTGTTGACCACTTCCAGGCAGTAATCAGCCTGTTTTTCGGTGATGTTCATCACCACCATCTGCACGGGCGCGAGCCACAGCGGGAAGGAGCCGGCGTGTTCTTCAATCAGGATGCCGATGAAGCGTTCCAGCGAGCCCAAAATGGCGCGGTGCAGCATCACGGGACGGGCGCGGCCGTTGTCTTCGGTGACGTATTCGGCATCCAGGCGCTCGGGCAGCACGAAGTCAAGCTGGATGGTGCCGCACTGCCAGGAGCGGCCGAGTGCGTCTTTGATGTGGTATTCCACTTTCGGGCCGTAGAAGGCGCCTTCGCCAGGCAGCTCTTCCCATTGCACACCGCAGGCGGTGAGCGCGCCGCGCAGGCCTTGTTCGGCCTTATCCCAAGTTTCGTCCGAACCGGCGCGTTGTTCGGGGCGCAGCGAGAGTTTGATGCTGACGTGCTCGAAGCCGAATTGTTTGTAAATTTTCATCACCAGCTGGTTGAAAGCGCGGGTTTCTTCGGCGATTTGGTCTTCGGTACAGAAGATGTGAGCATCGTCTTGCACGAAGCCGCGCACGCGCATCAGGCCGTGCAGTGCGCCGGAAGGTTCGTTGCGGTGGCAGGAGCCGAATTCGGCCAGTCGCATGGGCAGGTCGCGGTAGGAACGCAGGCCGTGGTTGAAGATTTGCACGTGGCCGGGGCAATTCATCGGTTTTACGGCGTAGTCGCGTTTTTCGGAGGAGGTGGTGAACATATTGTCTTTGTAGTTCGCCCAGTGGCCGGATTTTTCCCAGAAGGTTTTGTCGAGGATTTGCGGGGTTTTGACTTCGCGGTAGCCGGCGGCATCGAGCTCGCGGCGCATGTGCTGCTCGATGGTTTGCCACAGCGTCCAGCCGCGCGGATGCCAAAATACCATGCCGGGGGCTTCGTCTTGCAGGTGGAAGAGGTCGAGCTGTTTGCCGAGGCGGCGGTGGTCGCGTTTTTCGGCTTCTTCAATGCGCGTGATGTAGGCTTTGAGCTCGTCTTTGGTGGCCCAGGCTGTGCCGTAGATGCGCTGCAGCATTTCGTTGTTGCTGTCGCCGCGCCAATAGGCGCCGGCCAGCTTGGTGAGCTTGAAGTTCTTTAAAAAGCGGGTGTTGGGCACGTGCGGGCCGCGGCACATATCCACGTATTCTTGGTGGTGGTACATGCCCATGGCTTCCACTTCGGGCATATCTTCAATCAGGCGCAGTTTGTATTCTTCGCCGCGCTCTTGGAAAATTTTGATGGTTTCGGCGCGCGGGGTCATGATCTTGATCACATCGTAATCTTGACTGATCAGCTCTTTCATCCGTGCTTCGATGGCGGCTACGTCTTCGGGCGTGAAAGGTTTTTCCGTGGCGATGTCGTAGTAGAAGCCTTCTTCAATCACCGGGCCGATTACCATTTTGGCATTGGGATAGAGCTGTTTCACGGCATGGCCGACCAAGTGCGCGCAGGAGTGGCGGATGATTTCCACGCCTTCCGGATCTTTCGGCGTGATGATTTGCACGGCGGCATCTTCGGTAATCGGGTCGCACGCATCGCGCAACACGCCGTTCACTTTGCCGGCCACGGTGGCTTTGGCCAGTCCGGAGCCGATGGAAGCGGCGATTTGGGCAACGGTTACGGGGGCTTCGTATTGGCGTATGGAGCCGTCGGGCAGGGTGATGTTGATTTGGGACATGATGGTTTGTCTTTCTTTGAAATGGATAAACGGATGAAGGGTTTGGGTTTCAGGTAGCCTTTATCGTTGCATTAGGCGAAACCGAAAAAGTAAAACAGCAGGAACAGGCCGGCAAATGCTATGGCGGCCAATGCGGCCAGTGTGAGCAATAGCGCAAGCGCGGGAGGTAAACGGCGCATATGGCGGGTTCCTTGCAGCGGTTTGGTCGGAGTTTCAGGTAGCCTTAACAGCAATCCAAAAGGCTACCTGAAACAATGTTTCTAAAGGAAGCTAGGTTTCTGCAAAGTTAAAACTAGTAGCGGGCGGCCAAACAAAAAAGAACAACTGAAGTTCCCCAGAAACCCCTGCTGTTCCCACGAATTCTGGTAGGCACGATTGGATTCGAACCAACGACCCCCACCATGTCAAGGTGATGCTCTAACCAACTGAGCTACGTGCCTGTTTAAGGGGCAGCATTATACTGTTTTCCTACCCCCCGCGCAAAGAAAGTGCAGGGCCGGCAGCGGTTTGCGATATTGCTGAAGTAATCATTTTTTTTCTGCTAAGCTGCGGGCGGCAGACAGTATGGACAATACGGCAAGGCGGTTAATGCAGTAGGAAGAAAGAAGTGCTTTAGCTATAATCGCCGGATTATTTATAACGTGTTATTCCCCATGCTCAAATTTACCCTGCATAAAAAAGACGGCCACGCCCGCCGCGCCACCATCGAACTCAACCACGGCAGCATCGAAACCCCCGTATTCATGCCCGTCGGCACCTACGGCTCGGTCAAAGCCATGACCCCGCAAAACCTGCACGACATCAACGCCCAAATCATCCTCGGCAACACCTATCATTTATGGCTGCGCCCCGGCCTCGAAGTCATCGAACAATTCGGCGGCCTGCACGACTTTATCGGCTGGAACAAACCGATTTTGACCGACTCCGGCGGTTTCCAAGTGTTTTCGCTATCCGACATGCGCAAACTTACCGAAGAAGGCTGCACCTTCAAAAGCCCGATTAACGGCGACAAACTCTTCCTCTCGCCTGAAATCTCGATGAAAATCCAAACCGTGCTCAACTCCGACATCGCCATGCAGCTCGACGAATGCACGCCTGGCGAAGCCACGCGCGAACAGGCCGAAAAATCGCTGCAAATGAGCCTGCGCTGGGCGGAACGCAGCAAAAAAGCCTTTGAAGATTTGAACAACCCCAACGCCCTGTTCGGCATCGTGCAAGGCGCGATGTATGAAGACTTGCGCGAGCAATCCCTGCGCGGGCTGGAACAGCTAAACTTCCCCGGGCTGGCTATCGGCGGCTTATCGGTGGGCGAACCCAAACCCGAAATGTACCGAATGCTGCGTGCTGTCGGCCTCATGCTACCAGAACACAAACCGCATTACCTGATGGGCGTCGGTACACCAGAAGACCTCGTTTACGGCGTGGCGAATGGTGTGGATATGTTCGACTGTGTGATGCCCACTCGCAACGCCCGCAACGGCTGGCTGTTTACCCGTTTCGGCGACATCAAAATCAAAAACGCCAAGTACAAACACGATACCCACCCGCTCGACGAATCATGCACCTGCTACGCTTGTACGCATTTCAGCCGCGCCTACCTGCACCACTTGCACCGTGCCGGCGAGATTTTGGGTGCGCAGTTGAACACTATCCATAACCTGCATTTCTACCAAACCATAATGGCCGAAATGCGCGAAGCCATCGAACAGGGCAAATTTGCCGACTGGCAGGAGCAATTCCACGAGAATCGGGGGAGAGGGGTAGATTGAGTTGTAGAAAAGGTTGCCTGAAAAACAACCTGAGTTAATTTGGAATGATGAACCAAGCATCAAAAATTTATCGGATTTTTTAAGTTTTAAATGGCAAGTAATGGTTTGGCAAACTTTTTGATAGAACGATTCTGATCATATATAGTCAGAATTATTAAATATGGAATACAGACTTTTGAATTTTTGACAATAAATTGTTTGGTATAGTAGGACTACTAAGTTTTATGGCATTAATTTTAGCAGTAGACGCTTTATTGCAAAGATTTCGGGAAATCGTCATCATGAATAACATGAATAAAAAGTTACTTTCAATTTTGGTTTGTGCTTTGGCCTTATCAGCCTGCAAAAAAGACGAACTCGATGCATCCGGTAATACTGACTCAAACCAGAAGATAACTCAACCTGTGGCAAAGCAAAATGAGGGTACGACTAATCTGGACATACCGGGAATAGGAAACTCTCCACGGAATCAAAATATTAGTGTAGGTACGGGTAATAGTAATGGAAATGGCAATGGCAACCCCAGAATTACTAATGGCAACAATTCTGGAAATAATGTTGCTAATAATGCCAATAACAATAACAGGAATGATAATAATGGAAATAACAACATTAAAACCGTCTTCTTGAAGGAAGCAGTTGGTGATGTGCCTGGCTACGGGCGTGGTTTTTACCGTTATGGTAAAGACCCTTCCCAAATTACCGATGCCGACTTGGAAGATGCCCATCGCGCAGGCTACCACCTGATGTATATGCCGGCAGATTTATCCCAATGGCGGAATCAGGATTTGCCCCAGTCGTATTTAAATGCACTGGATCAGGGTTTATCCAAAATGAAAAATGTTAATGCCATCTTGCGTTTCTCATACGACTACACAGCAGCCGGGCAAGATACCAATCTGGCGCAGGTTCGTCGCCATATCGCGCAATTGCGTCCGATTTTGGCTAAAAACCGTGACAACATTTTCGTATGGCAGGCGGGGTTCATTGGCGCATGGGGTGAATGGCATTCCTCTGCCAATAATTTGAATACAGACCAGAATAAAGCCGAGGTAATTAAGGCTCTGCTGAATGCCAACAATAACGGCATTTATGCCAAGCTTCAGTTGCGTTATCCAGGCGATTTGATGAACTTCCGCAATAACAGCAGTCTGCCTCATGGTGCCGCTTCCCTAGGTATGCATAACGACTGTTTTATGGCCAGCAAAGACGATGTGGGCACCTATTACCCACGCGGCAGCGGGCGCTCGCCAGAAGAGTTGCGCAGCTTTGCACGCGACAACAGCATACACCAGATATTTGGCGGTGAAACCTGCGAACCGCTGGCAGGAGCACGTACGAGCTGTGCTGATATTTTGAGGGAAGGCGCCGAATACCATGTGTCGTATCTGAACTACGACTACCACAAAACCTTTATCGGTAATTGGGAATCCGGCTCCTGCATGACAGAAGTCCGTAAGAGAATGGGCTACCGTTATGTAGTGGAAGAACTCAGTGCCTATGTTGACCAGCAAAACAGTAATATCGTTCACTGGTCGGCAAAAATCGCCAACCGAGGCTGGGCTAATGCATCTGATTGGGGTTATAAACTCTATCTTGTGGTAAATGGCCAAAAAATCTTGTTGAACAACAGATTCTCAGTGCAACCCGGTACTGCGCAAAGCTTCCGTGGCAGTTTCTTGAAGAGCCAGCTGAATGGAAAAGTGCCGATTCTGCTGATTGATACAGAAGACGCCAATTATTCTGGTCCGCATCCGCTGCAATTTGCCAATGCCGATGATGCCAATGCACAAAAAGCACCGGAAGGCCCATTCCGCACCGGCCTCGCACTGAAATGGCTGTTGTCAATCTAAGCTAATTTGGCCAACACAGCAGGGAAACTTCCGTTTTGAAGTTTCCCTGTTGCCTGTTTATGATGAACAGGAACAACAGGGTTAGATTTTCAAGTAGCCTTCCCGCGCGACAGGCTACCTGAAAGCATAAATACCATAATCAAATACCCAATCTATCGAGATACGGCCATGTTCCCCAAAAAACTTTGCCGCCTTCTGCCTCGGCGCAATCGCTACTCTGTTCTTGTTTCCCACTCACTATTCTAGTCATCGCCGCCAAGCCGAAATCGAACAGTAAATCAAACTGCTTACCCCATGCAGAAGCAATTGGCCGCCGAGTTGGTCAACGGCGGCATTCGCAGCAGTCTGCAAACCGTTCAGGAAGACTACCCGAGTGTACAGGCGGTGGATGGATTTTGCTGTATACCCCCCCGCGTTTTAAGCAGGAAGCGGTGCTGATTCCGTAAGCAGACGGCGCAGACATCCGCTGGTCGGCACATTACAATGATACGGATCAGGTGGTAGACAGCAGAGCTTTATGTTTTAAATTTTCAGGTGGCCTTCTCCATCAAAACAAAGCCCTGCCATTCGGCAGAGCTTTGTTGCGTTGTGTTTCAATTCCGGCTTATTCCCACTCGATCGTGGCAGGCGGTTTGCCGCTGATGTCGTACACCACGCGGTTGATGCCGCGCATTTCGTTGATGATGCGGTTGGACACTTTACTCAGCAGCGAATAGGGCAGTTCCGCCCAGTGCGCGGTCATGAAGTCGCTGGTAATGACGGCGCGCAGGGCGACTACATGGTCATACGTCCGCCCGTCTCCCATCACACCCACGGATTTCACAGGCAAGAACACGGCAAATGCTTGGCTGGTGAGGTCGTACCAAGATGTGCCGTTTTCGTCTTTGTGGTTGTGCAGTTCCTGAATGAAAATATCGTCTGCTTGGCGCAGCAGGTCGGCATATTCGCGTTTTACTTCGCCCAGAATCCGCACGCCCAAGCCGGGGCCGGGGAAGGGGTGGCGGTATACCATTTCGCGCGGCAGGCCGAGCGCCACGCCCAGTTCGCGCACTTCGTCTTTGAATAAATCACGCAGCGGTTCGAGCAGTTTCAGCTTCATGTTCTCAGGTAGCCCGCCCACATTGTGGTGCGATTTGATGGCATGGGCTTTTTTGGTTTTCGCGCCGGCGGATTCGATCACGTCGGGATAAATCGTGCCTTGCGCCAGCCATTTGACGTTTTTCAGATTGGCAGCTTCCTGCTGAAACACTCCGATAAATTTGGCGCCGATAATTTTACGCTTCTGCTCGGGGTCGGTAATGCCGGCGAGTTTTGCCATAAACTGCTTGCTCGCGTCCACATGGATTACGCGCACGCCCAAGTTGTTAGCAAACATTTTCATCACGTTTTCGGCCTCGTTCAGGCGCAGCAGGCCGTGATCGACGAAGACGCAGGTGAGCTGGTCGCCGATGGCGCGGTGGATGAGCGCGGCGGCCACGGAGGAATCCACACCGCCGGACAAGCCCAAAATCACTTCGTCGCTACCGACTTGTTCGCGGATTTTGGCCACGGCTTCGTCGATGTAGTTCGGCATGGTCCAGCTGGGCTGTGCGCCGCAGATGTCGAGCACGAAGCGGTTGATGAGGGCGTGGCCTTGTTTGGTGTGGGTCACTTCGGGGTGGAATTGGATGCCGTAGAAGCGGCGTTCGGCGTTTTCCATCATGGCGATGGGGCAGGAGGGTGTGCTGCCGATGGTGCGGAAGTTTTCAGGCAGCCTGCACACTTTGTCGCCGTGGCTCATCCACACGTCCAAGATGTTCGGTGCGCCGTCGTGAATGCCGCTGGTGAGCGCGCTGTCTTGCGTTTGTACTTGCGCATAACCGAATTCGCGCTGGTTGCCGGCCTGCACTTCGCCGCCCAAGTGGTGCGCCATAAACTGCATGCCGTAGCAGATGCCGAGCACGGGCACGCCCAAATCGAACAGCCCCGTGTCGGCCTGATATTCGCTGTCGTACACGGAATTGGGGCCGCCGGAAAGGATGATGCCTTTCGGGTTGAAGGCTTTGATGTCGGCCAGCGGCATGTCGTAGGGGTGCAGTTCGCAATACACATGCGCTTCGCGTACACGGCGGGCGATGAGCTGGGTCACTTGCGAACCGAAGTCGAGGATGAGGATTTTGTCGGGGCTGGTCATATCGGTATCTCTGTGTGGATTGGGATAGGATTTCTGGTTTCAGGTAGCCTCTGTACGCTTTGGGCGGAAGTTCAGGCTACCTGAAATATGGGGATTAAGTGCGGCAGGTTGGTCGGCTTAACGGTAGCGCCGTAGGATGCGCTGAATGTGTGTGCAGCGCTGTCGGCACACTGCCGCCGTGTCTGTATCGGCGCCGATGTCATAACGGGCGCGCTCAGCTTCCACTTGCGCACCGTTTTGCCGCCACCATGCTTCTTGGTCGCGGTTGAAACATGGTTTGCTCAGCTGCATCAGTTTGTCGGCTTGCTGCTCGGCGGCTTTGGGAAGCGCGAAATTGTCGTTGTCGGCACAGGCGAACAGGTAAGTCATGACTTCGATACTGTCGTGGTTAATCTGTCGGCATTGCTGGATGGTGGGCTGGGCAGCAGCGACCAGAGGTAGCAGGGCCAATATCATCGCTAAACGTTTCATGCCTACTCCTTACGTGAGAAAAAAAGCCAAACGAAGCATTGGGATAGTGTTTTCAGGTAGCCTCACCATCATGGCAGGCTACCTGAAAACTCAAGCAAACAGTTTTTTCACTTCCGCGCCCACATCGTCGGCACACATGAAGGTTTCGCTGATTAGGAAGCTGTGCACGCCGTGGCTGCGCATGAATTGCACGTCTTCGCGGCTGCGGATGCCGCTTTCGGTAATCACGATGCGGCCTTCGACGGCGATTTCGGGCAGCAAATCCAGCGTTTGCTGCAGGCTCACTTCAAAGGTGCGCAAGTTGCGGTTGTTCACGCCGCGCAGCGGGGTGGTGAGGCGGCGGCATTTTTCCAATTCATCGGCGTGGTGCAGCTCCAGCAACACGGCCATGCCTAACTCGTGGGCGATGCCTTCAAATTCTTCCAGTTGGGTTTGGCTGAGCGCGGCGGCAATCAGCAGCACGGCGTCGGCGCCCATGGCGCGGGATTGGTGGATTTGATAAGCGCTTACCATAAAGTCTTTGCGCAACACGGGCAGCGACACGGCGGCGCGGGCGGTTTTCAGGTAGCCTGCCGAGCCTTGGAAGTAGGGTTCGTCGGTGAGCACGGAAAGGCAGGCGGCACCGGCGGCTTCGTAGGCGCGCGCCAGCTGCTCGGGATGGAAGTTTGGCCGGATCAGCCCCTTGCTGGGGCTGGCTTTTTTGATTTCGGCAATCAGCGCGGTGCGGCCTTGGCTGTGTTGGTCGCGCATGGCCTGCACGAAACCGCGCGGCGGCGGCATATCGGCGGCCCGGGCGCGCAGCTCGGCCAGGGGCAGGGCGGCTTGGGCGGCGGCCACTTCTTGCTGTTTGGTGGTGAGGATGCGGGTGAGGATGTTGCTCATCAGGGGGTGTGCTCTTCGGGCAGGGCGGCGTGGCGCCGGTTGAATTGCTCCAGGGTTTCCAGATTGTGCAGGAAGCGCGAAAGCTCCTGCAGGGCATTGGCGTATACGTCTTTTTTGAATTCAATCACTTCGTCGATGGGCGCCCAATAGTCGTGCCAGCGCCAGGCGTCGAATTCCGGCTGGCTGCTGGCGCGCAGGTGCACATCGCTTTCGCGGCCGGTGAGCCGCAGCAAATACCAAATCTGTTTCTGCCCGCGATACGCGCCGCGCCATTGGCGGCGCACCCAGTTGCCGGGCACGTCGTAGCGCAGCCAGTCGCGGGTGCGGCCGAGGATTTTCACGTGGTGCGGCAAAAGGCCCACTTCTTCGGCCAGCTCGCGATACATGGCGGCCTCGGGGCTTTCGCCGGGCTTGATGCCGCCCTGCGGAAACTGCCAGGAATGCTCCTGCACGCGTTTGCCCCAGAACACTTCGTTGTGCTGGTTGGTGATGATGATGCCGACATTGGGGCGATAACCTTCTCTGTCCAACATAATATTTTTCGCCCAATTTGAATAATTTTAAACGTGTGGATTTTCCCACAAAACGGCACGGCAGGCTACCTGAAAGCTTTCAGGTAGCCTGCCGCCTTGCCCTATTTTCATTTGAATCCGCTATCTTGTTTATCCCCGCGGATGGTGTTGCGCCACCAGCTGTTTGAGCCGCTCGTTGGCCACGTGGGTGTAGATTTGCGTGGTGTTCAGGCTGGCGTGGCCGAGCATCATCTGCACGCTGCGCAGGTCGGCGCCGTGGTTTACCAGATGGGTGGCGAAGGCGTGGCGCAGGCCGTGCGGGCTGAGCTCGCTGATGCCGACTTCTGCGGCGTAGCGCTTCACCATCTGCCACACCAATTGGCGGCTGATGCCGCTGCGTTTTTGCCCCACGAATACGAAATCGCACGGGGTGTGCTTGAGCAATTCGCCGCGCGCGGTTTTCAGGTAGCGTTCCAGCCAATGTACGGCTTCGGTGCCCAGCGGTACGATGCGCTGCTTGTTGCCCTTGCCGATTACGGTAACCACGCCGCGCTGCAAATCTAAATCCTGCAGCTGCATTTGGGCGGCTTCGGACACGCGCAGGCCGGTGGCATACAGCGTTTCCAGCACGGCTTTGTCGCGCAGGCCGAAGATGGTTTCCGTGTCGGGCGCGGCCAACAGCGCATCGATTTGTGCTTCGCCGATCAGCGGCGGCAGGGCGCGGCCTTGGCGCGGCGGGCGCAGGTGTTGCGCGGGGTTGTCGCTGCAGCGGTTTTGTAGCTGCAAAAAGCCGTAGAGCTGTTTGACGGCGGAGAGGGCGCGGGCTTGGGAAGCGGGTTTTTCATCCGGGGCATACACGGCATCGGCCAAGGCGTCGGCATCGGCCTGCTGCCAATCCAATCCTTGCGCGTGCAGGCGGCGGGCGATTTTTTCCAAATCGCGCCGGTAGCCGGCCAGGGTGTTGGCGGCGAGGCGGCGGGTGAGGAAGAGCTCGTCCAGCGTTTGCTCGATGGGCTCTTGCCAGGCGGCGGGCAGCGGCTCGGCCGGGTTCACAACACTACCCCTTCGTGCGCGAGCAGCCAGCGTTTCACCGCTAGGCTGCGTTCGGCATCGCCGCCCATGCTGAAGCCACCCAGCCCGTTGGCCGAGAGTACACGGTGGCAGGGTATCAGGAGCGGCAGCGGGTTTTTGCCGCAGGCGCCGCCCACGGGGCGCGGGTGGCTGCCGATGCGCCCCGCAATCCATTGGTAGCTGCGGGTTTCGCCGAACGGAATCTGGGCAATCTGCGCCCATACGGCCTGCTGAAACGCCGTGCCTACGGGCGGCACAAACGGCGGCAGCGGGGCGGGGCTACCTGAAAAGTAGCTGTCCAGCCATTGTGCCAGCGGGGTGTCGTTTGGCAGTGCGGGCAGGAAGGGCGCAGCGCTGTGCTGCAGCAGGATTTCGGCGGGCAGGCCGTTGTGCCGGCGGCACAGCAGCGTGCCGAAGGGGGCTTGGTAGCAGTATTGCATGGCGGTGTCCGCTAGGCCGTTTCGCGCAGCGCGTCGAGCACGGCTCGGGCGTGGCCGGCGGCTTTCACTTTGCGCCATTCGCGCGAGATGTGGCCTTGCGCATCCAAAACGAAGGTGCTGCGCTCGATGCCGAACACTTTTTTGCCATACATGTTTTTCTCTTTGATGACATCAAACAGGCGGCACACGGTTTCGTCCTTATCCGACAAAAGCGGCACTTCCAGCGCGTATTTGCACACGAATTTCTGGTGGCTGGCCACGCTGTCGCGCGATACGCCGGCTACCTGAAAACCGAGCGCCTGAAATTCGGGCAAGAGCGCGCTGAATTCCTGCGCTTCGGTGGTACAGCCGGGCGTGCTGTCTTTGGGGTAGAAATACAGCACCAGCGGCAGGTGGTCGGCGGCAGCGAAATCGTTGCCGTTTTGGTCGGGCAGGGTGAAAAGGTAATGGGTGCTCATGGCGGCTCCTAAGGGGATGAAATCGACTGGCATTATAGCGTTAAACCGGGGTGGGTATCGGGGGCAGTTGGGATTGGATTAGTGCGGGTGTTTCAGGTAGCCTTAATGTGTGGTATAAGCACGGCGTTTTGTTTTCAACGCACACTTTAAGGATTAAACCCATGAACGCAATCGATTTGCTTACCACCCGTCGCTCGGTGCGCCATCTTGCCGAACCCGCGCCCAACGATGCCCAGCTGGAAATTATTTTGCAGGCCGCCACGCAAGTGCCCGACCACGGCAACCTCACGCCGTGGCATTTTGTGGTGGTGCAAAGCGAAGCAGGCCGGCAGGCATTCCGCCATATTTTGCAGCAGTGTGCCGAAGAAATCGGCGGCGAAGCGGCGCGCAAGGCTGAAGTGGTGGGACAGATGGCGCCGATGGTGATCGGCGTGGTGTCCAAGCCCAAGCTAGACTGCCTCAAGCCGAAGCCGGAATGGGAACAGATGCTTAGCGCCGGCTGCGCTGCCTATGCCGCCCAACTGGCTGCCAAGGCGCAAGGTTTCGACAATGTGTGGATTACCGGGCTGTGGGTCAACACCGCCGCACTGCGCGAAGCCTTCGGCTGTGGCGAACACGACAAAATCATCGGCCTGCTGATGATCGGCACGGCACAGAAAGAGGCCGACGGCCCGAAAAATACGGATTTGAGCGGATTGGTCAGCCGTTGGTAATTAAGAATTTCAGGTAGCCTTTTGCCGACTCTTTACTGGGAGCAGATGGTTCCAACTTATCGTGGAATTGCAGCTGATGTGTGGGAGCCCAAGCTGCCCGTTACTTGGCTTTAGCTTTGTTGCAGCTGAAGCTTTCAGGTAGTCTGTTGCGTAGCACTATCTGGATTGTCCAAACAACAAAAAGGCTACCTGAAATTTTCAGGTAGCCTTTTATTATTCAGCTTAATGCCAATCTTACTTGGCAGCTTGGTCTACGCGTTCGCGCAACTCCTTGCCGGCTTTGAAATGTGGCACGTATTTTTCAGGTACGTTTACTTTCTCACCGGTTTTCGGGTTGCGGCCGATACGTGCCGGACGGTGGTTCAGGTCGAAACTGCCAAACCCACGAATCTCGATACGCTGACCACGAGCCAGTGCCCGGGTCATGGCGTCTACCAAAACTTTCACGCTTTGCTCCACATCCTTAACAGTTAGGCGGGAATGTCCTTGAGTCAGGTACTTCTCGGCCAGATGGCCCATCAACTCTGATTTGGTCATTTTGTGCTATCCTTATTCATTTTCGCCGCCAAGCTTGGCCTTGAGCAAATCGCCCAGGCTGGTGGTGCCGGCATGGCTGGCCGCTGCGTTCACGGTGTTGAGCGCTTCGCGGTTTTCTTTGGCAGTGCGGGCTTTTACTGACAGCTTGATATTGCGGTTTTTGCGGTCTACAGTAACGATGACAGCTTCCACTTCGTCGCCTTCTTTAAGCTTGGTGGTTAAGTCTTCCACGCGCTCACTGTCGAATTCGGAAGCGGGTAGGTAGGCTACCACTTCATCGGCCAGCTGCACTTCGGCACCTTTGGCTTCAACGGATTTCACGGTGCCTTTCACCAAGGCGCCTTTGTCGTTGATGCTGATGTAGCTGCCGAAGGGGTCGCCTTCGAGCTGTTTGATGCCCAAGCTGATGCGTTCTTTCTCTACATCGATAGACAATACAACGGCTTCCACATCCTCGCCTTTTTTGTATTTACGTACGGCTTCTTCGCCGCTTTCGCTCCAAGAAAGGTCGGAGAGGTGTACCAGGCCGTCGATGTTACCGGGCAGGCCCACAAAAATACCGAAATCGGTGATGGATTTAACTGCGCCGGTGAGTTTGTCGCCTTTGTTGAAGTTGGCGGCAAATTCTTCCCACGGATTAGCCTGGCATTGTTTCATGCCCAGGCTGATGCGGCGGCGGTCTTCGTCGATATCCAGAATCATCACTTCTACTTCGTCGCCCAGCTGAACCACTTTGCTCGGGTGAACGTTTTTGTTGGTCCAGTCCATTTCGGAAACGTGTACCAAGCCTTCGATACCCTGTTCGATTTCAACGAACGCGCCGTAATCGGTGAGGTTGGACACTTTGCCGAACAGGCGGGTGCGGGCAGGGTAACGGCGGGCGAGGCCGCTCCAGGGATCTTCACCCAGCTGTTTCATACCCAAAGATACGCGGCTGCGGTCTTGGTCAAATTTCAATACTTTAGCTTCTACTTCCTGGCCCACTTCCAGCACTTCGCTGGGGTGTTTTACGCGGCGCCATGCTAAATCGGTGATGTGCAACAGGCCGTCGATACCGCCCAAGTCTACGAATGCACCGTAGTCGGTAATGTTCTTCACGATACCTTTCACCACGGTGCCTTCCTGCAAGCTTTCCAGCAGGGCCTGGCGCTCTTCGCCCAGGGTTTCTTCCAATACAGCGCGGCGGGATACCACTATGTTGTTGCGTTTTCTATCCAGCTTAATCACTTTGAATTCAACTTCTTTGCCTTCAAAGTGAGAAGTGTCTTTCACCGGGCGCACATCTACCAAAGAGCCGGGCAGGAAGGCACGGATGCTGTTGATCATCACAGTGAGGCCGCCTTTGACCTTGCCGTTGATCACGCCTGAGAGAATCTCGCCGCTTTCCATGGCCTCTTCCAAAGCCAACCAATCGGCAGCACGTTTGGCTTTTTCGCGAGAGAGCTTGGTTTCGCCAAAGCCATTTTCTACAGATTCTATGGTTACGGTAACGAAATCGCCTACTTTAACTTCCAGTTCGCCTTGAACGTTTTTGAATTCGTTCAAATCAATTAGGGATTCGGATTTCAGGCCGGCGTTCACGATAACGTGTTTGTCGGTAATCGCCACCACTTCGGCGGTAATTACCTCGCCCTGATTCATTTCTTGTACGGCTGAGTATTCTTCCAGTAACTGGGCAAAATTTTCCATAATAAGGTTTTGTCTTTAATCCACGCACGGCCAAGGAGTGCGGAGGGTTGGAGTTGATCGGAGCTTGCCACCCTTGGCGTGGCAAGCATAAGCATAAGCATAAGTATTAATTCTTAATATACGGCACATCTGCTTGTAGAGCGTGTGTGCTAAAAATACGGCATTATACAGTAACTTTATTTTTCCCGATACCAATCAAGCACTTTTTTTACCGATTCTTCAATCGTCAGTGCCGAAGTGTCGAGCAGATGGGCTTCAGGCAGCTTTTGCAGCGGCGCAACGGCGCGGTTGCGGTCGGCTTCGTCGCGCGCTTCGATATCGGCCAAGATACGCTCGAAACCCGCGCTCGCAAGTGGTACGCCGATTTGTTTGGCGCGGCGTTCGGCACGCACCTGCGGCGAAGCAGTGAGGAAAACCTTGAGCACGGCATCGGGGAATACCACCGAGCCCATATCGCGCCCGTCGGCCACCAGCCCCCGTTTGGTTAGAAACGCGCGCTGCCGCTGCAACAAAGCTGTACGCACCGCAGGCAGCGCCGCCACCCGTGATGCCCCCATGCCGATTTCCTCGCTGCGGATGGCGGCGGAAACATCTTCCCCGTCCAACAGCACCGCGCCCTCGACAAACTCCGCTGGCAAAGCCTGCGCCAGCGTGGTCACCGCAGCTTCGTTATCCCAAGCGATTTGGCGGTTTCGCGCATAGAGCGCGGTGATGCGGTAAAGTGCGCCCGAATCCAGATAACGCCAGCCCAAGGCATCCGCCACCCGTTGCGCCACCGTACCTTTGCCTGAGGCACTCGGCCCGTCGATTGCGATTACTTTTTGCGGCATAGCTGTCTCCGAAAAAACGTCATCTTACCCGAGATTGCTGATGAGCGGGGCAGGGATGACATAGATAAGGGGTGTGTGGTTGGGAAAGGCTACCTGAAAAATGGGGCGGCCAAATTGTAGGGAGCAGGTTTTCAGGTAGCCTTATTAAGGCTGTTTTAACAGGGTATGGAACTTATACACATGGGCAATATTTCAAACGGTGTGCACATCTACGGTATGCATGCCTAGCCATGTAGATTCTGCTTTTTCCATTTGCGGATGTGTGTGCGGAAGTTGGTAAACGGTGCAACAGTGTTGATATGCACCCATTTCCAGATCGGCCATTTTGCCTGGTTATCTGCCCATCTGCGCTGGTTGGACCCAAACAATTCCTGTTCAGAAAGCGTTTCCAGCCATTCGCAAATTTGGGCAACCTGCCCGCGCGGTTGGGCTTGCGCCTCTTGCAGCGTGAGGCTGCCGTATTGCCGGTAAAACTGCTGGTACAGCCCGCCCAAATCGTTCCATTTGTAGTCTTCGGCGGGCATATGAATGGTTTGGCCTGCCTGCTCGTCTTGCTCCCATTGCAACAACAGGCTGGTCCAACCGAGTTGGTAGGCCAGATGTTCAGCCGGAGTTTTGCCGTCGGGCACGGCACGGCAGTGTTTGTCGGCTTCGGCAATGTCGGCAAATTCAGCGAGGTATTTGTCTAGTGCGGTGTGGATGGCCGTAATCAGTTCGGCGGCGTTGGCGTAGGTTTTCATGGAGCTATCGTTGTGTTGATTTGAGGGTATGCAATTTGGGTTATCACTTAGCCAAACCATCATGCGCCCAAGCGGGTTGCAGATAAGAAAACAGGTTTTCAGGTAGCCTTTTAATCCGCTCCCCCCAGCATTCCCAACAACTCTTCCTCGCTCAACACGGCCACGTCCAGCGCCTGTGCTTTTTCCAGTTTGCTGCCTGCGGCTTCGCCGGCCACTACGAAATCGGTTTTTTTGGACACGCTGCCGCTCACTTTGCCGCCAGCGGCTTCGATGAGGGCGGCGGCTTGGTCGCGTTTCAGGGTGGGCAGGGTGCCGGTTAGGACAAAGGTTTTGCCGGCGATTGGGCTGTCTTCGGGGTGCAGGCTGCCTGAAACGTTGTCCGCGCTGCTTTCAGGCAGCCCTTCGGTGAAGGTGATGATTTCTTGCAGCAAGGCGGCGTGTGCAGGCTGCTTGCGCCAGTCTTGCCATTCTTGCGGCAGGGCTTGGTCGGTTTGCAGGGCGTGCAGGCTGCCTGCGAGTTGCCAGAGTTCGGTGGCGCGTTTTTCGCTGAGTTTGATGTTTGGCAGGCGTTGCAGCCATTGTTCGGGGGCGGCGTGGGTGCGGGTTTGGGGCGACGGGGCGGCAGCTTGCGGGGCGACGTGTTGCAATAGGTCGTCCAGCATTTTTTGCTGTGCAGGCTGCCTGAAATAGTGGGCGATGGCATGGGCGACGACGCTGCCGATGTCGGGCAGACAGGCGAGTATGGGTTCGGGGGCGCGGCGCACGGTGTCGAGGTTGCCGAACGCGGCGGCGAGTTGCTTGGCGGTGCTTTCGCCGACGTGGCGGATGCCGAGGGCGAACAGGAAGCGGGCGAACGGCGGGGTGCGGCTTTGGGCGATGCTGTCCAAGATGTTCTGCGCCCATTTGGTGGCGGCGGATTTGCTGTCTTTGATGGTTTGCAGTTTGGCGATATCCAGTTGATAAATATCGGCAAAACTGTGCAATACGTCGGCGGCGACGAGGGCTTCGATTTGTTTGTCGCCCAGCCCGGCGATGTCCATGGCTTTGCGGCTGGCGAAGTGGATAATCCCTTGTGCGCGCTGGGCTTGGCAGAGCATGCCGCCGGTGCAGCGGGCAACGGCTTCGCCTGCTTCGCGTTCGACGGCGCTGCCGCATACGGGGCAGGCTTCGGGCAGTTTGAACGGCTCGTACTTCGCTGCCATTTGTTCGCCCAATAAATCAACGGGCTGCATGGGGCGGCGTTCCAACACCACGCGCACCACTTCGGGAATCACGTCGCCTGCGCGGCGCACGACCACGGTGTCGCCCACGCGCACGTCTTTGCGCGCCACTTCGTCTTGGTTGTGCAGCGTGGCGTTGGTCACGGTAACGCTGCCCACGAACACGGGCGCAAGCCGTGCCACGGGGGTAACCGCGCCGGTGCGGCCGACCTGCACGTCAATCGCTTCCACGGTGGTGAGCGCTTCTTCGGCGGGGAATTTGTGCGCAATCGCCCAACGCGGCGCGCGCGACACGAAGCCGAGTTGTTGCTGTTCGTCCAACGAGTTCACTTTGACGACCATGCCGTCGATTTCATACGGCAGGCGGGGGCGGTGTTCGGCCAGCCGTTCGTATTCGCGCAACACGGCCGCCGCGCCGGTGTACGCGCCGAAATAGCCTTCGGGCAGCGAAAAGCCGAGTTCGTGCAGCAGCGCGAGTTCTTCGATGTGGCTTTCAGGTAGCCTTTGGATGCCGGAAAGCTGGGCGATGCCGTACGCGAAAAAATGCAGTTTGCGCTGCGCGGTGATTTTGGAATCGAGCTGGCGCAGGCTGCCTGCGGCGGCATTGCGCGGGTTGACGAAGGGCTTCTGCCCAGCCTCAAATTGGCACTCGTTGAGCGCGGCAAAATCGGCTTTGAGCATCAGTACTTCGCCGCGTACTTCAATGGTTTCGGGCAGTGTGTCGCCGTGCAGTTTCAGCGGGATATTGCGCACGGTTTTGATGTTTTCGGTAACGTTTTCGCCCGTGGTGCCGTCACCGCGCGTGGCCGCCTGCACCAGTACGCAGTTTTGATACAGCAGGCTGACGGCCAGCCCGTCAAACTTCGGCTCGGCGGCGTATTCAACCTGCGATACGCCCAATTCCTTGCACACGCGCTCGTCAAACGCCAAAAATTCGGCGTGGTCGAACGCGCCCGTTTCGTCGTCGCGCGGCGAAAACGCGTTGTTCAGCGACAACATCGGCACGGCGTGCACCACGGTTTCAAAGCCGTCCAGCACCGCGCCGCCCACCCGCTGCGTGGGGCTTTCGGGCAGCCTGAACTGCGGATATTCGGCTTCCAGGGCTTCCAGCTCGCGGTAGAGCCGGTCGTATTCGGCATCGGGCACGCTGGGCGCGTCCAAAGTGTAGTATTCGTGGGCGTAGCGGTTGAGCTGGCGGGTGAGGGCTTGGATACGTTGTTGGGCGGTCATGGCGGCGGAATGGAAACAAAATAAAACGGCGCATATTATCACGCGCCCAAGGGGAAGAGGCTACCTGAAAGGAGGGAATAAAGGCTTTCAGGTAGCCTGTATAATACGCGGCATCTCTAAAGAAGGAGCCCGCCATGGCCGAACTGAACGACCATATCTACGAGCAAATCACCGCGTTGTGCGAAGAGGGCGACGAGCTGGCCGGTGCAGAACGCTATGCCGAAGCCATCGAACGCTTTTGGCAGGCATGGGATTTGCTGCCCGCGCCGCAAACCGAATGGGAAGCTGCCACTTGGATACTAGCCGTGGTGGGCGACACCGAATTTTTGCGCGGCAGCCACGAAGCCGCCCGCGATGCTCTCAGCCACGCCATGCACTGCCCAAACGCCATCGGCAACCCCTCTCTGCATCTGCGGCTCGGCCAGGCGCAATTTGAATTGGGCCACTTCGAGCGTGACGCCGACGAACTCATCCGCGCCTACGCGTTGGGCGAAGAGGAAATGTGGGCGGGCGAAGACCCGAAATACCTCGACTTCCTCGCCACCGTGTGCGAGGACATCGAAAACCACAGCCGTAAGCATTGAGCCGCGTTGTTTTACCATTTAAGGCTACCTGAAAGCGCAGCTTCAACGAAGTTAAAACGAGGCTTCTGCAGGAAGACGAGTTTCTACGAAGTGGACCGCGGCTGCAACGAAGTGAGAAAAGCCTAGTTGCTGCATAGTTAAAATGTAAGCTATTAGTTCCATATAGCCAGCAACTTTCAGGTAGCCTCTTAACTCTATTGATTGATAAACCACCCATGCCCCCACGTTCCCGCCCGCTCACCTCCGCCGAAATCAAACTCGCCCGCAGCGTGTTTGGCAGCGGGCTGCGCTATGAACGCATCTGCTTGCATGGAGGCGCGTGGTGGCTGCCTACCCGCAATATTGCCATTGCCCCCTTCGGCCATGTTTACTTCCCCACCAACCGGTTCTACCCCGATTTCGCCCAGCGCCCCTTGATCGAACGCGCTTGGCTGGTGCACGAGCTAGCGCATGTTTGGCAGCATCAAAACGGCTTTCCCGTGTGGTTTGGCGGCAGTTTGCTGGCTTTGCGTTTGGGCTACCTGAAAAACCGCGCCTACCGCCTGCCCATGCTCGACACCGTGCCGCACTTAAACCGCCTCAATATGGAGCAGCAGGCTGAAATCTTCGCCCTGTATTACCGCGCCGCTCTTTGCTGCGACCCAGTGGCCACCCCCTACCTGCTGCAGCTGCAACGCCTGTTGCAGCCGTTTTTCGCCAATCCGAAAAGCCGCGAACTATGGCCGAAGTGGTTTTGAGGGCGGGAGTGTAGCTGTGTTTTCAGGTAGCTTTTTGTGGGTGATGGAAAGGCTACCTGAAAATATCCAGCTTAGACTTTTTTCTTCTATCCATTTGTTTATAAAGATGGGAAATGGTTGAAACTAGGAAGAAATTTTAAAACTGACTCAATAATTTGAAAAATAATAGAAAATCAAGCTGTTTGCATTAATTGCATTCTTGCAAAGCAGCAGATTTATCGCTTGCATATTGCTGTGCTGCAAACTTACTCACTGAGAAATTTTACACATGGTGTTTTATTATTCACCTACTTTTGAAGGAGTATCCATAAATACCATTCCACCTCTCCGGCTACCCGCGCATTGGCACGAAGCGCGAGCTGAAATTTGTTGTTGAAGCCTTTTGGAAGGGTGTGAAATGCGAGGCTGAGATGTAAGCCGTAGTGGTCGACATTTGTCGCATCAACTGGGCCACCCCCAAAGCTATTGATGCGGATTTACTGTGCATTCGGGGCGGTATTCCCTCTCGTTTCGGCTTCGACGCAGCCAAACTAACCCTGCCGGAATACTTCCAGCTGGCACGCGGCAACGCCACCCAGTTTGCGATGGAAATGACCAAATGGTTCGACACCAACTACCACTTCATTGTGCCCGAATGGTCTGCCGACACTGAATTTAAGGTAAACGCCAAAAACCTGATTGCGCAAATCAAAGAAGCCAAAGCGCAAGGCCACGACATCAAGCCCACGCTGGTGGGCCTGGTTACGCTGGCTTGGTTGGGCAAGAAAAAAGAAGACTTCGGCTGCCGCGTAACCAAACTGCTGCTGCCTAAATTGCTGCCTGCTTATGCACAACTTTTGCGCGAGCTGGCTGCCGAAGGCGTGGATTGGATTCAGATTGACGAACCGATTTTGGCTGCCGAAGCTTCACAAGTGTGGCTGGACGCATTCGCCCCCGTGTATCAGGAACTGACTAACACCGGCGTGCGCATCGTCATCGGCACTTATTTCGCCTCCGTGGCCGAACACCTGAACCTGCTGAAATCCCTGCCCGTACACGGCGTGCACATCAACTGCATGCGCGCACCGGAGCAACTCTCCGTGTTTGCCGACGGCTGGCCGGACAACCGTGTGCTGTCTGTTGGCTTGATTGACGGCCGCAACGTGTGGCGCGCCAACCTGAACAAGGTAATCGACACACTCGAGCCCGTGAAAGCCAAATTCGGCAACAACTTGTGGATTGCCCCCTCCTGCTCGCTGCTGCACAGCCCGCAAGACTTGGCCGTGGAAGAAAAATTGGACGGCGAAATCAAATCTTGGATGGCTTTTGCCGCACAGAAACTGGTGGAACTGGGCGTGGTGAAACAAGCGCTGGCACACGGCAAATCTGCTGTTCAGGCTGCCTTGGCCGAATCCGATGCCGCTGCCGCCGACCGCGCAACCAACAAGAAAATCCACAATGCAGCCGTACAAAAACGCGTGGCCGACCTGCCCAAAGGCGCCGACCAACGCAAATCGCCGTTTGCTCAGCGCATTCAGGCACAGCAGGAATGGATGAAGCTGCCCGTGCTGCCCACCACCACCATCGGCTCCTTCCCGCAAACCACCGAAATCCGCCAAGCGCGCGCCGCGTTCAAGAAAGGCGAGCTCTCCGCTGCCGACTACGATGCCGCGATGAAGAAAGAAATCGCCTACTGCGTGGAAATCCAAGAAAAATTGGAGCTGGATGTGCCCGTACACGGCGAAGCCGAGCGCAACGACATGGTGGAATACTTCGGCGAACAGCTGGCCGGCTACTGCTTCAGCCAATTCGGCTGGGTGCAGAGCTACGGCAGCCGCTGCGTGAAACCGCCGATTATTTTCGGCGACGTGTCCCGCCCCAACCCGATGACCGTTTATTGGTCTACCTACGCGCAGAGCCTCACCAAACGCCCGATGAAAGGCATGCTCACCGGTCCGGTAACCATGTTTAAATGGTCGTTTGTGCGCGACGACGTGCCGCTGAGCGTAGTGGCCAAGCAAATCGCACTGGCGCTGAACGATGAAGTGCTGGATTTGGAAAAAGCCGGCATTAAGGTTATCCAGATCGACGAGCCCGCCATTCGCGAAGCCATGCCGCTGAAAAAAGCGCAGTGGGACGAATACCTGGCCTGGGCCTGCGAAGCCTTCCGCCTCTCCAGCACCGGCGCGGAAGACAGCACCCAAATCCACACCCATATGTGCTATTCCGAGTTCAACGACATCCTGCCCGCCATCGCCAGCATGGATGCAGACGTGATTACCATTGAAACTTCACGTTCCGACATGGAATTGCTCACCGCGTTCGGCGACTTCAAATACCCGAACGACATCGGCCCCGGCGTGTACGACATCCACAGCCCGCGCGTGCCCACCGAAGCCGAAGTGGAACGCCTACTGCACAAAGCCATGGAAGTGGTGCCGGTAGAGCGCCTGTGGGTGAACCCCGACTGCGGCCTGAAAACCCGCGGCTGGAAAGAAACCTTGGAACAGCTTGAAGTGATGATGGCGGTTACCAAGAAACTGCGTAAGGAATTGGCGGATAAAAACGTTAGCCGCTAAACGCTGAGGCAGTTGGAATAATAGGCTACCTGAAAATGAGCGACGCGAATTTCTGCGAAGCCAAAATTTTTGGATGCTTTAAAGATAGTCGGCCAGATTGCCCAGTGCGCTTTGCCAATCGCTGGGGGCGATGCCGAAGGCGGTGTGGATTTTTCTGCAGTCGAGGCGGGAGTCGGCGGGGCGGCGGGCGGGGGTAGGGTGGTCGGCAGTGGTGATGGCGCGCAGTTCGGGCACGCGGGGCAGGATGCCTTGCTCGGCGGCGCGGCGGAAGATTTCGGCGGCAAAGCCGTGCCAGGTGGTGTAGGGGCTACCTGAAAAGTGGTAGAGGCCGTAGGGGCAGTTTTCGGTTTGGGTGCGCCCGGCGATGTGCAGCAGGGCGGCGGCGATGTAGCCGGCATAGGTGGGGGCGCCGCTTTGGTCGGCCACGATGCCGAGGCTGTCGCGTTCGCGGCCGAGGCGGAGCATGGTTTTCACGAAGTTGTGGCCGTGTTCGCCGAACACCCAGGCGGTGCGCAGGATGATGTGGCGTGGGCAGGCGGCCTGCACGGCTTGTTCGCCGGCCAGTTTGCTTCGGCCGTATATGGTTTGGGGATCGGGGGCGTCGGTTTCGCGGTAGGGGCGTTTGGTTTGGCCGTTGAAAACGTAGTCGGTGGAAATATGCAGGATGGCGGCGCCTGCGGCGTGAGCGGCGCGGGCAAGGTTTTCGGCGCCTTCGGCGTTGGCGGCATAGGCAGCGGCCGGTTCGCTTTCGGCTTTATCCACGGCGGTGTAGGCGGCGGCGTTGATGATCACAGCGGGCTGCTCGCGCTCGACGGCCTGCAATACGGCGGCACGGTCGGCGATGTCGAGCCCGCTGCGGTCGTAAGCGGCTACCTGAAAATTGTGGGCGGCGGCCTGTTGGATGAGGGTTTGGCCAACTTGGCCGTGGTGGCCGGTGATGAGGAGTTTCATGGGGGCTACCTGAAATTGGGATGGTTAATCAAACAATACGGCTTGGTTCAGCGGTTTGCCGGTGAGGTCTTTGGGCGAGAGTTTGGGTTCGCCTTGCAGCGGCCATTCGATGCCGACTGCGGGGTCGTTCCACAGCAGGGAGTGTTCGGCTTTGGGGTTGTAGTAGTCGGTGCATTTGTAAACGAATTCGGCCTCTTGGCTGAGTACGTAGAAGCCGTGGGCGAAGCCTTCGGGCACCCAGAGCTGGTGTTTGTTTTCGGCGGAGAGAACGGCGCCGGCCCATTGGCCGAAGGTTTGGGAGCTGTGGCGCAGGTCGACGGCCACGTCGCGAACACTTAGCCGGCAATCACACGCACGAGTTTACCTTGGGTGTTTTCGGTTTGGTAGTGCAGGCCGCGCAAGACGCCTTGGCCGGATTTGGAGTGGTTTTCCTGCACGAAGGTGCGCGGGGCGATGTGTTCGCGAAACCAGTTGTCGCGGAAGGTTTCCATAAAGAAGCCGCGCTCGTCGCCGTGGATTTGGGGCTGGAGGAGTTTGACTTCGGGAAGGGTGGTGGGAAGGATGTTCATGATGGGGTACTTTGGTAGTTGGTGGTTTCAGGTAGCCTGGGTTAGTTCCTGCGGTTGAGTTGATTCAGCATTTGGTGTTGCTGTAGAAGCTGATGGGTTTGCCTTCGGTGTTGGTAAGGCGGAAATGTGTCCAGCGGTTGTTTTAAGTTTGGGCGGTCGCGGGCATGGTGGCAAGGAGTAGGGCTTGGCGCATGGGGCTACCTGAAAAGGGGTTACGGATGTTCGCTACGCCGGTTGCGGATGTTTTCCATTTCTTGCAACAGGTGCATATAGCGGGGGTAGAGCGGTGCGATGCGGGCGCGGTTGTCAGGCGTGCAGAATTGTTGCAGGCGCTCAGGGCTGCGCATGATGGCTTCGTAGTGTTTGGTTAAGTCGGAGAGTTCTTGGCGTTGCTCTGGAGTAAGGGCACAGCGGTTGAATTCTTCATTGCCGGATTTGCTGTTGAGCTCGCCAATGGCATACCAGCCGATCATGGCTTGGCGGCGGGTTTGTTCGGTGTCGCCTTTTTCGCAGTAGCGGCTGTCTACAAACATCTCCATACTGTCGATAACGGCTTGTTTGCATTCGGCCGGGCTCATGGGGCGGATAAGAGATATGTCGGCGCGGGCCAGAGGGGCGGCGAGCAGGAGGATGAGGAGGATTGGTTTCATGATTGGTAAGCAGAGTGAGGTTATTTTTCTAGCAGCCGCAGCAGGTATTGGCCGTATTGGTTTTTGGCCATAGATTGGGCCAAATCGGCCAATTGCTCGTTGGAAAGCCAGCCGTTACGCCAGGCAATTTCTTCGAGGCAGGCTACCTGAAGGGCTTGCACGTTTTGGATGGTACGCACAAATGAGGCGGCTTCGTGCAGGCTTTCATGTGTACCGGTGTCGAGCCAGGCGAAGCCGCGGCCGAGCAGTTGCACAGAAAGGCTGCCGTCTTCGAGATAGAGCTGGTTGAGGTCGGAGATTTCGAGCTCGCCGCGTGCGGATGGCTTGATTTGTCTTGCGAATTCGACTACGCGTTTATCGTAGAAATAGAGGCCGGTTACCGCCCAGTTGGATTTGGGTTGTTTGGGTTTTTCTTCGATAGATAGGGCTTTGAGGTGCGGGTCGAATTCGACCACGCCGAAGCGTTCGGGGTCTTTCACTTGGTAGGCGAATACGGTGGCGACGTGGGTTTGGGCGGCGGCTTGCTGCAGGGTTTGGGTGAAGGATTGGCCGTAGAAGATGTTGTCGCCCAATACGAGGCAGACGTTGTCGCCGCCGATAAATTCTTCGCCGATGATGAAGGCTTGGGCAAGGCCGTCTGGGCTGGGTTGTACGGCGTATTGAAGGCGGATGCCGAAGTCGCTGCCATTGCCGAGCAGGCGGCGGAAGGCAGCGTTGTCTTCGGGGGTGGTGATGATGAGGATGTCGCGGATGCCGGCGAGCATTAATACCGATAAGGGGTAATAAATCATCGGTTTGTCGTATACGGGCATGAGTTGTTTGGCGGCACCACGTGTAATGGGGTACAGCCGTGAGCCGCTGCCACCGGCGAGAATAATGCCTTTCATACGGTTGCCTTTCTGTGGCAGAAGGCTACCTGAAAACAAATGTTTCAGGTAGCCTTTTTATGGTTTGCTGTGCCTATTCCGCGCCCAGCAGTTTGCCGTTGTAGCGGCCGAAGAATTCGCTGATTTCAAAGAATACTTCTTTGCGCTCGCCGTTCGGACCGACTACGCTTATGCGGTCGTAGATGCCGTTTTGCCCTTGAACCAGGGCTTGGCCGACTTTGCGGTAGCCGGGCATGTTTTAGGCAATCCAGCGGTTTTCGGCGGCAATGCCGCGCGGGGTGTCGTTTTCGTGGATAACCACGGCGCGCTCTTGGCTGCTGCCGTCGGCGCGTTGTTACTGCTGGGTGGCAGCAGGTGCGCGGTGGGGGCGGGTTTTGGCTTCCACACCGCAGGAGAGAGCGATGCTGAGGGTAAGGAAGCTGAGCAGTATGCTATTACGGATGTTCATAGGATCTCCGGATTATTGGATTGATAAGTAGTGGCCAAGCCGCTCCAGGCGGTAACGGCCATCGAGGATGCGTTGCCACCAGATTTTGTTATCCAAGTACCATTGTACGGTTTTGCGCATACCGGATTCAAATGTTTCCTGCGGCTGCCAACTCAGCTCGCGGCCGATTTTGGCGGCATCAATGGCATAGCGCAGATCATGGCCTGGGCGGTCGGGCACAAAGGTAATCAGGTCAGCATAACGCGACACGCCAATAGGTTTTTCGGGAGCAAGTTCTTCCAGCAGGGTACAGATGGTTTGTACCACTTCAAGATTGGTTTTTTCGTTGTGGCCGCCGATATTGTAGCTCTCGCCGATTTTGCCTTGGGTAATGACTTGATACAGCGCACGGGCATGGTCTTCCACAAAGAGCCAATCGCGGATTTGTTGCCCGTTGCCGTAGACAGGCAGGGGTTTGCCGGTTAGGGCGTTCAGAGTCATCAGCGGAATGAGTTTTTCGGGGAAGTGGTAGGGGCCGTAGTTGTTGGAACAGTTGGTAATGATGGCGGGTAGGCCGTAGGTACGTAGCCAGGCGCGCACAAGGTGGTCGCTGGAAGCCTTGCTGGCAGAATAGGGGCTGGACGGGGCATAGGGCGTAGTTTCTGTAAACAAATCGCTGGTGCCATGCAAGTCGCCAAACACCTCATCGGTGGAGATATGGTGGAAGCGGAATGCCACGCGGCGGCTTTCAGGTAGCCTTTGCCAATAGGAGCGGGCTGCTTCGAGCAGGTTAAAGGTGCCGACAATATTGGTTTGGATAAATTCGCCAGCGCTGTCTATGCTCCTATCCACATGGCTTTCTGCTGCCAGGTGCATCACCGCGTCGGGCTGATGCTGGGCAAATATGCGGTTGAGCTCGGCATGGTTGCAAATATCAATTTGCTCAAAGGTATAACGGGGGCTACCTGAAACTTCTGCCAAGGATTCGAGGTTGCCTGCGTAGGTGAGCTTGTCGAGGTTGATAACAGAATCTCGAGTGTGATGGATGATATGGCGGATAACTGCCGAGCCGATAAAGCCGGCACCGCCGGTGATGAGGAGGTGCATAAAGCAGATACTTGGAGTGTTCTAATTATGTTCCAGCTCTTCCAGCATGGCATAGAGCTTGGTTATATGATACTCAAGAGTAGGATTGTAAGCTAATGCCGATAGTGGTTTGTCGATTTTATGTCGGCCTTGCTGTTTAAGAGCAACAGCTTGGCGAATAGTTTGATCCAAACTGTGCTTATCTTCCCGCGAGAAGAAGAAGCCTGCCTCGTTATTCATAACTTCGCAGCATGCTATATTTTCCGATAAAACAACACGAGTGCCACATAACACTGATTCCACGCCCACTAAGCCGAAAGGCTCATATAGCGAGGCCATGATGGTGTAATCAGCGGCGCGGTAAAGATCTGGCATATTTTTGCAAAAGCCTAACTCCTGCACGTTTGCAATCGGATAAGGAAGCGGTGACCCGGCAACGGCAAGTCGGATGGGCAAGGTAGTGGTTTTAAAATAATCTGCCAATAAATCTAATCCTTTGCGTTTATGGCCTGTGGACGGGAATAGGAAAATAACGTCCTCATCTTTCCACCCATATTGTTGCCGGATAGAGGCAATTCCTTCTGAATGGTGGGTGAAGCGGTTTGTATCGGCAGGCGGGTGGATTGTTTGGATTTTTTGTGCCGGAATATTATATAGATTAATCAGCTCCTGACGCATCATTTCTGAGTGCGCCATAATGGATTTTGCAGTGGTATAATTGGTACGATTCCGATATACAGCCAATTTGTCAATCAAGTTTGGCGATTGCTCCATGGCTTTCAGGTAGCCTAAATGAGTCCCACCACAAATATAAATATCGGCATAATCAGAAGGGTTGCAGGCAATCAGATATTCATCAGTGTGATGAATTTTATTTAGCTGTCTGGTAAAGAAAAATGGCCGCAGTTTTTTCAGAGTATGTTTTTGATTAATTAATACCGGTTGAATTTTGGAGTATTCCGGTAAGCTATGATCAAATTTCGAGGCATAAACCTTAACTTTTTTTCCATCATTTGAAAGCTGCTTCGCCAAATCAATCGTATAACTTTCTATTCCACCACCAGTGGCGAATTTGTGGGTACTTAATGCGATGAGTTTATGCATTTTGTTGCTCCAAAATGGCGGTGATTTGTTGGTTTAACCAGTTTGCAGCTTTTGCAATAGGGAAATCCCCACGATGTTGCCAGCTAATTTCCTCACTTTCTGAAAAACATTTCTCAGAGTGGGAAACTGCCATAAAATGGGGAACATCTTTGTGATGCAGTGGGCCCCATGTATTTATATTATGGTCAACATAAAAACTTAGAAGAGGTTTTTTCAGGGCACACGCTAAATGCACTGTGCCACTATCTACCCCAATAACAATATCAGATGATGCTGTTAGCGCAATATATTCTTCTAGTGAGGTCTTTGGAGCAAGTGATAAATCAATGTCAGAAGTACATAATAGTTTTAATTTTTTAAAATATTCTTCTGAGTTTTTGGTGTTGCATACAATAAATTTAGCTTGACTAAAATAATTTTTATTGAACAAGTTCAGTAACTCTGATAACTCTTTTTCTGGCAAGCATTTAAAAGGAACACTACCCTGCGGTGCTAAAAATATACGAATCTTCTTTTCGGTATCACATTGCCAGAATTTCCCAGAAATTTGTTCAGTTAGATGGATTTTTAATTCTGGGATAGCCTCTGGGATAGAGAAGTATTGGGAAAAAGATGATGTATGTAAATGTCGAACTACGTGATCCTTTGGATTGTAGGGACAGTAAAAGTCATAGTTATGAACATTTTGCATAGAGTAATATTTACGTGCCCGTTTTTTAAAAATCATAATAGCACGAGGAGAAAGAATAGATGAAGCAGTAATGCTTCTACTATCCAGGCATTCACCAAAGTCTAGGAGTAAATCCCATTTTTTTCGCTGCCTAAGATAGTTGATAGGAGTTCTATCTATCGTTTTATCTATTAATGGAGAGTTGGAAAAAATATTTTTATTTCTATTAGTAACCAGTACGCCTAATTGGATATTTGAGTAAATGTTTTTTAATTGCTTGGCATAAGCTAGATTGATAATTGCATCGCCGACAGCATCCCCTAATGGGCGGATTAGGATGGATTTTATATTATTAAAATCAAAGCCAATAGAGTGTCGCTTTTGACCAAACAGGCGGATAATAATTCTTTTTGAAAATGGAATGTTCATAATGTTAATGGTAATGAATTACTAGAACACTTTTAAAGAGTCGATGGCTTCATTGATGCGATAAGTTAAATCTATTGAGCTAGCTTTGGATATGTAGTCATAGTCCACAACAATTTGTATGCTGTTTGGGTTATTTGGATGCCAGAAAACCGTGCTAATAGAGAAGAAGTTAGATATTTTGTTAACTGGTATGCCATATAAACCATATTCCATTTGGGTGTAATATAGCCAGTAGTTGTATTTTATTAGATCTAATTCGCTCTGTGGAGGGCTTGGTATATGAATTTTGGATGAGTGTGGGTAAATGGCGATGGTATTCTTATTGAAAGTGGTTGCAATGTGAATAATTGATGTGTCAACACTAACAATTAACTTTGCTTTCTTCACCAAAGGAATTATATCAATAATATTTCTAGATTGAAAAATAATGCTTTCGCTAAATCCTAGTATGCTTAGTTTTTCTTTTTCTCCAGTAATAAAGATTTTATACCCTAAGATATTCAGTTGATCGTATATGCATTGAGCTTGTTTTGGGGATAAGCAATGCGTGTTTTTACTACCAAGTGGATTAAATATTATGAAATTTTTCTCAGATACTTGGCTTGCAACATAGTCCTCTTCAGCTTGAGAAAAAAATAAGTCATAAGACATGTCTCTATAAGTTATAGTTTTACCAAATATATCTAATATTCTTCTTAAAGGTTCGATTACATGTACTTGTTGCAATTTGCAAGGGATAGTTACATTAAAAGTTTTAAACATATCCTTATTACAACCAATTAATATTGGTGATTTTATTAATGCATGATAAAGTAAGTCTTTATAGGAGGGTTTTCTCGCAATACGTACTTCGATGGCTAAATCAAAATTCTTTTTTCTAAGTAATAATAAGGAGTAAAAGAAATTCGTTAGTTTGTTATCATTGTAAAGAAAGGTTTCTTTTATATAAGGGTTATATTTTAATAAATCCAAAGATTGTTTTCGTGATGAAACAGAAACTTCATAACCTAATTCTACTAAGTTTCTAAGCAGGCCAGTACAGACTACAGTGTCACCAATTACATTATTGAATATTAATAATATATTGCCTTTTTTGGGTAAGTTGGATACAGGTTTTCTTGCAAATATTGTGTCGATAGCTAATAAAGGTAAGTAATAGAAGAAAATTTTTGCCTTCTTGTAGGTAAATTTACGCTTATAATTCCATAATTTTAACTTATATTTAAGTGACATTTTGATCTTTATATACAACCAACCGACATTACGAAATTTGTTGGGATAACCATTTTACTGCCAATTCAATAGGGAAATTTTCAGTAGCTACTGGGTTGTTATTGTTTTGAGAGGCGGTAATCATCAAGTGAGGAGTGTTTGGATTTGATAATGGATGCCAAGTATCTATGTTATGTCGTGCATAGAAGCTTAATAATGGTTTTTGTAATGCACACGCTAGATGGACAGTTCCGCTATCTACGCCAATGATAATATCTGCTGATGCTGATAAAGCTAAATATTCTTTTAAAGTAGTGGGTGGTGATAGACCTAATAGTATGTCATAACGGCATAATTCCTTGAGAGTTTGGAAATATTCTTTGCTACCAATTGTGTATCCCATTAATACCCTGATTCTGGAGGATGCGGGAAGACTTTCGTTAAGTAGTTGTGCTAACTCTGAGGGGGGAATTTGTTTTTTCAATTGAGCATTTCCTTGAGGGGCTAGCAGTATATTTAGAGTCTTGCCAAGATTGGCAGGTAGGGTAAATAGCCTATCCCAAATAGGCAACACTTTATCTATTTCCACGTGTGGAATTGTTAATTTCGGAATAATTCTCGGTAAGTCGAAATATTGACCAAATATAGAAGTCTGAAGATGATTTACGACATGACTATTTGGATCAAACGGGCAGCAGAAATCATAATTAGAAATTGTCTCGAGATTATAGTATTCTTTATCTTGTTTAGAGAAAATTATTGTCGTCTCAGGAGATAAGATTTTATCAGCGATTAAATCAGGGGTATTGTATGTTTCTCTGAAGTCTAATAGTAACTGCCATTTTTTATGATTTTTCGTATATTCAAGAAAATTACAAGGAATAATTTTATCAAAGAGATTGCTTGCTATAAATAAATCTCGGTTTCGTCCAGCCATAATGCCTAACTTTAGATTTGGATATATACTCCTTAATTGTTCTGCAAAAGCGAGATGTATCAGGCTGTCACCTAAGGCA
Source organism: Eikenella sp. NML03-A-027 (assembly GCF_001648395.1). Classification (NCBI taxonomy): domain Bacteria; kingdom Pseudomonadati; phylum Pseudomonadota; class Betaproteobacteria; order Neisseriales; family Neisseriaceae; genus Eikenella; species Eikenella sp. NML03-A-027. The sequence goes on along the minus strand of NZ_LXSM01000008.1, from coordinate 8,406 downwards.
AAACCAAATGGGCGAATTAGAATTGATGATATATTATTCAAATCAAAGTTGTTGCACTTCTTTTTTCTCCCAAATAAATAAGCAATAATCACTTTGGATAATTTCATATAATTATAAGCCGTTAATTAAGATAAATTGTTTAAAAGTTTGGCTTGTCTACGTCAGGATGAAATAAATGGACATCTGTAAGCTCATTATCCTTATTTATTCGCTGTTTCAGATATATTGCATAATAGTGTAAGGCTTCAGAATGTTCTTTTTTTTGCCATAGCCGTTTGGAAAGTAAGCGGTATTCACTATGCCCTACCTTAAGGTGATCTAAGATTGGGTCACTTTTGTGAATGGCTAATAGGTTGATATCTTTGGTGAAGAATGTGTATCCAAGGCTTTGGAAAAAATCAACTATTTTATCTCCGCCAGATTTTAAGATTTCGACCAACATAACGGGTCTATTTTTTTTAATGCTATCTGTTGCGCCATTTAACACTTCTATTTCCATTCCTTCCACATCCATTTTGATTAAGTCAATTCGTGACAAATCTAAAGTGTCAATAGATAGCAATGGTACTTTTTGCGTATGCTTCTGATAGTCTATTTGTTGGCCAATAAACTCATTATGGTCAGAAGGGCGTAGTTCTAAGCTACCAAACGATGCATGTTTGGTATAGTCAGGAACTGGTATATCCAAGAAGTGGGTAGATGGATCTGGTAGTATTTTGGTATTACCTAAAGCAGCGTGAATGGCTTTTACATTGAAACAGTTATTTAAAGCTATGTTTCCTGCTAAGGCATAATAAATACGTTCTTGAGCTTCAAAAGAAATAACGTTACCCCATCCTGTCATTTCTATGCCCCAGGCAATGGTATGTGCACCTATATTCGCACCACAATCTAGTGCAACCACTCCTTCGCCATGATAATTCTTACGTAAATTCAGTAGGTTCAGAACTAGTTCGATTTCGGAAGGGTCGAAACTACCTTGGCTGAGATATTGATATCCTACTCCATAACAATTACCTTGTTGATCATAGGCATAATCTTGGTGATTCACGATCATTGTTCCGGTATTTGTAGATGTCAGCACGAATGGTAACGGGCGGTGAATATGCTTCATAAAATTATTTCCAAGTATTAAAGTTGAGATTAGTAATAAAATGCTTGATATTTCAGCTAAATTTAGCTACTCGCTCAACACAGCAATATCTGCCACCGCGTTCATCTGCTCTGCCAAGCGGTTCAGCAGGTTCAGGCGGTTTTGTTTTACGGCGGGGTCTTTCGTCATTACCATCACGCCGTCGAAGAAGGCATCGACTTGCAGTTTGACGGAAGCCAGTTCGGATAAGGCGGTCTGGAAATTGCCTTCGGCAACAGCGGCGGCAATTTTCGGCTGCAAACTTTGCGCGGCGGCATACAGGGCTTTTTCCTCGTCTTGTTGCAGCAGGCTTTCATCGACTTCGCCCAGCGCGGCATCGGCTTTTTTCAGCAGGTTTTGCACGCGTTTGTTGGCAGCGGCGAGTGCGGCGGCTTCGGGCAGTTGTTTGAACGCGGCAACGGCTTGCAGTTTGGCGGTCAAATCGTCCAAACGGCTCGGCTGTTTGGCGAGTACAGCGGCGACGATGTCTTGCGGATAGTCGTTTTGCAGCAACACGGCCAAACGCGCCTGCATGAAGTCGGCGGTTTCAGGCGGCGTTTTCTCGTTGAGCAAACCTTTGGGGAAGCTGTCGAAGGTCGTCTGAATCAGCTCGTTTACGTCCAAGCCATACTGCATCAGCATCCGCAAAATACCCAAGGCGGAACGGCGCAGGGCGTAGGGGTCTTTGTCGCCGGTCGGAATCAGGTCGATGCCCCAAATGCCGACCAAGGTTTCCAGTTTGTCGGCCAGCGCTACGGCGGTGGCGGTTTTGCTTTCAGGTAGCCTATCGCCGGCAAAACGCGGTTGATAGTGCTGCTCAATGGCTTCGGCGATTTCTTCGGTTTCGCCGTCCAAGCGGGCATAGTATTTGCCCATTGTTCCTTGCAGTTCGGGGAACTCGCCGACCATTTCGGTCACCAAGTCGGCTTTCGCCAAACGCGCGGCGCGTTCGGCTGCGACGGCATCTGCACCCAGAGCTTTGGCGATGTGGGCGGCGATGCTTTGCAGGCGTTCGATGCGTTCGGCTTGCGAACCGATTTTGTTGTGATACACCACGTTCGCCAGCTTGGGCAGGCGGCTTTCCAAAGTCGCTTTTTGGTCTTGTTTGTAGAAGAACTCGGCATCAGACAGGCGCGCGCGCAAGACGCGTTCGTTGCCTTGGATGATGTGCGACGGGTCTTCGGTTTGCAGGTTGGAGACCAGCAGGAAGCGGTTCATCAGCTTGCCGTTTTGGTCGAGCAGCGGGAAGTATTTTTGGTTTTGCTGCATGGTCAGAATCAGGCATTCCTGCGGCACGGCGAGGAAATGTTCTTCAAAACCGGCTTCCAATACCACAGGCCATTCGACCAGTGCGGTAACTTCGTCCAACAGTGCTCCATCGGCGGCTACGGTAGCTTTCAGACGACCTGCATGCTCATTCAAGGCTGTCTGAATGGCGGCTTTACGCTCGGCAAACGAAGCGACGACTTTGCCTTGTTCACGCATTTGCGCGGCGTAGCTGTCGGCGTTTTCAATGGTGATTTCGCCGTTGGACAGGAAGCGGTGCCCCAAGGTTTGATTGCCACTTTGCAGACCCAAAATGCTGACGTTCACGATGTCGCCGCCGTGCAGCACAATCAGCCCGTGAACAGGGCGCACGAAGGTAAACGTGCTGCTGCCCCAGCGCATTACTTTTGGAATCGGTAGTTTCTTAACCGATTGATTGATAATGTCTTCCAAAAGTTCGCCCAACGGTTTGCCGGTTTGGACGTATTCGTAGGCGTACACATCCTGCTTGCCGTCGTGGACGATGGTCAAGTCTTCGATTTTCGCCCCAGCACCGCGCGCAAAACCTTCCAAAGCCTTGGTCGGTACACCGTCTTTCATGGCATTCGCCACGGCAGGGCCTTTTTTCACGATTTTCTGATCGGCTTGAACGGATTTGACGTTTTTGATTTGAACGGCCAGACGGCGCGGCGAGGCGTAGGCGGTAAATTCAGCTGCGCCGTCAATCAGTTGCGCTTTTCCCAAGCCTTCGGCAACAGAAGCGGCGAAGTGGTTGCCTAAATTATTCAGGGCTTTAGGGGGGAGTTCTTCGGTGAGGAGTTCGATTAAAAGGGTTTGGGTGTTCATTGCAGCGTGTCGTTTGGTTTTAGGTAGCCTGCCGTTGCTGTAGATGGTGCTGGGTTTTTAATCAGGAGGCAGGCGGCACTTGTTTGTTAGGTTGGTGAGAATTCTAGCATTTTCAGGCTGATTGCGCCTTGTTTTTAATCAGCGGGAAGCCCAGTTTCTCACGGCTTTCCACATATTTCTGCGCCACGGTGCGGCTTAGTGCACGGATGCGGCCGATGTAGGTGGCGCGCTCGGTTACGGAAATAGCGCCGCGTGCGTCTAAGAGGTTGAAGGTGTGACCGGCTTTGAGGACGAGTTCGTAGGCGGGCAGGGCGAGGCTGGTGTTTTCCACGGCCAGCAGGCGTTTGGCTTGCGCTTCGTAGTCGTTGAACTGGCGCAGCAGCCAGTCGGCATCGCTGTATTCGAAATTGTAGGTGGATTGTTCGACTTCGTTTTGGTGGTACACATCGCCGTAAGTTATGGTGTTGCCGTCCGGCGTTTTTGCCCAAACGAGGTCGTAAACGTTTTCCACTCCTTGCAGGTACATCGCCAGGCGTTCGATGCCGTAAGTGATTTCGCCAAGCACAGGGGTGCAGTCGATGCCGCCGACTTGTTGGAAGTAGGTGAACTGGGTGACTTCCATGCCGTTGAGCCAAACTTCCCAGCCCAAGCCCCATGCGCCGAGGGTGGGGTTTTCCCAGTCGTCTTCGACGAAGCGGATGTCGTGCACTTTGGGGTCGATGCCCAATTCGCGCAGGGAATCGAGATAGAGGTCTTGAATATTGGCCGGGGCGGGCTTGAGGGCTACCTGAAATTGATAGTAGTGCTGCAGGCGGTTGGGGTTGTCGCCGTAGCGGCCGTCTTTGGGGCGGCGGCTGGGTTGGACGTAGGCGGCAAACCACGGTTCGGGGCCGAGCGCGCGCAGGCAGGTGGCGGGGTGGGATGTGCCGGCGCCAACTTCCATATCGAGCGGCTGGAGCAGGGTGCAGCCTTGGGCGGCCCAGTAGTTTTGCAGTTTGAAGATGATTTGTTGGAAGGTGAGCATGGTTGTGCGGAAAAGTTGGAAAAAATAATGGCGGTATTGTACTTGGTTTGCCGGTTAAACAAAACAAAGCTAAAGGCTACCTGAAAAATGGTTGTGGGGATTTTCAGGTAGCCTTTTCATCTTTAAAGGCATGGCTGAAGCACTGTGCTTCATCAGGCATTATGGTTTGCCGCTTGCCGGCCGTTTTAAGGCTACCTGAAAAATAATCAGACGATTTCAGGTAGCCTCTGCCAAACCGGCTAGGCTTCGGCAAAACGCACACCGGTAAGCTGGGATTTCAGAATGGCTTGGCGCAATGCCTGCAATGCCTGCGGTCGCACGAAGTTGCGGCGTGAGGCCAATACGATGCGGCGGTTGGGTACGGGCGGCTCGAAGGGGATGATGGAAAACAGCAGGTGGTCGTTGTCCGTGAGGGCGCTGGAGGGCAGTACGCTGATGCCCAGGCCGCTGGCCACCATATGGCGGATGGTGTTGATGGAACTGCCCTGCAGGGTGTTGGCCAGACCGAGGATGCGCTGGCGGGAGGCCAGTTTGCTGCAGCTTTCTAAAACTTGGTCGCGCATGCAGTTGCCTTCGCTGAGCAGCAGCACCTGCTGTTCTGTCAGCTGCTGCACAGATATGGCATCGAGCTCTTCAAATTCGTGCTCCTTCGGCACGATAACGAAAAACGGTTCGCTATAAAGCGGCTCGGTGATGATACCGGACTCTTGGAAGGGCTCGGCCACCACGATGGCGTCCAATTCGCCTTTTTTCAGGGAATCGGTGAGGTTGGCGGTGTGGTGCTCTTCCAGCATCAGGGGCATATCGGGTGCCACTTTGCGCAGCGATAAAATCAGACGCGGCAAAAGATAGGGAGCCACGGTAAAAATCAGCCCCAACTTGAACACGCCAGCTAGCTCATTTTGCTCGGAGGCGGCTAGGTGTTTGATACGGTCGGCTTCTTCCAAAACACGGTGCGCCTGGGTGATGATGCGCTCGCCGGTTTCAGTGGGTCTGACTTCGTTGCTACTGCGGTCGAATAGCGAAACCGAGAGTTCTTCCTCCAACTTTTTAATGGCGATGGAGAGGGTGGGCTGGCTGACGAAGCAGCGTTGAGCGGCACGGCCGAAGTGGCGTTCTTGTGCAACGGCCACAATATAGCGCAATTCGGTCAGGGTCATGGCTTAGCCTTCTTCGCTTTTGCGTTGGAAGTCAGGCAGGATGATGTTGAGCTCCAGCACGTCCACACCGTTTTGTGTTTCCTGTGAGATACGGATATCGTCGAGGGAAACGTGCACGTATTTCGATAATACCCCCAACAGCTCTTTCTGTAGGGTGGGCAAGTAGTCCGGTGCTTGGGATTTCACGCGCTCCTGTGCAATGATGATTTGTAGGCGGTCGCGGGCGATGCTGGCGGATTTGGGCTTTTTGCCGAACAATATATCAATCAATGACATGGCTTACCCTCCGAACAGGCGTTGCAGGAAGCCTTTTCTCTCTGCTTCCAAAAAACGCATTGGCCGGTTTTCGCCCAGTAGGCGGGCCACCACGTCTTTATAGGCTTCGGCGGCAGGTACGCCTTCTTGATGGATCACAGGCAGGCCAACGTTGGAGGCTTGCAGCACGTTTTGCGATTCGGGAATCACGCCCAAGAGCGGGATGCGCAGTACGTCTTCGATGTCTTTTACCGAAAGCATTTCGCCGCTTTCTACACGATCGGGATTGTAGCGGGTAATCAACAGGTGTTCTTTCACTTGCTCGCCTTTTTCGGCATGGCGGCTCTTGCTCTGCAAAATGCCCAAAATGCGGTCGGAATCGCGCACGCTGGATACTTCGGGGTTGGTGGTAACGATGGCTTCATCGGCAAAATACAGTGCCATCAGTGCGCCGGTTTCGATGCCGGCGGGCGAATCGCAAATCACAAATTCGAAGTCCATTTTTTCGGTGAGCTCGGTGAGCACGTGTTCCACGCCTTCGCGAGTGAGCGCGTCTTTGTCGCGGGTTTGTGAGGCGGGTAGAATGAACAGGTTGTCGCAGTGCTTGTCTTTAATCAGCGCTTGGCGCAGCGAGGCTTCGTTTTGGATAACGTTGATTAAGTCGTACACCACACGGCGTTCGCAACCCATGATGAGGTCAAGGTTGCGCAGGCCGACGTCGAAATCGATAACGGCGGTTTTGTGTCCTTTTAGAGCTAGGCCGCTGGCGATGCTGGCGCTGGTGGTGGTTTTGCCCACACCGCCTTTACCGGAGGTTACTACAATAATTTTTGCCACGGTTATGATCCTTTCCCTTATGTGAATCTGTTTTGTTGAAATGGGTTGTTACGTTTGGCGGGCTACCTGAAGAAGGCTACCTGAAAATGGTTTGCCGCCGTTTGTATTGTGTAGCTAAATAAAGTTGTTTCAAATAATCTTGTTGAGGGCGGCGATGGACAGCCGCTCTTTTTGCAAATATATCTGCACGGCCTGACGGTGGAGGTGCGGCGGCAGCTGTTGGTCGAAAGTGCGGTAGATGCCGGCGATGGATACCAACTCGGCCTGCATCGATTGGGCGAAAATGCGGGTATTTTGGTTGCCGCTGGCGCCAGCCAGGGCGCGGCCACGCAGGGGAGCGTAAATGTGGATATGGCCGTCGGCAATGACTTCGGCCCCTTCGTTTACCAAGCCCAGTACGATGAGGTCGGCATTTTCGGCATACACCTGCTGACCGGTGCGGATAGGTTTCTCCACCACAAGGGTTTGGCGCACGGTGGGAGCGGACGGGGTGCTGGGCGTTTCGTGTTGCGTGTTTTCAGGTAGCCTTTTGTGTTCTTCACCATTGGCGTTATCGCTGCAAAAGGCTAAGTGATGGGCGCGGGCGGCAGCCTGCCATTGCTCGTCGTGATGGCGTAGGGTGCCGATGGGTAGGCTGTGCTCGGCAAACAGACCGAGCAGGCTGTCTAAATCTAGGTTGTCCGGCGAGTCGAATGCCTGCACGTCAAGCAGCAGCGGCATATCGCTGAGCTCGCGGTATTGTGCGGCGCGCTCGGTGAGGGTTTGTCGGATGGTCGCCAGCTCGGCGGTGTTGAGCTGGATGGCGAGCGCGTCGAGACGGGCGGATTTGATGTCGAATGCTGGCTTCATCGGTGCGATGGAGTCGTAATTTAAGAATTGAAACGGCTCGCAGTTTACCGTTTTATGTAGGCTACTTCAAATCTGTGTGACTCTTGGCTTATATCAGGCTACCTGAAAACTTGGCTTATAATAATGCGGCGAATCGGTTTTCAGGTAGCCTGCTTGGCAAGCCGGAGGCTACCTGAAAACCAGTTTGAGTAATTTAAAGGGAAAAACTATGCGGAAGCCGATACGGATTTTGGGCATCGACCCGGGTAGCCGGGTAACGGGATTTGGCGTTATTGATGTGCTGGGGCAGAATCAGAGCTATGTGGCATCCGGCCGCATCAAAACCATTCCCGGCGACGAGCTGGCCGGACGTATCGGCATTATCGTGCAGCACATCGGCGAGATTATCGATACTTATCGACCGAACCAAGCGGCGGTGGAGCAGGTGTTTGTGAACGTCAATCCCGCTGCCACGTTGATGCTGGGGCAGGCGCGCGGGGCAGCAGTGGCGGCGTTGGTGCTGCGCGGGTTGCCTGTGTATGAATACACGGCTTTGCAGGTGAAGCAGGCGGTGGTGGGGCAGGGTAAGGCAGCCAAGGAACAGGTGCAGCATATGGTGGTGCAGATGCTGAGGCTGTCAGGGAAGCCGCAAGCCGATGCGGCCGACGGCTTAGCCGTGGCGCTCACCCATGCGTTACGTAATCATAGTTTGGCAGCGAAATTGCGCAATGCTTCGCAGATTAAAGGTGGCCGGTTTCAGATTTGATTTTCAGGTAGCCAGTAGTCAGTTGTATTTATGCCGGGTAAATTTCATTTCACCCTAGTGCTTTAGTTTTTGTTTGTGGATATTTTGTTTTTCGGTATTTGACAAAATATTTTGGTAGGCGTATAGTCCGCATCTTCGCTGTTCCTTACGGCACGGTTTTGTTGTCAGTTTTACGGTTCAGCAGCTCTTTAACAATCAGATTACCGATAAGTGTGGGTGTTTTACACCTGCACTGTTGAGAAGAAGACAAGACGATGTTTTGACATTGTCCTGTTGGTTTCTTTGAAGCAGA
>NZ_LXSM01000007.1:0-114881 GCF_001648395.1 Eikenella sp. NML03-A-027 | reverse complement strand
ATCATGGTTTGCTTCATCTTGCCGCTCCTGTTTGGAAAGGGGAATAAGGGTATTGCCGATGATCTGATTGTAACAAAAAACAAGATATTGTAAACATCTATCCCGCTGCTTGAAGGCTACCTGAAAAAGATAAACAAAACATTTTTGATGTGGACAATATAAGTTGCCCCTGCTTGCCATACGCTCAATCTTGCCCGGCTTCGCCCGCGGTGCGCCGGTTATGCACCCGTTTGCCGCGGATGCTCAGATTACCGGCGGCGAAGTCGGCCACGGCTTGCGGCAGCAGTTGGTGCTCGATTTTCAGCACGCGCGCAGCCAAGGTATTGGCAGTATCGGAATCGTATATGGGCACGGCGCCTTGGGCGATGATGGGGCCGCAATCGAGCTTATCGGTTACGAAATGTACGGTGCAGCCGGCGAGGCGGCAGCCTTCGTCGATGGCGCGTTGGTGGGTATGCAGGCCGGGGAAGGCGGGCAATAGGGAGGGATGGATGTTGATGATTTGATTAGCAAAGCGGCTGCAAAACTCGGGCGGGAGAATGCGCATATAGCCGGCAAGCAGCACGAGGTCGGGCGCGTGGCTGGCCACGAGTTCGAGCATGGCTTGGTTGAAATCGGCGCGGCTGGGGTAGTCTTTGGGATTGAGGGCGGCGGTGCGGATGCCCTGCTCTGTCGCCCAGGCCAGGCCGGGGGCTTGTGGGTTGTCGGAGAGCACGGCGGCGATGTGCAGATTAGGGATATCGGCCTGCACCACGGCCTGCATATTGCTGCCGCGGCCGGAAATGAGGATGACGGTTTTGGTCATGGCGGAATAGTTGGAAAAGTGGTGGGGAATATTTTTCAGGTAGCCTCTTGTGTATGCAAATATCGTATAACCAACTAATAAAAAATAAAAATAACCTCTTTTAAAGTCAGGAACGAAACATTTGGTGCAATCGGCTGGGCTGTGCCGCTCCCTGCTGGCGCAGCCGAACGGAGCGAGGTTTTTCGGGGGACAAGGGCTTGCATGCCCGAAGCGGCGTAGCCGCAAGTTGCAGCTAATCCAGTTTCTCTTTGCGCCCGAAAAACCGCGCGGAGTGAGGGAAGTTTGGCGAAGCCAAACCTGTGCCCGCAGTCGCCTTTCTTTGCTTCCTTTCTTTGGCGAAGCAAAGAAAACGAGGTCTCCGAAGGGGGGCGAGTTTCTGCGGAGCAAAAACGAAACCTTCGCTAGAAGGGTTCGTTTTAACGAAGTTAAAACAAGACCTCTGCAAGAGAGCTTGTTTTTACGCAGCTAAACGAGTGCCCCGCGCCGGCATGAGGCGCAAAGGGGGACAGGACACACATGGCAAAGGCTACCTGAAATCCAAAGCAGTTGCCTGAACCCAACTGATACCTTATAAAAAATAGTTTGCCCTTTTTCAGGTAGCCTGTGGCGTTACTCAGGCTACCTGAAAAGATTAGGGGCAATCAGCCCAGCCGCATCATTTCGATTTGCTCAAGGCTGCGGCCGAGGAAGCGTTCACCGATGGTTTGAAAGCGCAGGGGGATGTCGCTCACATAGAAATGGTAGTCGGCGGGGGTTTGGCTGGGGTTGAGCAGGCCGGCCTCGGCGAGGGCGGCGGCGGTGGCTTCGGCGGTGGTGAGCGCGGAATCCACCAGTGCCAGATGCGGGGCCTCGCTTTGCAGCAGGGGTTTGAGCAGGGGATAATGAGTGCAGCCGAGCACGAGGGTGTCGATGTCTTCGGCAAGCAGCGGCTTGAGGTATTCGCGCACGGTGAGGCGGGTAACTTCGTGCTCGAGCCAGCCTTCTTCCACCAGCGGCACCAGCAGCGGGCAGGCCTGGGAGGGCACGCGCGCCTGCGGATTTTGCGCGTGGATGGCGCGGGCGTAGGCGTTGGAGTTGACGGTGGTGGACGTGGCGATGATGCCGATGCGGCCGTTGCGGCTGGTGGCCAGCGCGGCTTGCGCGCCGGCGGCAATCACGTCGAGCACGGGCATGCCGCCGGCGGTTTGCCGCACTTTGGCGCCGGCCACGGCGGCGATGGTGTTGCAGGCAATCACCAGCGCTTTCACGTCGTGTTGCATTAAGAATTCAACGATTTGCGCGGTGTAGGTTTCGATGGTGCTGCGCGATTTCACGCCGTAGGGCACGCGGGCGGTGTCGCCGAAATAAACGATGTTTTCGTTAGGCAGCCGCTCCATCAGCGCGCGCACCACGGTGAGCCCGCCGACGCCGGAATCGAATACGCCGATGGGGCGCTGCGTGAGGCTGTTCGGTTTCATGTTGCTGGGTTTGCTGTTGCGGGAAAAGGCGTATTGTACACGCGCGGCGGATAAGCGAAAGGCTACCTGAAATCTTTGTATCGATTTTCAGGTAGCCTTTTGAGGTTAATCAGCCTTATTGCGGCGGCTTGTAATCGTGCTGTTCCAGCAAGCGGGTTTCTTCACGCTCCTCTTGCGGGCGCACGGTTTCAAACTCGCCGTCGATGATGTCGCCGTCCGCACCGTAACCGGAAGATCGGTAGTTCTGCCCCATCTGGTTGGGCCGCACCGCCGCCGGACCGCCCTTAATCGGCAGCATCAGCAGCAAAGCCAAAGCAGTGGACACAAAACCGGGCGACATCAACAGCAGCGCCGCCACAATATAGCGCAGCGGCCACAGCAGTTGGTAAAACGACACCTCGCCCCGGCTATTAAACAGCGATCCGGCCAGCATCACCGAAGAAAAACCCAGGTTGCGCAGCATCACCATCCCGGCCATAAACGACAACACCATCAGCAAAAGCGTGGGCATCCCGCCAAGCCGCTCGGCCACCATCACAATCGAAGCCGCTTCCGCCCCCGCCAACAGCAAGAGCCAAATTCCAAGGTAACGCATCGTTTTTTTCCTTTTCAAACAAAGAAATGATTTTAGCTTCGCAGAAACTCCGCCTTAGCCATGTTAAGGCATCGTTTAACGAAATACGCTTCGCTCATTTTCAGGTAGCCTGTTAGCACCAGTAAGCGTAGTATTCGGTTTTTGCATCCAACACTGGGAAACATCATGACTGCCGAACAAATCTACCGGCAATGGCACGAAGCCGCCAAAAGCCGCAACACCGCCGCCCTGCTCGCACTGTATCACGAAGCAGCCGAGCTCGAATCGCCCCTGGTGCCCATCATCCTTAATCAAAACAGCGGCGTGCTGCATGGCAAAGCCGAAATCGGCCGCTTCCTCGAAGAAGGCACCCACCGCCGCCCCAACGAATTGGTGCGCTGGTATCGCAGCGGCCAATACCTTGCCAGCGGCGACCTCCTCGTGTGGGAATACCCGCGCCAAACGCCCGATGGCGAGCAAATCGACATTTTAGAACTGATGCAGCTCAAAGACGGCCTCATCTGGCGCCACCGCATCTACTGGGGCTGGTTCGGTACGCAGATGCTGATTCAATCCGCGCTATCCAAAGCTCAAGCCTGAGGGCACAACAGCCATCCCTATATCTGCCCGCCATACATAAAATCAAGCGGGTATTTTGCAAAGTTTTCCCAAGCCCACTGCATTCAAAGGCTACCTGAAAGGGTCAGCTTCAATCTAGTTTGCGGCAGGCGAAACAAAAACTCCACCGGGCCCATTAAATCTAACGTTTCGTATTGCTCAAATAGCAAGCAATAAATATCGGTTGCGGCCTGCGGATTGAATGCAGAAGGCATAGCCCTCTCCTCGCGCTATATTTTGCAAACAGCCACATCATACCCTGTTCGCACCAACGCCGCCCGACCGGCCGGTTTGTTTACCTGCCGTTTCCTATAGTATGATAGAAGCACTTCTTTACAGCACACTTGAGCACATGCCAAATTTGCTTAGCTCACACTCGCTGTATCTTTCATTTTTCAGGTAGCCCAGCTGCCCCATCACACGGAGCGCTTCATGAAATTCTCTTCCGCCTGCACCGCCCTCTTATGCACCGCCCTCATGGCCGCCTGCGCCGGCACCTCCTCCGGCGATCAATACTATCGCGTGCAGCGCGGCGACACGCTCTACCGCATCAGCCGACGCTTCAACCAACCCGTCTCCCGCCTAATGGCCTGGAACAACCTGAAAAACTCCTCCCAGCTCGAAGTGGGCCAACGATTGCGCGTGGGCAGCGGCACCAACCGCAGCACATCCGCCAGCAATACGCCCAACCGCACAGTAACACGCACCCCGGCCGAGCGTACCAGCGCCGCGCCCAGCAGCCTGCAATGGCCGGTGCGGGGCGAAATCATCACCCAGTTTAACGGCTCCTCCAGCAAAGGCATCGACATCGCCGGCAGCGCCGGTACCCCCGTGAAAGCCGCCGCCCCCGGCCGCGTGAGCTACGTGGGCGAAGGCATCCGTGGCTACGGCAAGCTCATCCTCATCAACCACACCGGCGGTATGCTCACCGCCTACGCGCACAACAGCCAAATCAGCGTGCGCGAAGGCCAGCAGGTATCCGCCGGGCAAACCATCGCCACCATGGGCAGCAGCGGCACCGACCGCGTGAAACTGCACTTCGAAGTGCGCGTAAACAACCGAGCCGTCAATCCGATGGATTATCTGCCGAAATAAACGCTTGGCACATATACACATATAAAGGCTACCTGAAACAAGCTCCGCGCATTGCTGCGAAGCTCATGTTCAGGTAGCCTTTTTTTGCGCCAACGCCCTAGTTCTGTGCCGCCTGCGCTGCCGGCCGTTGCAGATGCCGCTGCATATAGCTTGCAAACGGCTCAACGTTTGGCACCACTTGGGTGCGGAACATGCCCCAAGCCAAGAGGCCGCTCAAATATAAATCGAGCGCACTAAAGTGTTGTCCCACAGCGTATTCGCGGCCGTCGGCCAGCAGGGTTTGCAGGGTGTGCAACACAGTATCGAAATCGCCATAGCCGATAGCGCGGCGCCGATCTTCGCTCTGCGGCACTTGCTGCCAACGGTCGAGAATGGCGTATTCAAGCTGCGTGCCAAACCACAGCCAGCGGTAGTATTGCCCGCGCTCCGGCGTGCCCGCAGCCGGGATCAACCGTTTTTCGGGGAAAAGTTCGGCCAGATAGGTGAGGATGGCGGGCAACTCGGTAATCACTTGCCCGGCGTGCGTAATGGCGGGCACTTTGCCCATCGGGTTGATGGCCAAATAGTCTGCCTCTTTGAGCTGCGGGTAATCCAGCGCTACAGTGTCGTAATCCGCACCGCATTCGGACAGCATCCAGCGTACATTGTTGCCGCGCGAAGGGTGCACGGTATAGAGGGTGATTTTGCTCATGATGTTTCCTTTTTAAAACAGTTTATTATGTTTTCAGGTAGCCTGAAAGTGCAGTCATGATACGCCATGGCTGTGTCAGTTTTTGTCAGCAGCCAAAACCATCGCTGAAACGAAATCAACACTAGCGGCTCAAATCAAACGAGCTCAAATCCAGCCCCTCCTGCTGCCGCCAGCATTGCAGCAGCAGGCGGTGCGGCATGGAATAGGCCGCGCCGATTTGGGCTTGCTTGATGCGGTCGCAGCGGAAATGGCGGAAGGCCTGCCGCAACGTGCACCAAGCCGCCAACAACCGCACATCGTCCAAATAGCCCAGCGCCACCGGCCACACCGTTCGCCTGCTGGCCTGCCCGCGCAAATCCGTATAGCTGAAGCTGAGCGCCGTTTCCTGCCGCAAAGCCTGTCGTACCAGCGCCAACACCTGTGTTTCGCCGCTCCCATACGCCGTACCGCCCATCGGATACACCGCATGCGCCGCCGCCTGCTCGGCCAGGCGTGCCGGCAACACCGTGTGTACCTTGCCCAACACCGCGCGCGCCGCCTCAGCCATTTCGCCGTCGGCATGTGCCGCCGCCCAACGCATGCCCAACATCAGCGCTTCCAGTTCGTTTTCGCTAAACATCAGCGGCGGCAGATTGCAATCCTGCTGCAACACGAAGCCCAAGCCCGCTTCACCGCCAATCACCGCGCCCTGCCCGCGCAAAGTATCGATATCGCGATACACCGAGCGCACACTGATGCCCAACTCCTGCGCCAACAGCCGCGCACTTTTCGGATGGCGGCTGGCGCGCAGCAGCTGCAAAAGTTTGAGCAGGCGGTCGGTACGGCTGGGCATGATGAGTCTCCGGATGATTTTTCAGGTAACCTGACGACTTGAATTGGAGGCTACCTGAAAATAATAGAGATGATACCGCGTTTGCAAACAATCGCGGCAAGAGGCTATATGAAATCAGGCTCCGTCATTTTCAGGCAGCCCCAAGCTCCGCAGCCCGCCGTGAACCTGCTACAATCCGCTTCCCTAGCCAACACCTACCAAGGACAAACCATGCGACTCCTCCACACCATGCTACGCGTCGGCAACCTCGAAGCCTCCCTCGCCTTCTACCAAGAAGTGCTTGGCATGAAACTTCTGCGCCGCAAAGACTACCCCGAAGGCCGCTTCACTCTTGCCTTCGTCGGCTACGGCAGCGAAGACGAGACTGCCGTGCTTGAACTTACCCACAACTGGGATACCGCAAGCTATGACCTCGGCAATGCCTACGGCCACATCGCCATCGAAGTGGAAGACGCCTACGCCGCCTGTGATGCCGTGCGCGCCAAAGGCGGCAAAGTGGTGCGCGAAGCCGGCCCGATGAAACACGGCAACACCGTTATCGCCTTCGTGGAAGACCCGGACGGCTACAAAATCGAATTCATCCAAAAACACGGCCGTGAAGATTAAGGCAATAGGAAAACAATAAAGGCTGCCTGAATTTTTCAGGTAGCCTTTTCAATGATCGGTTTCAGACGGCCGTAAAAACACCAAACACACAGGCAACAATTGCCCATCCCATAATAGATTCAATTAAATTTCAATACAAAGCAGCAAGCCGCAGACGGTACAGAAAGGAGGCAAGGCAAGACAATGCCGTATCGGAAGTTAAGTGAATCTGCTATATCTCTATTTCTTAGGCAGCCTGCACCCTACTCCGCCAAATCCCTGCACAATCTCACCGCCTCGTCCAACCGTTCCACGCCGAAGATTTCCAGGCCGGCAAATTCTTTCCTGCTGCGCGGCATATTGGCTTTGGGCACGATGGCGCGTTTGAAGCCGAGTTTTTCCGCTTCTTTCAGCCGCTCCTGCCCGCGTGCCACGGGGCGCACTTCGCCGCTTAATCCGACTTCGCCGAAGGCCACCATTTTTTCGGGCAGCGGCTTGTTGCGGAAGCTGGACACCATCGCCAGAATCACCGCCAAATCCGCCGCCGGTTCGCTGATTTTCACGCCGCCCACGGCGTTGATGAACACGTCTTGGTCGAAGCAGGCGATGCCGGCGTGGCGGTTGAGCACGGCCAAGAGCATGGCGAGGCGGTTTTGTTCGAGGCCGACGGTAAGCCGCTTGGGCGTGAAGCCGTGCGCGTCGTCCACCAGCGCTTGGATTTCCACCAACAGCGGGCGGCTGCCTTCCTGCGTTACCAGCACGCACGAGCCGGCCACGTCGTCGCGGTAGCTAGCGAGGAAGATGGCGGAGGGGTTGGATACGCCTTTGAGTCCGTTTTCCAGCATGGCGAACACGCCCAGCTCGTTGGCCGCGCCGAAGCGGTTTTTGATGGCGCGAATCATGCGGTAGTTGGAATGCTGGTCGCCTTCGAAATACAGCACGGTATCCACCATGTGTTCCAGCACGCGCGGGCCGGCAATCGCGCCGTCTTTGGTCACGTGGCCGACAAAAATCATGGCGATGCCCATCTGCTTGGCCATGCGCGTGAACTGGGCGGCGCACTCGCGCACCTGCGACACGGAGCCGGGCGCGGAAGTGATTTGGTCGGAATACATGGTTTGAATCGAATCGATGACCACCACGGCGGGCTGGTGCTGCTTCAAAGCAGCCTGCACCGCTTCCAAGCGGATTTCTGCCAGCAGGTGCACGCCGTCCGCATCCAGCCCCAAACGCTGCGCGCGCAGGGCGACCTGTTGCGCCGATTCCTCGCCCGACACATACAGCACTTTGCGTTTTTTCGCCATCAGGGCAACGGCTTGCAGCAGCAGCGTGGACTTGCCGATGCCGGGGTCGCCGCCCAACAAAATCACTGCACCGTCCACCAGCCCGCCGCCGAGCACGCGGTCGAGTTCGCCCATGCCGGTGGGTTCGCGCGGCACTTCGGCGGCGGTAACTTTCGATAATTCCTGCACTTGCGTGGTGTCCGCCGCCCACGATTGGAAACGGGCATTCTTCGGCTCGGGCGCGGCAAGGCCTTCCTGCAAGGTGTTCCACTCGTCGCAGTGCGGGCATTTGCCCTGCCACTTGGGCACGGTGCCGCCGCATTCGGTGCAGATGTAGAGGGTTTTTGGGGCTTTGGCCATGGTATTGTTTTCCTTGTATCTTTTATTTTCAGGTAGCCTTTTTAACTATTGGATGAGGCTACCTGAAAGCTCAGCGGGTTTCTGCCAAGCTCAAATCTGTTTTGCTGAAATTCAGCGTGTAGTTGCGCTCGTTGCCGAACTGTTGCACAGGAGTGAAGCCGTATTGCTCGAGCAATTGGATAAGCTCGGTGCGGCTGAGTTTATCCGCATCTCCGGCGGCTTCGGAAATGGACAGCAGCCCGTCTGGAGCGAGCAGGCGGTGGAACTCGGCGAGGTAGGCTGCTTGTTCGGCCACTTCGCCTAAAACGGTTACCAGCACGATGCGGTGAAAAGAGGCACTGGCAAAGGGAAAGCTGCTGCCGCTGCACAGGTGGTATTCGGCATTGGTAATATGGCGTTTTTCCAGCCGCTGCCGTGCTTTGGCCAGCATTTCGGGCTGAATGTCGGCCAACACCAAGCTGCCCTGCGGCACGGCACGAGCGAGCGCAGGGCTGAAATAGCCCGGCCCGCAGCCCACTTCGAGAATGCGCTGTTGCGGCTGCAACTCGAGCCGGCGCAGCAGCTCAGCGGGGGAAAGCGCCCAGTTGCGCAGGGGGATGAGCAGGGTGAAGGCGAGCTGGTAGGGGAAGAGTACGCCTTTGGCAGTGAGGCCGTGCCAGATGGTTTTAAGGGTGCGGAGCATGGTGGGATTTTTCAGGTAGCCGTTGCGTATTCGGGCAGGCGGATTGTAGCAAACCCTTTGTGCGGCGGTTGACCCGACAAGGGAAAAGTTCTGCCGCGAATACTGCTGCGACCCTAGGTAATGGCACGGCTGCGGCGATGTGAGGCTTGTTTTTTTATGCCGAACTGGCAATAATGCCGCTCTGCCTGATAAATCGGCAAACTGTCCACTTCCCAATTTTCGGCCAATCCGTTGCCATATGTGATACGGGTTGGTTTCAAAAGTAAAGAGAGTATTCAAGCAAATGGCTTTATTGGTACAGAAATATGGCGGGACTTCGGTGGGAAGCCCCGATCGCATTAAGAATGTGGCCAAACGCATTGCCCGTGCCCGTGCCGAAGGGCACGACGTGGTGGTGGTGGTGTCCGCCATGAGCGGCGAAACCAACCGCCTAGTGGCGTTGGCACACGAAATCCAGGAGTTTCCCGACCCACGCGAAATGGATGTTGTGCTCGCCACCGGTGAGCAGGTAACCATCGGCCTTTTGGCCATGGCGTTGATGGACATCAGCATTCCGGCCAAGAGCTACACCGGCTGGCAGGTGTTGGTGCAAACCGATAATTCCCACACCAAAGCCCGCATCGAATACATCGACGACAGCAAAATGCGTGCCGATTTAGCGGCAGGCAAAGTAGTGATTGTGGCCGGTTTCCAAGGCGTAGATGCCGAAGGCAACATCACCACGCTGGGGCGCGGCGGTTCCGATACTTCCGCCGTGGCGCTGGCCGCCGCACTCCAAGCAGACGAATGCCAAATCTACACCGATGTGGACGGCGTTTACACTACTGACCCGCGCGTGGTGCCCGAAGCGCGGCGCATGAACACCGTATCATTTGAAGAAATGCTCGAATTGGCGAGCCTGGGCAGCAAAGTGCTGCAAATCCGCTCGGTAGAATTTGCCGGCAAATACAAAGTGCGCCTGCGCGTATTGAGCAGCCTCACCGATGGCGGCGAAGGCACCCTGATTACTTACGAGGAAGACCCCAACATGGAAAAAGCCATTGTATCCGGTATCGCATTCGACAAAAACCAAGCCCGCATCAACGTGCGCGACGTTCCCGACAAGCCTGGTATCGCCTATCAGATTTTGGACACAATTTCCGCCGCCAATATTGAAGTGGACATGATTATCCAAAACGCCGGTGAAGAAGGCACCACCGATTTTTCCTTCACCATATCGCGCGGTGACTACCGCCACACGCTCGAGCTTTTGCAAAGTGTGCGGGAAAGTGTTGGCGCATCCGATATCCACGGCGACGACACCGTGTGCAAAGTTTCCATCGTCGGCATCGGCATGCGCTCGCACAGCGATGTGGCCGCCACAATATTCCGCACCCTGGCCGAGGAAAACATCAATATCCAACTGATTTCCACTTCCGAAATCAAAGTTTCCGTGTTGATCGACGAAAAATACCTTGAACTCGCCACCCGCGTGCTGCACAAAGCCTTCGGCCTCGACCGCCAGCAATAACCGCCCTACCCCGCAGCCCCCTCCGGCACGGGGTATTTTTTACCTTGTAAAAACCAAATTTTCATTTTCAGGTAGCCTTTAGGAGGAGAGGCTACCTGAAAACACAACTAAAACGTGGCAAGAGTAAGTTGGCGTTGCTATGCCGACCTTTTATTTATCCGACCTAGCCCGTATTCCGAGTAAAAAAATTTTATCTTTTTGTAAACTATCCATATTCACAAACCACTCTATCCCCGTCGCCACAAAGGCTACCTGAAAACCCTTCCGTTGTTTCCACACACCACCAGCCAACCTACCTAAACACAACAAAACCTAAAATAAATCAACAGAAAACAACACCCCCAACCAAACCGCAATCCTCCACACCTAGGCCACCTCCGCCATTTAACCTCAACCGTTCCACCACTGCGTATACAAACAAACACAGAGTGTCGGCAAATTTCCTCCTACCACGCCCAAGCTACTGCCACATTGCCTAAACCTTGCAATGCAGTAAAATAGTATTTTCCTAACCGTCCCCAAGCAGGAAAGACTTGCCATGAACATCGAAAAAGACACCGTAGTAACTCTGCATTACGAAATGTTTGATGCCAACAACCAGCTAATCGACAAAACAGAAGAGCCCATCGCCTACCTGCATGGCGGTTACGACGGCATTTTCCCGCTGGTGGAAGAAGCGTTGCACGGCAAGACCGTGGGTGAAGAAGTGGACGTAACCCTTTCCCCCGATGATGCATTCGGCGAGCAAGACCCCGAATTGGTGCGCCTTGAGCCGCTCAACGTCTTCCCCGTGGAAGTGGAAGTGGGCATGATGTTTGAAGCAGACGACCCCGAAACCGGCGATACCCTAGTTTACCGCGTAACCGACATTGCCGACGGCAAAGCCGTGGTGGATGGCAACCACTCGCTGGCCGGCATGAAACTGCGTTTTAAAGGCAAAGTAGCCGAAATCCGCCCCGCTACTGCCGAAGAACTCGCCCACGGCCATGCCCATGGTACACACGGCCATCACCACTAACTACCGTATTCGTACAAACAGGCGGGTTGCCACAAGTTGCCACAATAGGCAGCCCGCCTGTTTTTTCTTTCAAAGTTGGAGGCCGTAAACTTTAGCTTCGCAGAAACTCCGCTGTACTTCGTTTTAACTTCGTTGAAACCGCACTTTCAGGTAACCTGAAATCTTTTGGGCTACCTGAAGCAAGCCAAACAAAATATCGGCATAGCAAAGCCGACCGATAACCAACACACCACACAAAAGGCTACCTGAAACCTTTCAGGTAGCCTTTCACATCACAAACAAGCATTACTCAAACGGGCGCACCAGCATCCCGAACATCGCGCGGGCGGTGTTCAACATCTGGCAAGAGAAGCCCCATTCGTTGTCATACCAAGACAACACTTTCACCATATTGCCGTTGGAAACTTTAGTCAGCGTGCTGTCAAATACAGAAGCCTGGGTGGTGTGGTTGAAGTCGGAAGATACCAGCGGCAGGGTGTTGTAGCCCAGCACGCCTTTCAGATCGCCCTCACTGGCGGCTTTCACTAGTGCGTTGATTTCTTCCACGCTGGTATCGCGGCCGGCTTCAAAGGTTAAATCCACCAGCGAAACATTGATGGTGGGCACGCGCACGGCGAAGCCGTCGAGCTTGCCTTTGAGCTCGGGCAGCACCAAGCCCACGGCTTTGGCAGCGCCGGTTTTGGTGGGGATCATGTTTTCCACCGCGCTGCGGGCGCGACGCAGGTCTTTGTGGCACACGTCGGTGAGCACTTGGTCGTTGGTAAAAGCGTGGATGGTGGTCATCAAGCCTTTGGCAATGCCCATGCCATCGGCCAGCACTTTGGCCACGGGTGCCAGGCAGTTGGTAGTGCAGGAAGCATTGGATACAACGGTCATCCCGGGCGTGAGTACTTGGTGGTTCACACCGTATACGATGGTGGCGTCTACATCATCACCGCCAGGCGCGGAAATCAGCACTTTTTTCGCACCAGCTTTGATGTGTGCCGAGCTTTTCTCTTTGCTGGTAAAGGCACCGGTACACTCCAACACCAAATCCACACCCAGCTCTTTCCACGGCAGATCGGCCGGATCACGCTGAGACAAGAAGCGGATTTTGTCGCCGTTCACAATCAAATGGGTTTCGTTGTGCGACACCTCGGCGGCAAAGCGGCCGTACACTGTATCGAATTTGGTCAGGTGAACGTTGGTTTGTAAATCGCCACCGGTATTGATGGCGACGACTTCAAACTGGTCGCGCAAGCCGTATTCGTAAATAGCGCGCAACACCTGGCGGCCGATGCGGCCATAGCCGTTGATGGCAATCTTCAAACTCATATTTACACCTTTCGTAGGTTCTAAGAAAACCCCGCGCCAAACAGCCCGGGCAGACACAAAATAACGAATCGCATTATAGCGGCTTTGCTGGTGAAAACCCACCCCTCGCTGTTTTACCCCCCCTTTACTTTTCCCCGCCGCAGGGTTAAAAAGGCAGTATCATTTCATTCATACTTCTTTACCAATCAAGGAGCAGTTATGCAAAAAGTAGGATTTGTCGGCTGGCGCGGCATGGTCGGCTCGGTTTTGATGCAGCGTATGCGCGAAGAAAACGATTTCGCCCATATCCCCGAGGCCTATTTCTTCACCACCTCCAACGTAGGCGGCAACGCCCCCGATTTCGGCCAGGCCGCCAAAATCCTGCTTGATGCCAACAACCCCGCCGAACTGGCCAAAATGGACATCATCGTTACCTGCCAGGGCGGCGACTACACCAAATCCGTGTATCCCAAGCTGCGCGAATCCGGCTGGAACGGCTACTGGATCGATGCCGCCTCCGCCCTGCGCATGAACGACGATGCCGTCATCGTGCTCGACCCGGTCAACCGCAACGTAATCGATGCCGCCCTGCAAAACGGCGTGAAAAACTACATCGGCGGCAACTGCACCGTTTCCCTCATGCTCATGGGCTTGGGCGGCCTGTTCCAAAACGGCCTGGTGGAATGGGCTTCCTGCATGACCTACCAAGCCGCCTCCGGCGCGGGCGCGAAAAACATGCGCGAACTCATCAACGGCATGGGCGCCATCCACAGCCAAGTGGCCGCCGAACTGGCCGACCCCGCCAGCGCCATCCTCGATATCGACCGCAAAGTATCCGACTTCCTGCGCTCGCCCGACTACCCCAAAGCCAACTTCGGCGTGCCGCTGGCCGGCAGCCTGATTCCGTGGATCGACGTAGACTTGGGCAACGGCCAATCCAAAGAAGAATGGAAAGGCGACGCTGAAACCAACAAAATACTCGGCGGCAGCCGCCCCACCATCGTGGAAGGCCTGTGCGTACGCATCGGCGCCATGCGCTGCCACAGCCAGGCCATCACCCTGAAGCTGAAACAGAATCTGCCCGTATCCGAAATCGAAAGCCTGCTCGCCGGTGCCAACGACTGGGTGAAAGTCGTGCCCAACACCAAAGAAGCCAGCATGCACGAGCTCACCCCCGCCGCCGTTACCGGCACGCTCACCGTGCCCGTAGGCCGCATCCGCAAGCTCGCCATGGGCGGCGAATACATCAGCGCCTTCACCGTGGGCGACCAACTGCTCTGGGGCGCGGCCGAACCCATCCGCCGCATCCTGCGCATCGTATTGGGCAATTTAGATTGATGGTGTCTTAGCCTCAATCCGACAAACACAGGCTACCTGAAAATTTTCAGGTAGCCTGTTTCGTTACTGCCAGCCATTTCGATCACAACAAATCGATCCTCCTCCCCCAATTTGCCAGCCTAACACTCTCCATATTCCGCCTCACGAAACCTAAATTTCCAGCCTGGTCAGCCGCTGTTCGTCATTTCACTACGCACTAACACAAACATTTTGCTGCAGCATCAGCCTGCTACCCAACGAACTACCCGGCCTCACACCTCCATGCAACACAGCCTGTCAGATACATTGGCTCACCTTACCGCATTAGCTGTATTACCTGCAGCTCACCGCCTTATCTGGATTTAACCTTAATCCGCGACACCCTATATCTACTCCTCAAACCAAAGGCTACCTGAAAGCCCAAAACTTTCAGGTAGCCTTTTTTCACTCCAGCAGCGCTATTCCACCGTTACTGATTTAGCCAGATTGCGCGGTTTGTCCACATCCGTGCCGCGCACTAAGGCGGCGTGGTAGGCCAGAAGCTGTACGGGGATGGTGTGTACAATCGGCGAGAGTACACCCACGTGGCGCGGGGTGCGGATGATGTGCACATTGGGGCTGGGCAGGAAGTTGCTGTCCAAATCGGTAAACACAAACAGCTCGCCGCCGCGCGCGCCCACTTCCTGCATATTGGCTTTTACTTTATCCAGCAGGCTGTCGTTCGGCGCAATCACCACCACGGGCATATTCGCATCCACCAGCGCCAAGGGGCCGTGTTTGAGCTCACCGGCGGGGTAGGCTTCGGCATGGATATAAGTGATTTCTTTGAGTTTCAGCGCGCCTTCCAAGGCCACGGGATAGTGGATGCCGCGCCCTAAAAACAGGGCACTGTTTTTCTCAGCGAATTTGTGCGCCCAGGCGGCAATCTGCGGCTCGAGGTTGAGCGCGTGCTGGATACTGCCGGGCAGCTGGCGCAACTCTTCCATATAAGACTGCGCCTGCTGCTCGGAAACATAGCCGCGCATTTTGCCCAAGGTAACCGCCAGTCCGAACAATACCACCAGCTGGGTGGTAAAGGCCTTGGTGGAGGCCACGCCGATTTCTACGCCGGCGCGGGTGTAGAGCACCAGTTCGCTCTCGCGCGGCAGGGCAGATTCCATCACGTTGCACACGGAAAGGCTGTGCTTCTGCCCCAGCAATTGCGCGTATTTCAAGGCTTCCATGGTATCCAGCGTTTCGCCGGATTGGGATACGGTAATCACCAGTTGGTCGGAGCTGGCAATCACGTCGCGGTAGCGGTATTCGCTGGCAATTTCCACATCGGTGGGCACTCTGCCGATGGCTTCCAGCCAGTATTTGGCGGTGAGCGCGGCGTAGTAGGAGGTGCCGCAGGCCAAGATTTTGATGCTGCGGATGTGTTCAAACACTTCTCGCGCTTTGGCACCAAAGTTTTCCGGCTCAAAGCCGCCACCGAGGAATACTTCGGCGGTGTCGGCAATTGCCTTGGGCTGTTCGTGAATTTCCTTCTGCATAAAGTGGCTGTAAGGGCCCAGCTCCAACGAGGTGAGCGACAGCTCGGACACACGCACTTCGCGTTTGGCTTCCTGCCCGCTGCAGTCGACGAGGCGGCGGATGCCTTCGCTGCCCAATTCGGCAATATCGCCGTCTTGCAGATACACGATGCGGCGCGTGAAGGCCACCACGGCAGAAACGTCTGATGCAGCAAAGGTTTCACCCTCGCCCAAGGCCACCAAGAGCGGGCAGCCCATGCGTGCCACCACCAATTCTGCCGGTTTATCCTGCGCCATCACGGCAATCGCATACGCGCCGTGAAAACGCGCACAGGCAGCTTGCACGGCGGCAAACAGCTGGTGTCCGTTGGCGGTGTATTCGCGGTGTACGCTGTGTGCAATCACTTCCGTATCGGTTTGCGATTCAAACACATAGCCCAAGCCTTGCAAGCGGGCGCGTTCTTCCTCGAAATTTTCGATGATGCCGTTGTGCACCACTGCAATCAGGCTACCTGAAATATGCGGATGCGCATTGGGCTCGGTTACACCGCCGTGCGTAGCCCAGCGGGTGTGGCCGATGCCGATGTGGCCGCACAGGCCGGCTACCTTGGCTGCGTCTTCCATCTGCTGCACGCGGCCCACGCGGCGCACGCGCTCGATAACGCCCTGCTCCGTGCCCACTGCAATACCGGAAGAATCATAGCCCCGATACTCCAGCCGCTTCAGGCCGTCGGTGAGAAAATCCACCACATTTTGCTTGGCGCGCACCGCGCCCACAATACCGCACATTGCAAAGCCCTTCTACTATTTGGTTGCCAGCCGCCGAAGCGGCAAAAAATCGGGCAGATTATAGCAAACCAGACTACCTTTCAGTCAGCCCGGTTCGCCAATATTGCCCGCTTCAATACGAAGCCGACACCATCTTACCGTTCCTAAAATTCTGCTGATACAGAATATTGCCATTGATGGCATAAGTGGTAAGCACCCCGTTTTGCGGATGGGCACGGAAATCATACAGGCTCTCGCGGGTGAGCAACATGGCATCGCTGCGCTTCTGCCCGCTCTCGTAAAAATCCTGCACCAAATAACCCCTGCCCTGGCGGCTCAGCAGCCGGCGGTAGTAGCCGCCCTTCACTTCGTTTTGCACTGCCTTGCCCTGCGCATCGAAATACGTTACCACCTGCTCCTCAATAATGCGCAAACCGCCCAAATCCTGCACATTGCTGCCGTTATTCCGGCTGCCAACCGGAATACTCAAGCCCGTGCCCACGCCTAGATAGCGGCCGGTAAAGCCCAAGCCCAGCAGCACATTGCTGCCCGAACAGCCGGCCAACAACACAACGCAGGCGGCAGCCGCAAAATTCCGTTGTTTCATCATCATTCCCCCTTGAACCCAATCAAAATCAATGCCCGATTATAACCCTTTTGAATAAACCGATATAATGCCCCTCTTCCCATTTTTCAGGTAGCCTCATCCCATGATCAGCAAGCTCACCGGCAAACTCATCGAAGCCATCCCCCCGCAAGTCGTTATCGACGTAAACGGCGTCGCCTACGAAGCCGACGTTTCTATGCAAACCTTCTACACCCTGCCCCCCGTGGGCGAAACCGTCTCGCTCTACACCCAGCTCATCGTGCGCGAAGATGCCCACCTCCTCTTCGGCTTCGGCAGCCACAGCGAACGCAACACCTTCCGCCAACTCATCAAAGTGAGCGGCATCGGCGCCAAAACGGCGCTCGGCATCCTCTCCGCCATGAGCGCCGACGAGCTTGCTGCCGTCATCGCCGCCGAAGACATCAAACGCCTCTCCTCCGCCCCCGGCATCGGCAAGAAAACCGCCGAACGCATGGTGCTCGAACTGCGCGGCAAACTCACCGCCTCCGGCAGTGCCCAAGCCCAGCCTGCCGCCCAAGCAGGCGATAGCAGCGAAGACATCGTCAGCACCCTGCTCGCCCTGGGCTACAACGAAAAAGAAGCCCGCGCCGCCGCCAAAGGTATCCCGCCCGACACCGAAGTGGGCGAAGGCGTGCGTTTAGCCCTAAAAAACCTGCTGAAATAACCAGATAAAGGCTACCTGAAATTTATCGGACCATTTTCAGGTAGCCCCTTATATGGCAAATTAACACACTACCCAAGCAAGGCGAACCAATACCATAGCAAAAGTTAAGCGAATTGGCGCCGCCCAGCCAAAGGCTACCTAAAACCCACCGCAAAGGAACCCCACCATGCCCCGCATCGGCCTCTTCGGCGGCACCTTCGACCCCATCCATAACGGCCACCTGCACATTGCCCGCAGCTTTGCCGACGAGCTGGATTTAGAAAGCGTCATCCTCCTGCCCGCCGGCGACCCCTACCACAAAACCACCCCCCGCACCGCCGCCCAGCACCGCCTAGCTATGGCCGAAATCGCCGCCCAAGCCGATTCCCGCCTCGCCGTGAGCGACTGCGACATCGTCCGACAAGGCGCCACCTACACCCACGAAACCGTGCAAATCTTCCGCCAACACTTCCCCGCTGCCGAGCTCTGGCTGCTCATCGGCATGGACAGCCTGTTGCAACTGCACACCTGGCATCGTTGGCAAAACCTCGTGCGCCAATGCCGCATGGCCGCCGCCCCCCGCCCCGGCAGCAACCTCGCCCAAGCTCCTGCCCCACTCCAAAGTTGGCTAGCCGAAGCCCTACCCCAAGGCCGCCTACACATCCTGCAAGCCGAGCCGCTACCCATCAGCTCCAGCCAAATCCGCCAACAGCTCGCCACCGAACACACCAGCCCCGACATCCCCCCCGCCGTGCTCGGCTACATCCGGCAACACCAACTGTATTGCCATATCGGCACATAAACTTTCATGTAGCCTCTTTCAAAAGCAAAGACTACCTGAAATTTTCTCCACGCTGTTTTCAGGTAGCCTTTCCTCCGCGCCAAGCGATAAAATGCCACCCGTTTTCCACCCTAATCAAGCCAAGGATCAACATGCAATTCCATCTATACTCCGCCGCACTGCCCGCCAACCAAGTCGCCCGCCTGTTTTTGTGCACCGCCGCACCGGCCGATGAAACCGCCGCCCTGCTCTACGGCACGCTCACCGAAAGCGAACCTTTTGCCGCCGCCCGCATTCCCGTTAACGGTGGCTTTGCCGACACCGCCGTGCTCAAACTCGACAATACAGGGCGCGACACGCTGGCCAAAGCCTTCCGCCATGCCGCCGGTTGGGCACAGAAACAGCCCGTGCTTGCCATCGACTTAAGCACCTTCTCCGCCGCCGAATTGGCCGATACTCTCAATGTGCTCACTACCGCGCTGGGCGAAGCCGTATACCGTTTCGACCGCTTCAAAAAAACCGCCAAACCCGCCGCCCTGCAGCAAGCCGATTTCTACGCCCCCGCGGCCGATAAATCCGCCCAAGATGCGCTCGGCCGCGCCCAAGCCCTACTGTACGGCATCAATCTGTGCAAAGACCTCGGCAACACCGCCGGCAACATCTGCACACCCGCCTATTTGGCCGACACTGCCCGCGCCGAAGCCCAAGCCGCAGGCGCATCCGCCAAAATCATCGGGGCAGACTACATCCGCGAACACATGGGATCATTTTGGTCGGTAGCCAAAGGCAGCGCCCAAGAGCCGCGCTTAATCGAGCTTTCCTACTTCGGCGCGCCCGATAAAAACGCCGCGCCCGTCGTACTGGTAGGCAAAGGCGTAACCTTCGACAGCGGCGGCATCTCCCTCAAGCCCGGTGCCGAAATGGACGAAATGAAATTCGACATGTGCGGCGCCGCCAGCGTGATCGGCACCTTCATTGCCGCCGCCCGCGCCAAACTGCCCATCAACCTCATCGCTGTTGCCCCCGCCTGCGAAAACATGCCCGATGCCGCCGCCAACAAGCCCGGCGATATTGTAACCGCCATGGACGGCACCACTATCGAAGTCCTCAACACTGATGCCGAAGGCCGCCTGATCCTGTGCGACGCCCTCACCTACGCCGCCCAATTCAAGCCTGCCGCCCTCATCGACGTGGCCACCCTTACCGGCGCCTGCGTCATCGCGCTGGGCAGCGCCGCCAGCGGCCTGGTGGCCAACAATCAGGAATTGGCCAACAGCCTGCTCGAAGCCGCCCGCCAAAGCGGCGACAAAGCCTGGCAGCTGCCCTTGTTTGAAGAATACAGTGAGCAGCTCAAATCCAACTTTGCCGACCTGCAAAATATCGGCGGCCGCCCCGCCGGCACCCTCACCGCCGCCGCCTTCCTCGCCCACTTCACCAAAGAGCAACCCTGGGCGCACCTCGACATCGCCGGCACTGCCTGGAAATCCGGCAAAGAAAAAGGCGCCACCGGCCGCCCCGTTCCGCTCTTATGGCAATACCTCTGCAACCTAGCCGGCGTGTAAAGCAGCAGCCATAAGTTTCAGGTAGCCTGCTGTGGCAAGAAGCAGGCTACCTGAAACCTAACTCCCACCAAACCAACCTTATCCTCACTGCCACCCTCAGTGCCGCCCATGCTGCACCTATCAACGAAGCCCAACTCGGCGGCCACTGGCGCTGCATCACTGAATACCCCGACATCTACGCTACCGTTACCGACAGTCTCACCCTACGCCTCAACCACCACGCCGGCTGCATCGGCGACTATACCTTCCGCCGCTAAGGCCTCAACTTCGGTTCCCGGCAAAGCGACAACGGCACCTAATTGTCCAAATTGTCCAACGACACCCCAACCTTCATCTGGAATAGCAGCCATGCCCGCCCGCAGCACGATGCTGCCATCCGCCAAGCCATCGGCAACGATCCTGAGCTCCGCAACATAGAGCACCGCATCGCCATCATCCTCGATAGTGATCACCAGGCCAAAACCATCACTCCGCACATCGACAGCCTTGACACCGACACCATGCCTCAAACCCAAATCGACGACCAAACCGGCAAAGAAATGACATAATGCCCCCTGCCGCCGCCTACCAAACTGAAGCGTTGCCCAAACCGGTAGGGTGGCTTCAATTCTCCCATGCCAGGAAAACACTAAACTCATTTATTTACACCCACTCTGTTTTATTTTCCATTTTTCAGGTAGTATCCCATCCCGAAAGGCTACCTGAAATATAATTCCCTTCACAACTCAAGGATTTTCATGAGAAAACTACTTCCCCTCCTACTTGCCCTCT
This sequence comes from Eikenella sp. NML03-A-027, assembly GCF_001648395.1. NCBI lineage: Bacteria > Pseudomonadati > Pseudomonadota > Betaproteobacteria > Neisseriales > Neisseriaceae > Eikenella > Eikenella sp. NML03-A-027. The sequence goes on along the minus strand of NZ_LXSM01000007.1, from coordinate 94,097 downwards.
CCGCCCTGCCCACTGCGCTCTATGCCGCACCGGCCGATGATGCTGCGCGTATTAGCACGCTAGAGCGGCGCATTGCCAGTTTGGAAGCGCGTATCGCCGTGCTGGAGCGCAATCAGTCTGCCCGCAACAGCGGCGTGCGCGAAGTCATCATTGAACACCGGGCAGGCCGCAATACTGCTTATGTGTGCAGCGTTACCCCGTTCCGCAAAACCTATGAGGCCACCAGCCACAATGAAGGCCTTGCCCGCGCCCAAGTCCGCCGCGCCTGCCAGGCTGAGCAAAATGCGATTTTCTGCACGGATTCGGATATTCAGTGCCGCCGTTATGATTGATTCAGACAGATGTGGCTATAGCCAATTAAATGACAATCGATACAAGGCGGCGAGCTGCAGGCAGTACAGCTAGTACGGCAAGATGAGCCAACGCGGTATTGGAAGTTAAGTTGATTGGCTATACAAGGCTATAAAAACAGGCTACCTGAAAGCATAGCTTCAACCAAGCTAGATCTTTCAGGTAGCTTCTTGACTATTAGCAAAATGTTTTCAGGTAGTCTTTCTATCCTGAACCGCAAACTTTTCATCAGCCATTTCAAGCCAGCGCACCCCAAACGGGCGCAAACCCACCAGCAGCGCCCCCGCATTCTCATTTCTGCCACACATACAAAAAGGCTACCTGAAATTTTTCAGGTAGCCTTTTCTCTCCAATATTCAAACCTGCCTTATGCGCCTAAGAACCAGAATTTCAATGCCCACAATACGGCTACACCCCACACCATCGGCGGTACATCGCGGGATCGGCCGCAGCACAGTTTCACCAAGGCATAGCTGATGAAGCCCATGGCGATACCGTCGGCAATCGAATAGGAAAACGGCATAAACACCATGGTGAGAAAGGCGGGTGCGGCTTCAGTCATGTCGTTCCAGTCGATTTCCGTGGCCGAGCGCATCATGTGGATGCCGATATACAACAGTGCCGGCGCGGTGGCGAAGGCGGGCACGGCTTCGGCCAGCGGTGAAAACCACAGGCAGGCGAGCATCAGCACGCCCACGGTAACGGCAGTAAGCCCGGTGCGGCCGCCCGCAGCCACGCCGGAGGCGCTTTCCACATAAGGCGTGGTAGAGGAAGTGCCCAGAGCCGCCCCAGCCACGATGGCCACGGAATCGGCAAACAGGGCTTTTTTCAAGCGCGGCAGCTTGCCGTTTTCCAACAGGCCGGCACGGTGCGCCACGCCCACCAGCGTGCCGGTGCTATCAAACAAATCCACTAGGAAAAATACGAAAATCACCGCAATCAGGCTACCTGAAAACAGATGGTTGAAATCCATCTGCATAAAGGTGGGCGCCATGCTGGGAATGGCCGACACCACGCGCTCGAAGCGGGTCAGCCCCAGTGGCACCGCCAGCAGGGTAACGCCCAAAATGCCGATGATGATGGCGCCGCGCACGCGGAAATAATCCAGCACCACGATGATGAAAAAGCCCAGCAGTGCCAAAAGCATCGGCCAATTCGGCGTATACACGCCCGGCTGCCCTTCCACCGGCAGGCGGAATTCGCCCATGTGCACCAGCGTGGCCTCATTGCCCACTACCACGCCCGAGCCTTTGAGCGCAATCAGCGCCAAAAACAGGCCGATACCGGCGGCAATCGCCATTTTCAGGCTCATCGGCAGCGCGTTCACCAACATTTCGCGCACTTTCAAAAAGCTGAACAAAATAAAGATAATGCCAGACACAAACACCGCTGCCAGCGCCACCTGCCACGGCACACCCATGCCTTTGACCACGCTGAAGGTGAAATAGGCATTCAGCCCCATGCCGGGTGCCAGCGCAATCGGATAATTGGCCAGCGCGCCCATAATCAGGCAGCCGATGGCGGCGGAAATGCAAGTGGCCACAAATACCGCGCCGAAATCCATCCCCGCCTGCGACAGGGTGTGCGGATTCACCACGACGATGTAGCACATGGTGAGGAAGGTGGTGAGCCCCGCCATCAGCTCGGTGCGGATGGTGGTTTTGTTTTCGGAAAGTTTGAAATAACGGTCTAGAAAGGATTGCATGATGTTTCAAGTGTGGTTGGGAAAAGGGTTGAGATAAAGGGTTCTTGCAGGATTAAGCTCCGGTTTTATTTTCAGATAGCCTCAAGGGTTGCCTGCGGAAGGCTACCTGAAAACTATCTGCTATCAATCTTTGCTGCCGGGATGCAAGGCTAACCGCGCCATCCATTCGGCAATCTATTCTGTTTCGACAGCCTGTTGTTGGTGGCTGGTTATCCAAGATTGCGTTTGCTCGTGTAGCGGCATAATCGGCTGTTTGTCGTTTGACTGCTCTAGCGCTTTGCGCATGATACTCCGTCCGGCAATATCACGATAAGCGCATAAATCTGCTTTATTTTCCGCATAGCATTGCGCAATATAGCCAACAAACTGCTGCATCACTTGCCCGCGCATTTCGCTTTCCCAGCGGGCCGCCTGCTGCTTATCGGCAAGTAGTCGGTCGAACTCGCTCTGCTGTTCCGGCGTCATGGCAAGAAAGTGATCCACTACCAGGCTGGATGCCTGCTCACCCAAATATTGGGCGGCCATCCGTGCCTGCCGGGCAAACACCAACTGATCAAGCCTTTCGGCATCCTTTGCATAAGCTGGCGCAAGCAAGCATAGCGATAATGTGGCCGCCATCATTTGCTTCATCATTTTCAGGTAGCCTCAGTGGTTAGCCGCGCGGCCGGCGTACGGTTTTATCCATCCAATCAAACAGTTCGTCTAAGTCGTAATCGCCGCTGTGCGGTACGTCCCACGGCAGGGCGAAATCCACCCGTTTGCCGCTGTTTTGCAGCTTGGCGGTGAGGATGGCGGCTATGGCCAGCGAGGTATCGCTATCGGCAGTGCCAACGCGGATACGCCAATGCTGTGGCGCGGTGTGGCGGCTAATGTAGTGCATCGGGTTCATCAGCTTCACCGCCTGCGGGTCGGCCAAGGTGGCTTGCGCATTGGCGCGGTGTTGATAGGAGAAGGCAGTGAAGTGCTGTTTGTCAGTGGTGGCGGTGCTGAACAGTTGGTTTTCGCCGCTGCTCAAATCCAGCGCATCGAAAGCGGGCGGGGTTTTCTGGCGGCCGGCGGCACGGGCATAGGCGGAAAAGTCCACGGCACTCACTTTGCCGTTGCGGATAGTGAGCCAGTTGCGGCTGCTCAAGTCTTTGCCTGCATCCAGCTGGCTTTGGGCCGAGCGGCGCAGGAAGGAGGCAACATAGTTTTTAAAGCTGCCGTTACCCTGCGCGTCTAACCGCAGTACCCGGCCTTGCGGATCACGCAGGCGCAGGCTGTTCACATAGGCTGGGAATTGGGCTTTAAGGCTACCTGAAATTTGGATTTGCTCATTGGTGAGCGTGCCGTTTACCAATTTGCGTTCAACATGGTAATCGATCATGGAAATATCCATTTTTTGGTAGTCATTCACGCCGTTAAACTGCCATTCATAGGCAGCATCGGCATGATCTAAAATGGAAATCGGGCAATAGGCGGAAACGGCGAAAATATGGTCTTTGGTCGGAGCGGCACCAAGCTGTTGCAGATAGGGCTCGTAGTCGGCTTGATTGCCGCTGGCACCGAGCAACACAGATAAAGCACCGCCCGCACTGGTGCCGTTAGAGATGATTTTTTTCAGCATCACCTGCCATCACCGCATCGTTGAAACGCAAATAACGCACGGCTGCTTTCAAATCGACAATGGCAGCAGGCGCTTTGCCGGTGGCGGCGGTGCGGCCACGCGCGCCGGGCGAGGCCACCACATAGCCTCTGGCCAAAGCAACCTGCATGGCGTCAACCTGCCCTTCTTTGCTTGGGCCGAAACCACCCTTCCCCGGCACACCGGCTTTGGCCGGCATATAGTCGCCGATTTGGTTGGGCAGGAAGATGGGCGAGGTTTGCGCGGTGTAGCCGTTGATACTGCCACCGCTGAAATAGGCTTCGGGGATGTAGATATTGATGGTTTGATAAGCACTGTCGGCCGGATTAGCCACATACACGATATTTTCATAAGCACGATAAGCCACGGTTTGGCCGTTCACTACGGTGCTTTGGCGGGTGTAGGTTTGAGTACGGAAATCGAGGCTATGTACTTGCCCGGCCTGCTCAGTTTGTGCCATGCCGCTGCCGCAAGCCAACGCTAAGATACCGACCAACAGGGTGGGTTTGAATTTCATCATGTCATCCCTTTCTACATGCTCGAAAAGTGTGATTGTACGCCTAAAATGCTAACAGGCTACCTGAAAACGAGTCTCCGAAAGATGACTGGTTTCTATGAAACTAAAATCTATGGATGCGTTTTTCAGGTAGCCTGTTATTTACTCCACCAACTCGCCGCGTAACGAGAAGGTAAAAGCTTCGGTAATTTCGATCTCTACCATTTGATTGATGAGCGACACATCGCCGGTAAAGTTCACCACGCGGTTGTTGGCAGTGCGGGCTTGGAGCTGGTCGGGATCTTTTTTGGAGATGCCTTCCACCAAACAGCGCTGCACCGTGCCGAGCATGGTTTGGTTGATGCGGGCGGTTTCGGCCTCGATCACTTCGTTCAGCGCTTCGAGGCGGCGCACTTTTTCTTCGTGCGGCGTGTCGTCGGGCAGGTTGGCCGCGGGCGTGCCGGGGCGCGGGCTGTAAATGAAGACGAAGCTCAAATCGAAGGCGATGTCTTTCACCAGCTTCAGGGTTTGCTCAAACTCGCGCTCGGTTTCACCGGGGAAGCCGACGATGAAGTCGCTGCTCAGACACAAGTCGGGGCGGATGGCGCGCAGTTTGCGGATGATGGATTTGTATTCCAAGGCGGTGTAGCCGCGTTTCATTGCGCTCAATACGCGGTCGGAACCGCTCTGAATCGGCAGGTGCAGGTGCGACACCAGCTTAGGTAGGTCGCGGTAGCACTCGATAATCGAGTCGGTAAACTCGCGCGGGTGGCTGGTGGTGAAGCGCAGGCGTTCGATGCCGGGAATTTCGTGGACAATGCGCAGCAGGGTGGCGAAGTCGCAGATTTCGCCGTTATCCATTTCGCCGCGATAGGCGTTCACGTTCTGCCCCAACAAGTTGATTTCTTTCACACCTTGCTGTGCCAGGCCGGCGATTTCGGTGAGCACGTCGCCCAGCGGGCGGGAGAATTCTTCGCCGCGTGTGTAGGGCACCACGCAGAAGCTGCAATATTTGGAGCAGCCTTCCATGATGGAGATAAACGCGCTGCCGCCGTCCACACGGGCGGGGGGCAGGTGATCGAATTTTTCGATTTCGGGGAAGGAAATATCCACCTGCGAATGGCCGGTGGTTTCTTTATCCACAATCATTTTGGGCAGGCGGTGTAGGGTTTGCGGGCCGAATACCACGTCCACATAAGGCGCGCGCTCAATAATTGCTGCGCCTTCCTGCGAGGCGACGCAGCCTGCCACACCGATGATCACATTGGGATTTTTCTGTTTGATAGGTTTGATGCGGCCGAGGTCGGAAAACACTTTTTCCTGCGCTTTTTCGCGCACGGAGCAGGTGTTAAACAGAATAATGTCGGCGTTGTCCGGCTCGGCAACCTGCTCGATGCCGCCGTGTCCTTCGGCGAGGACGGCGAGCATTTTGTCGCTGTCGTATTCGTTCATTTGGCAGCCGAAGGTGCGGATATAGACTTTTTTCATGGTTTGTTTCTTCTTTCAGGTGTCCCGTAATTGCGGGGCTGATGGTTTGCGGAGGCGGCATTATACGCAGTGCGCCTCAGAATGAAAAGGCGGAGTTAAAACAAAATGATGTAGTATGATTTAAGGCTACCTGAACTCCTGCCAAATCGAAGAAGTTCAGATAGCCTTTTGAGGCCAAACCAGCGCTGCATAACAAACGGCAGGTTGGCACACACCAAGGCCACCAGCAACAGCAGATACATGGCCGCAGTCATCGCCCTGCCCAATGTCGGTTTAGAATGTTTTTAGTGCATAACGCGTCTTTCGATTTAATCGAAACGCATTTCGACATAACCGGAAATAGAGAAGCCTTTGCAGAAGGAGTGGCCAACGAAGCCGTAGTTGGCAAGGATGTGGCACAAGTCGGGATGATTTTCGAAGACGATGCTGTACCGGCGTGTGTCATCTCCACCGCAGCAAGCCAAGCCGAAGGTTACCGGCCACAGCGAACCAATGCACACATAGTTGAGCACAGTATCCCCACTGGGGATGATGAAACCCTTTAATTCAGAATGCATTCTGCTCCCATTCCAGCGCTCCTTTTTTCCACTCGTATACAAAACCCACACCGAGCACGACGATGAAGACAAACATCGACCAGAAGGCAAACTGCCCCGACTGAGCCAGCAAATCTTTGAACACCACTGCCCACGGAATCATAAATGCCACTTCCAAATCAAACAGGATGAACAAAATCGCCACCAAGTAATAACGCACGTCAAACTTCATACGCGCGTTTTCAAACGCCTCGAAGCCGCACTCGAACGGCTGGTCTTTTTCGGCATAGTGGCGCTTGGTGCCCAGCAGCGTACCGAGCAGGATAAACAGCACGCCGGCAATCAGGCCGACCAAAATAAAGACAAAAACGGGAAAATAGTTAGCCAACATGGTTTGCACTCTGAAGATAGACATAAAAATGCAGGTAAAACCAACGCGCATTGTAACCAAATTTTTTTCCGCATTCAAAATAAACAGGCTAAAAAGCACAATATTATCATTATATTATAATGATAATAATTTTCGATATTAAAATAGTGATGGTAAGAATTACATCTCTCTACAGAGTTTTGATTTAAATCAATATCATAAGTTTGGCCAATAAAATGTATGGATATAGCGCATGATTTCCCTGCCGCAGGATACCTGAAAGCAGTTTGTCGCCTCAGTGCAAAAACGTGTAGAATACGCTGGTTTGCTATTGATGCCAGATTGGGGCGCCAAACTTATGGATCCTTCCGGTTCCCATCCGATTTTGTTTTCCCTTATTTATTCTTCCTGATTTCTCCCGTGCGCCATTACCGTGATGCACGGTAAGGAGTGCGCATGCCTACCCTACTGCCCTCTTCCGAACAACCGCAGATCGACACCGGCCGTATTCACGAACTGGCCGATGCCCTGCTGCCGGTGTCCAACACCATCCAGCCCGACAGCGTGCTGGATAATCCCTATCTCAACAGCTGCCTGGCCGAACTCATCGAAATTCTGCACGAGCTGCATCCAGCCGATATTGCCGCCGTACTCGAATCACTGCCGCTGCAATCGCGCCTGTTGGTGTGGAAACTGGTTGAACCGGAGAGCGACGGCACTATTCTGCTTGAAGTATCTGATGCTGTCCGCGAATCTCTGATTGAAAACATGGAGCGGCAGGAAATCCTGGCTGCCGTGGAAGACATGGACGTGGACGACTTGGCCGAGCTGGCCGACGACCTGCCGCGCCAAGTCGTGGCCGAAGCCCTGCAATCATTGGATGAAGACGAACGCGCCAAAGTACAGGCCTCCATGTCGTTTGCCGACGACCAAGTGGGCGCCATCATGGACTTCGAACTGGTGAGCATCCGTGCCGATGTTACCTGCGAAGTTGTGATGCGCTACCTACGCCGCTTCGAGAGCCTGCCCGACCACACCGACAAAATCTTCGTGGTCGACGAAAACGACGTCTTGCAAGGAGTGTTGCCCATCCGCAAGCTCCTTGTGGCCGACCCCGACGAAATCGTCGAGCACATCATGGCGCACGATATTGTGCGCTTCCGCCCTGAAGACAATACCGAAGAAGCCGCACAGGCGTTTGAGCGTTACGACTTGGTAACCGCGCCCGTAACCGATGCCGATGGCAAACTCATCGGCCGCCTGACCGTGGACGAAATGGTGGACGTGATTCGTGAAGAAACCGAAGCCGATATGTTGAACATGGCCGGTTTGCAAGAAGACGAAGACCTGTTCGCCCCCGTACTTGATTCCGTGAAAAACCGCTGGATGTGGCTGGCCATCAACCTCTGCACTGCCTTCCTCGCCAGCCGTGTAATTGGCGCATTCGAAGGCAGCATTGCCCAAATTGTCGCCCTGGCCGCTCTGATGCCGATTGTGGCCGGCATCGGCGGTAACTCCGGCAACCAAACCATCACCATGATCGTGCGTGCCATGGCCATGGGGCAGCTTTCAGGTAGCCAGGCGCTGCATCTGCTGCGCAAAGAAGTGGGAGTGGCGCTGATCAACGGCGTGATTTGGGGCGGCGTGATGGGCGTGGTGGCCTGGCTGCTGTATAAAAACATCGGTATCGGCCTGGTGATGGTAGCCGCCATGACGCTAAACCTGCTGCTCGCCGCCACCGTGGGCGTGCTGATTCCAGTAATCATGGATAAACTCGGCCGCGATCCGGCACTGGGCAGCTCAGTGCTGATTACCGCCGTTACCGACTCCGGCGGCTTCCTGATTTTCCTCGGGCTGGCTACAATCTTTTTGCTTTAATATCAAGCTCAAATGTTCAGGTAGCCTTTTCCTACCACACAAAGGCTACCTGAAAAATTTAGCGACAGAAAACTTATAGCTGCAACAATGATGTTTTTTCATACACGGCGGTGGTTCGTAGGCAGCACTAAGTAGTACGGCTAGACGAGCCAACACGGCATGAAGAAATAAGTATTTTAGTTATCCTCCACCATACGGCGATAGCCACTTCAATTAAAAAAGGCTACCTGAAACCTCGCGGCTCTTTCAGGTAGCCTTTCTCTTTAACTCAATACAGCTGGCTAATGCCCCGTTTCCATCTTTGCCACCTCATGCGGATTAAGACGCGCCTGGTCTTCTTGCCCCAAGCCGACCAGCCGACGCAGACGGGTCATATAGAGGTTCACATCCAGCCCCTGCCCGTTGCGCTGCGCGCTCCAGATGGTTTCGGCCAGCGCATCCATCATATCGTGTTCGGCGCGTACCCAGTCGCCGGCATAGCGGCCTTGCAGCTTGTGGTGGATGGCGCGGATGCCGGGCGGTTGGTCGATGTCGCTCTGTTCCTGTATCGAAAGGTGCAGCGAGGCAAGGCATTGCCGCCATACGTCGGCAAAAAAGCGGCGTACGTCGTGTGTGTTTACATCATACATTTTCAGCTAGCCTTTGGCGCCTAATCACGGATAACCAAGGTTTTGGCCAACATATCCTGCCCAGTGCGGCGGTTGCCGTCTTCCATAAACATCATAAGGATGCAGGCAGCGGCCACCACCAAGGATAGCATGCCACCGATAAGCGGGATGAATTTCAGCAAGATGGCCAACGGCAGCAGAATGACGGCTTCGCGCAATAGAAGGTATTGCACCAAGCTGGGCTCGCTGCCGTCTTCGCTAATCACGCGAATGCCCATAATGCGTTTGCCCAGGCTCTGCCCGCTATTGGCCATCAACATGGCCTGCCCGATCACATAGGCAAGCATCGCGCCATAGCCGATGAGGGCAGGGTTGCCGAAATTGCTGCCAAATAGGCTGCCGACTAGGCCAACAATAAAGCCGACACCGATGGTAAACAGCAGCAGCATCAACAGGTTAAATGCTGCTGCAGCTATCCGCCGCCACGGCGCCGCCAGCTCTACATTGATGCCGTCTTCGTCAAACGGTTCGTCTTCCAAAACGGCGGAACGGAAAACTTGTTTGATCTCTTCGCCTATCTGACTATTGAAGTTTGGTTTACGAAAATCCCGCATAATTTTTCCTTTCTGATTAGTCTGACGGTTTGCTTACGGGGCTACCTGAAAACCTGTCTCCTGCCGTTTTCAGGTAGCCTGAATGCTGCTACTGATACCGTTGACCATTATGCTCCAACCAGCCATCCGCATGACGGCCAGCAGGGTCGTGGTGCGTCCAGTGGATCACGCCGCCTTGGGCGTTGTATTCGTATTCGCCGGAAAAGCCCACCGTATCGCCGCGCTGCAAACGCGGAATGCGCGGGGCGAGGTCGATATTGTGCGCCACCAACACGGTTTGGCCGTTGGAGAGCTTCATGATGAAACGCTGGTGGCGCGAGCCTTGGGTATCGTCGGGCAGGGTGCGGTGCACTTTGCCGCTGCCGCTCACCTGCACATCGCTGCGCTGCTCGGCAAAGGCTTGGGCAATCAGTTCGGCGCCGTCTGTCGCGCCTGGCTTGGCAGCAGCTTGGGCAGCGTTTCGGTGTGGTACACGCGCCTGTTCGACTACGGCGGTTTGCGGCTGTGCCGCGCCCTGCTTCGGCTTGGATTTTGGCTGTTCGGCAAAGTGGAAATAGGCGGCGATGCCGAGCAACACCAAGAGCCACAGCCATTTGTTTTGTTTCTTATTCATTGTTGTTTGAATTAGTTAGCAGGCTACCTGAAAGTTTGAGCTTGCGGAAGCGGCGTTTTAGCTTCGCAGAAACTCAGCTTCCTTCGGAAACTCCGTTTTCAGGTAGCCTCAAACAGATTAATCGTCGTGCCGCACATCGGGCAAGAGCAGGCTCAGGAGAATCGCCAGCAACGCGCACAAGCCCACGCCGGCAAAGCTGAAACTGCCCAGCTTCATTTCCATGCCGCCCACGCCCACGGTGAGCACCGAGCTCACAATCACCAGGTTTTTCGGCTGCATTAGGTTTACTTGCGCGTCGATCAGCGTTTTCAGCCCCAGCGAAGCAATCGTGCCGAACAGCAGAATCATCACCCCGCCCATCACCGGCAGTGGAATCGAGGCCAGGAAAGCATTGAATTTGCCGAAAAATGCCATGCAGATGGCAAAGATGGCCGCCCAAGTCATGATGGCCGGATTGCTGTTTTTAGTGAGCATCACCGCGCCCGTTACCTCGCCGTAAGTGGTTACCGGCGGGCCGCCGATCAGGCCGGCCACGCACACGCCCAAGCCGTCGCCGGCCAGCGTTCTGTGCAGCCCCGGCTCGGCGGCATAATCCTTGCCGGTTACCTTGCCGATGGCCATGATGCCGCCGATGTGCTCAATCGCCGGTGCAATCGCCACCGGCAGCATAAACAGCGCGGCCTGCCAATTCACCTGCGGCGAATGGAAATGCGGCACGGCAAACCACGGCGCGGCCGCAATCGGCGCGGTATCCACCATGCCCATGGCCAGGGCCATCAAATAGCCCGCCGCCACCCCGATTAAAATCGGCACCAGTTTCATCATCTTGCTGCCGAACACCGCCACCATCACGGTTACCGCAAAGGTAAAGCCGGAGAGCAGCAGCGAATGGGTGTAATCCAACACCTGATTGCCGCCCGCCCGGCCCATCGCCATATTGCCGGCCACCGCCGCCACCGAAAGCCCGATCACCATAATCACCGGCCCGATCACCACCGGCGGCAGCAAACGGTTGACCACCGGCAGCCCGAAATACTTAATCAGCGCGGCAAACACAAAATACATAAAGCCCGCTGCAAACAGCCCGAACATCGTGCCGCCCATGCCCCATTCCTGCATGGCATAGATAATCGGCGCGATAAACGCAAACGACGAACCCAGGAAAATCGGCACCTTACGGCCGGTCAGCACCTGAAACAGCAGCGTACCGATGCCCGCGCCCAACAGCGCCATCGCCGGGTTCAGCCCCGTGAGCAGCGGCACCAGCACCATTGCGCCGAAGGCCACAAACAAAATCTGCGCCCCCGCCACTGCGGTTTTAAAAGATTGGAACATGTCTCCTCCTCGAAAAATTCAGTCGGCAAAACGGACTTGATTATACCCGAGAGCCTGTGCGTCCGCATCGCTTGGGCTACCTGAAAATATGAAAATCCTGCTGGCTCCAAACCACTCCGGCAAAAGGGAAGGCAAGACAATGCTGTAACCCAAGCCAAGTGAATCCGCCATATAGTTTTCAGGTAGCCTGCCATGCCGTTTGGAGGCTACCTGAAGCCGGTAGGAACACACTGTGTCCCCACACGTAGGCATACAAAAGGCTACCTGAAACTTTTAGCTTGGCAGAAACTGCATTGCGTTTTCAGGTAGCCTTTGTTTACCACTTCATCTCACACATCATAAGTGCCCACTGCATAGGCCTCGGCCAGAATATGCCCGCGCATGGCGAAGTGCAGGTCGTTGTAGCGGAAACCTTGCGGCAAGTTGAGCTTGGTGTCGAGCGCATACACAAACAATTCGTAGCGGTGGCGGCAGTTGGGCGGTGCCATGCCGCCATAAGCGGAGGCTTCTTCCAAATCGAGCTGCCCCAGCACGCTGGCCCAGCTGTTGGCGCCCTGCACATAATCTTGGGCCGTTTGGCTGTCGTTTTCCGGCACAAAAGTGCGGGTGAGGTCGGCAATCAGCCAGTGCACCCACACGAAGCCGCTGGCAGTAATGGCATCTTTGTCTTCCAACACCACAGCGAAAGATTGGGTTCCGGGCGGGGCATCGCTGATTTCAAACGGGATGGAATAAGTGGGCATGCCGTTGGGGCTGAATTGGCTGCCGCGTTTGCCGAAGCGGTCGGCGAATGCGCCGTTTTGGATGGCGGAAGTGCTGACTTTCATGGTGTTCTCCTGTGGTTGGACAAGCTAATTATAACCGCAAATTAAAGCACATATCACAAACTCACCAGCCAGCAAGGATTTCAGCCAGCCTTAATTGTACCGGAGGCTAGCTGCAAACCAGTAGCAGTAGGTTTTAACTCTGTTTCAATCGCTTGTGCTGATCAAATAATAATGTCGATATTGGGCATGAATGCCCTGCTTATGCTTGCCGATACCCACGCAAAAGGCTACCTGAAACTTTCAGGTAGCCTTTCTTGGTGCCTAACAGGCAGCTGCAAGCCTAATATTTTACCAGTACCGCGCCCCAGGCGAAGCCACCGCCGATGCCTTCCAAAAGCAGGGTGTGGCCGCGTTGGATGCTGCCGTGGCGCACGCCCCAGTCGAGGGCGAGGGGAATAGAGGCAGCGGAGGTGTTGCCGTGATCCTGCACGGTGAGCACCACTTTTTCCATACCAAGTTTGAGATGTTTGGCAGTGCTTTCCAGAATGCGGTAGTTGGCCTGGTGCGGCACCAGCCAATCGATTTGCTCGGGGATGAGGCCGGCTTCGGCAATCACGTCTTCGGCCACTTTGGCCAGCGCTTTCACGGCGAATTTAAACACGCCGGGGCCATCCATCTGCAAAAACGGTGTGCCGCAAACGGCGCCGTTGGCAATCTGACCAGGGGTTTGCAGCAGGTGGCCGTAGCTGCCGTCGGCCAAGAGTTTGCTGTGCAGGATACCGGGCTCGTCGGATGCACCGAGCACCACGGCGCCGGCGCCGTCGCCGAACAGCACGCAGGTGCGCCGATCGGTCCAGTCCATGATGCGGCTGAACACGTCGGCACCGATTACCAAAGCTTTTTTGGCCATGCCGCTTTTGATGTAGGCGTTGGCGGTGGTGATGGCATACATAAAGCCGGCACACACGGCCTGCACATCGAACGCAGGACAGCCGCTGATGCCGAGCTTCTGCTGCACGATGGTGGCGGTGGCGGGGAACTGCATATCGGGTGTGGAGGTGGCCACGATGATTAGGTCAACTTCGGCGGATTCCGCACCTGCGGCTTCCAGCGCTTTGCGGGCTGCGGCCACGGCCAGGTCGCTGCATTTTTCGTTGTCGGCGGCGATATGGCGGGTTTTGATGCCGGTACGGGTGGTAATCCACTCGTCTGAAGTGTCTACAATTTTGGCTAGGTCGTGGTTGCTGAGTGTTTTGGCCGGCAGGTAGCTGCCGGTGCCGAGGATTTTGGCGTAGGTCATGAGTGTGTCGCTTTAGGGTTAATCTACTGCTGGGAAACGGCGTATTTTAAAGATTTCCGCCGGGTTTGTCTCATGATTTATCCAAACTTCATGCGAAATACCGCCATTGCATATGCCTTTTTAATATAAAGATACAAAAACAAATTATTTGTTTGCCTGCGGCTTTACCATTATCATGCGCACCGTATCCAATTCACACTTCACAGGAGCCCCTAATGAACAATATCGCCAACAACATCGTTGATTTAATCGGCAACACCCCGCTGGTTTACCTCAACCGCCTCACTGAAGGCCTGCCCGGCAAAGTGGCCGCCAAGCTGGAATACTTCAACCCCGGCAGCAGCGTGAAAGACCGCATCGCCATCTCCATGATCCGCGCCGCCGAAGCAGCCGGCCAAATCAAACCCGACACCATCATTGTAGAAGCCACCAGCGGCAACACCGGTATCGGCCTGGCCATGGTTTGCGCCGCCTTGGGCTACAAACTGGTCATCACCATGCCGGAAACCATGAGCAAGGAGCGCAAAATGCTGCTGCGCGCCTATGGTGCCGAGCTTATCCTCACCCCCGGCGCAGAAGGCATGCCCGGCGCCATCGCCCGCGCCCAAGCACTGGTGAACGCCCACCCCGGCCAGTACTTTATGCCGCGCCAGTTCGACAACCCCGCCAACCCCGAAATCCACCGCCGCACCACCGCCGAAGAAATTTGGCGCGACACGGACGGCCAAGTTGATATTTTCGTTTCCGGCGTGGGGACCGGCGGCACACTCACCGGCGTGGGCGAAGTGCTGAAAAAACACAAACCCTCGCTGCAGGCCTATGCAGTTGAGCCTGCCGCTTCCCCCGTATTGAGCGGCGGCGAAAAAGGCCCGCACCCGATTCAGGGCTTGGGCGCAGGCTTCGTGCCGCAAACCCTGAACACCGAAATCTACGACGGCGTGATTACCGTGGCTAACCAAGCCGCCTTCGATACCGCCCGCGATGCCGCCGCCAAAGAAGGCCTCTTGGTGGGTATCTCTTCCGGCGCCGCCATCTGGGCTGCCTTGGAGCTGGCGAAAAAACCGGAAAACAAAGACAAACTCATCGTAGTGGTGCTGCCTTCCAACGGCGAACGCTATCTTTCCACCCCGCTGTTTGAAGACCTCGCCTCCTAAGGCAATCCAACGCCAAAAAGCCGCATTGCTGCGGCTTTTCTCGTATTTCACACCTGCCGGCATGTTGCAAATTTGTCTGCAAAATAGCCAAAAACTTGCCGTGCCGCCAGATTTTCCCTATAGTTAGCTGCATCAATGGAACTGTTACCTTTAAGTCAAAAAATGAAAAGATATATCCCAATCCTCCTCGTTGTCGGCCTGCTCAGCGGCTGCAACCTTCTCTCCTCCCCAAACAGCACACGCCAAAACACACAGGCCTCACCACGCTACACCCTAGCCGCCAATCATTGGGGCGATGTGGCTAAAATCCGTAACGAAGCCACCCGTTTGGGCTACGAAGTAAACAAAGGCCGTATAACCAAAACCCAGGCTGCGCAGCAACTCAACCGCTTCCGCATCAACTTAGTCGGCCGCAACAGCGTGGACGACAGCATGTATGAAATCTACTTGCGCTCTGCCGTACAAAGCCAACAAGGCCGCATCACGCCCGAGCAATCTAAAATCTTCGTGCGCAACGCCCTGCAAGGCTGGCAGCAACGTTGGCCCAATATGCAAAACCGTCCGGCCAACCCTGCGTTCACCAACTTCCTGATGGAAGTGATGAATATGCAGCCGCTGAAATAAACAAGCTGCACGAATCAGCAAAGGTTACTGAAAGTTTTAGCTCTGCAGAAACTCTGCTGCGCTGCGTTTTCAGGTAGCCTTTTATTTTGTTTCTTCAATATTGCCGAAGCACATTTTTCATATAGTTATAGAGTCCCTAATTAACTGACACAAGGCAGTGAGTAGCAGGACAGTACAAGAGTACAACAAAGCGAATTAATCCCGTAGCAATTGGTTAGGGTTTCACTATACATAAATAAAGCTGCTTTGCCACACACAGCGCACAACCCTCGTCTCTATTTGATTTTCCAGCACAATTATCAGTCTATTAAACCACCCTGATACAACAAATCTTTACTAAATTTTAAAGGTGAACGAAATGGTGTATCATTCTCCCTATGATATACCTAAAACCATTTATAACAAATGGCGCATAGATATCGATGAGCATCTGTTAGGCAATACCGATATCTGTCCAAATTCTGAATTAAGGAGAAGTTTATGTATCCGATTCAAGAACCACTCCGCAGCGGTATGCTGCCTGTATCTGAGCTCCACACAATCTACTGGGAGGAAAGCGGTAATCCTGCAGGCATCCCTGTTATCTTCCTGCACGGTGGCCCCGGCGCCGGATCTAGTCCGGCTTGCCGGGGTTTTTTCAATCCGGAAAAATACCGTATCATCATCATCGACCAACGCGGCAGCGGCAAATCCACCCCCTATGCCGATACTCGCGAAAACACTACCTGGGACTTAGTGGAAGATATTGAGAAAGTAAGAAAAATGCTTGGCATTGAGAGCTGGCTGGTATTCGGCGGCTCATGGGGAAGCACCCTTTCTCTCGCCTATGCCGAAACCTATCCCGACCGTGTATGCGGCTTGATTTTGCGTGGCATTTTCCTCTGCCGACAAATTGAAATTAATTGGCTGAGCGAAGAAGGCGGCGTAAGCATGATTTACCCCGAACAGTGGCAACGCTATTTAGCCGCCGTGCCGCCGGAACAACGTGCCGGCTCGTTGGTGGAGGCTTATTATTGGATGCTTAATTCGCCCGATCCCGCCGTGCATCTGCCTGCCGCCAAAGCTTGGGCAGATTGGGAAAGCTGGCTGATTTGGTTCGACCCCAAACCGGTGGACGAAGACCCGCAAGCCTCTTTGGCCATCGCCCGTTTCGAAAACCACTATTTCATGCACCAAGGCTGGTTGCAGGGCGATAAATCCATCTTGGCCAACGCCCACAAAATCCAGCATATCCCCACCATCATCGTGCAAGGCCGCTACGATCTCTGCACCCCCACCCGCAGCGCATGGGATTTGAAGCAGGCACTGCCGCAGGCTGATTTGCGTATTATCCAAAGCGGCCACTACGCGCAAAACCCTGCCATCGCCGATGCACTAGTGCAGGCCACCGATGAATTTGCCGAGCGGCTCGGCGCTTGATTGATTCCGTTGAGCACGCGCGATGAGGCTACCTGAAAACCATTTCACTGTTTCAGGTAGCCTCTTTGATGTAACGCCAATCATGGGCAGCAACGAACTGCTATCATTTTGCTGGCAATGAATGCTAACCAACACTTTCCCAACATACCGCAGTAAGCTATCAGCAATCTTTAGGCTACCGCTGCCGCCAGCCTACATTAACCACCCTACCCCACTCAAAGGATATCCAAACATGACAACCCGCACCGAACACGACCTCCTAGGCGAACGCGAAATCCCCGCAGCCGCCTATTGGGGCATCCACACTCTGCGCGCAGTGGAAAACTTCCAAATCTCCGGGCAGAAAATTTCCGACATACCCCAGTTTGTACGCAGCATGGTAATGGTGAAAAAAGCCGCAGCCCAGGCCAACGGCGAGCTGGGCGCACTCAAGCCCGAAATCGCCGCCGCCATTGCCCAAGCCTGTGACGAGGTGCTGATTAAAGGCCGCTGCCTCGACCAGTTCCCATCCGACGTATTCCAAGGCGGTGCCGGCACTTCGGTGAACATGAACACCAACGAAGTTATCGCTAACCTCGCCTTGGAAGCCTTAGGCCACGCCAAAGGCCGCTACGACATCGTCAACCCCATGGATCATGTAAACGCCAGCCAATCCACCAACGATGCCTATCCCACCGGCTTCCGACTGGCCGTGTACACCAGCATTGGCGAACTGCTGGGCAAACTGGCACACCTAAAAGACACCTTTGCTGCCAAAGCTAATGAATTTAAAGACATCCTAAAAATGGGCCGCACCCAGCTGCAAGATGCCGTGCCCATGACTGCCGGTCAGGAATTCCAATCCTTCCAAGTGCTGCTGGCAGAAGAAGAAACCAACCTCGAACGCACCCGCCAACTGCTGCTGGAAGTAAACCTTGGCGCCACCGCCATCGGCACAGGCATCAATACGCCGCAAGGCTATGCGTCGCTGGCCGTACAAAAACTATCCGAAATCAGCGGCCTGCCCTGCAAGCTCACCGAAAACCTGATCGAAGCCACCTCCGACTGCGGCGCCTATGTGATGGTGCACGGCGCCCTGAAGCGTACCGCGGTGAAGCTCTCCAAAATCTGCAACGACCTGCGCCTGCTCTCCTCCGGCCCGCGTGCCGGCCTGAAAGAAATCAACCTGCCGGAAATGCAGGCCGGCTCATCAATTATGCCCGCCAAGGTGAACCCCGTGATTCCCGAAGTGGTGAACCAAGTTTGCTTCAAAGTAATCGGCAACGACACCGCCATCACCTTTGCCGCCGAAGCCGGCCAGCTCCAGCTCAACGTGATGGAGCCGGTTATCGCGCAATCCATGTTTGAAAGCATCTCGCTTTTAGGTAACGCCGCCGTTACACTGGCCGACAAATGCGTGCGCGGCATCACGGTAAACCGCGAAATCTGCGAACGCCACGTCTTCAACTCCATCGGCCTGGTAACCTATCTCAACCCCTATATCGGCCACGAAAACGGCGACTTGGTAGGCAGAATCTGCGCCCAAACCGGCAAAACCGTGCGCGAAGTGGTGCTGGAGCGCCAGCTCTTGAGCGAAGCGGAACTCGACCGGATTCTGTCACCACAGAATTTGGCCAATCCACGTTTGTGAGCTTAAATTGAAAAAGAGAAAGGCTACCTGAAAACCGATAATCGGTTTTCAGGTAGCCTTTCCAGTTGAAGCACATTTTTTCATACAAGGCGGCGAACCGCAAACAGTACAAATAGTACGGCAAGGCAAGTAACCCTGTAGGAAGTGGAGTGCTTTTGCTACTACTCACCACTACTATTTCGGTACGACTACAGCAAAGAGGGGGCAGGTGGTCGGAGAGTCGTTGCCAGAGCAACCCCTGGTGGCTTACTGCGTTTAATACGGTAACATCCTATCCCTGCCGGGTGGCTGAATTTCGCAATGCAGCACGCCGCGTTGTTCGAGCCGGTTTACCGATACGTTTAGATTGGTGCACATCTGCAGCGGCAGGCGGCTGAGGATGGCGTTGCCGTGGTGGCGGCCGGCATAGGTGGCATTTTGGCCATAACTGCAAGCAAAAGCGAGCTGCCGGCCAATCACTTCGCCGTGTGGCTCGGCAGGAAATTCGGGCACGTTCTGCTGCCGTTTGTGGTGTACGCCCTGCACTTCCTGCAAAAACAGGATGTCGGTATCGAGATGCTGCAGGGCATCGACCATTTGCGGCAGTTGTAGCCGCCGATTTAGCGGCGACATGCCTTTGTGGATATTGTAGGTGGTGATGGAAACGGCGCGGCTCATGGTGTGGCGTGGCAAAGAAATTTAATGCTGTTTTTCAGGTAGCATCTTATGTGCCAACCTGCAATACTCTGCTAAATATGTCCTGTCTATGCCATTTTCCAACTGCTTCAGTCAAAACTTTTCATTTCTGTTGTATTCAGCCTGCTTGGCATCCGTTTCCTGACATCCCGCCCTATTTCCAGGCAAAACAAAAGGCCGCCATTCGGCAGCCTCGGGGAAACACAGCAGCAAATTAACGTTTGAACATATTGCCGTATTTCTGATTGAATTTGTCCACACGGCCGGCGCTATCCACGATCTTCTGTTTACCAGTGTAGAACGGATGGCACTCAGAGCAAACTTCAATGTTGAATTCGGTTTTGCTCATGGCAGATTTAGTGGTGAATTTGTTGCCGCAAGAGCAGGTAACATTGACTTCATGGTAGTCAGGATGAATTTCAGGTTTCATGGTTTTTCCTTTAAAAAGCGGGTATAGGGGATTTGCCTATACTACAGACAAGCGACGGATTGTACTTAAAAACGTCCATTAAGGCAATAGGCTGCGCGCATATTAGGCTACCTGAAAACTTATTTTTCGGCTATTTAGGCTGCGAACGCAACTGCTGCAAATACGTCCGCACTTGGCGCACGTTCTCTTCGGTAAACAAATCCTCGATATTGCGCCAGATGCTGTGGAAGCCGTAGGGGCCGTGGCGCATTTCATTTTTGGCTTGCTCCACCGTCCAGCCCTGGTAGATGATGCGGTACATGCCGGCAATCAGGCCTGTGCGGTCGGCGCCGTGGTAGCAATGGATCAACACCGGCCCTTCAGCCTGCTGCTGTTCAATCAAATATAGCGTTTCGGCCACCTGTTTCGGCGTAATCCGCCAAGTGAGCAGTGGGCGGTTGAACAGCGCGATGCCCCGGTCGGCCAACACTTTGCGGTCGCCGCTACGGTTGAAATAGCGCAGATTCACCACGCTTTTCACGTTCAAAGATTGCAATAGCGCCACATCTTCCGCCACCGGCTGCTCGCTGCGGTAGAGTTTGTCGTCCACCCGATACAGATTGGCCGCCTTGCTCACCTGCTCCGCCCAAACAGGCTGCCCGGCCGGCGGCGTTTGCACCTGTGCCTGCGGCTGCACACAGGCGCTCAGCATAAGTGCCAGCAACAGCCCGCCCAAACAGGTTTTATTCATTTTTGTTCCCATTGCGTAATCTCTTTATTTAATTCTGTAACACGCTATTCAAATGAAACTTTCAGGTAGCCTTCATCGCAATCGCAGGCTACCTGAAAAACAATAACGGCACGCATTGTAAATAAGCATGCCCGTTCCGACAACCGCCGCCGCACTTGGAGGCTTTGTCTAAAAAATGTACAATTCCCAATTTACAGCAGTTCAGCTTTATGCAAATCGGCCCCTACACTGTTTCCCCCGCCGTGGCGCTCGCGCCGATGGCCGGCATCACCGGCAAACCGTTCCGCATGCTGGCACGGCAATTCGGCGCGGGCTGGACGGTGGGCGAAATGATCAGCAGCAACCCCGATCTGCAAAACACGCGCAAAACCCTCAACCGCATCGACCGCAGCGGCGAAAGCGGTGTGATTGCCGTGCAGATTGCCGGCAGCAACCCGGCTCAAATGGCCGAAGCCGCCTGCTACAACGTGGCGCAGGGCGCGCAGCTTATCGACATCAATATGGGCTGCCCGGCCAAGAAAGTATGCCAGGTGCAGGCTGGCAGCGCCCTGCTGCAAAACGAGCCCTTGGTGGCCGAAATTTTACATGCCGTGGTGCGTGCAGTGAGTGTGCCGGTTACCCTCAAAACAAGGCTGGGCTGGCACGACGAACACAAAAATATCCTCACCATTGCCCGCATGGCCGAAGACGCCGGCATTGCCGCCATCGCCATCCACGGCCGCACCCGTACCCAAATGTATCGCGGCCAGGCCGAATACGGTCTGATTGCCGAAGCCAAACGCCGCCTGAGCATTCCCGTGTGGGTAAACGGCGATATCGACAGCCCGCAGAAAGCCGCGCGCGTGTTGGCCGAAACCGGCGCCGACGGCGTGATGATCGGCCGTGCCGCCCAAGGCCGGCCTTGGCTGTTTCGCGATGTGGTGCACTACCTCGCTCACGGCAGCCTGCCGCCGCCGCTGCCTTTTCAGGTAGCCTCCGAAGCCCTGCTTGGCCATATCCGTGCCATGCACGGCTTCTACGGCGAAGTAGCCGGCATGCGCATTGCCCGCAAACACATCGGCTGGTATCTGGCCGACCTGCCGGAAGGCGAGACCGAACGCCGTCGCCTAAACGCGCTGGAGAGTGCCGAAGCGCAATACAACGGGCTAGCCGCCTTTTTGGTCGCACAGTCCGAACAACACGAATACTGGCCCTGCCCCTGGCGGCAGGCCTGAAACACCGCAAACCGCACGAAGGGAAGCTGGCAATACCCGCTGCTGCATAATGTGCCGGTTTGCCACCCCCGTTTTTACACCACAATAATAAAAGGAGAGCAAAATGCTCCGTCAGAACAGCCATATTACTACTTGCATCGAAAACAGCCTGCAGCAATACTTTACCGATCTCGACGGCCAACCGGCTCACGACGTGTATCAAATGGTGTTGCAGCAAGTAGAACTACCGCTTTTGCGCTGCGTGATGGCGCATTGCGAAGGCAACCAATCCAAAGCCGCCCAAGTGCTCGGTCTAAACCGCAACACCCTGCGTAAAAAGCTTACCGCCCACGGCCTGATTTAGCCGCCGCGCTATGACCAATATTTTTCAGGTAGCCTCTTACTCCAAAACCACAAGGAACACCTAAATGACCAAAATCGGCATCATCATGGGCAGCAACAGCGATTGGGCCGTAATGCAGCACGCCGCCGCCGTGCTCAAACAATTCGGCATCGCCTACGAAACCCGCGTGGTTTCCGCCCACCGCACACCCGACTTGATGTTTGAATACGCCGAAACCGCCCGCGAGCGCGGCCTGCAGGCCATTATTGCCGGCGCCGGCGGTGCCGCACACCTGCCCGGCATGGTGGCCGCCAAAACCACCCTGCCCGTGCTCGGCGTGCCCGTGCCCAGCAAATATTTGCACGGTGAAGACTCCCTGCTCTCCATCGTGCAGATGCCCAAAGGTATTCCCGTGGCCACCTTCGCCATCGGCGAAGCCGGTGCTGCCAATGCCGCCCTCTTTGCCGCCGCCCTGCTTGCCAACCATGATGCCGCCATCGCACAAAAACTTGCCGATTTCCGCGAAACCCAGCGCCAAACCGTGCTGGCAATGGAACTGCCTGAAGCCGAATAACTAAAACCCTGATTGCCTAGCCCGTTTGGCCGTGTACTGACTGTGCTTATACAACTCGCTACCTAACATGAAAGAAAAAGCTTCAGCTGCAAAATCCACGCTATTCAGGCTACCTGAAAACAACACCCGCCGTCCGGCAAAATAGCAATTATTGCCAGACAAAGCCGCACAAACTGGCAAAAATATAAGGATTGTTCGCCAAAACTGCCAAGCTGTGCCACAATCCACCCACTACCCCACTAACCGAGAACCTGCCATGACACAAGAAACCGCCTTGGGAGCCGCCCTCAAATCTGCCGTGCAGACCATGAGCAAGAAGAAGCAAACCGATCTGATTGCCGACCACATCTACGGCAAATACGACGTATTCAAACGCTTCAAACCCCTGGCCTTGGGCATCGACAAAGACCTCGTTGCCGCCCTGCCCCAATACGACCCCGCCCTGATCGCCCGCGTGCTTTCCAACCACTGCCGCCGCCCGCGCTACCTCAAATCGCTGGCACGCGGCGGTAAGCGCTTCGATTTGAACAACCGCTTCAAAGGCGAAGTCAGCCCCGAAGAGCAGGCCATCGCCCAGCAACACCCAGCCGTGCAGGAAATGCTTGCCCGCCAAGCCGCCAAACAGGCCGAACAACAGGCGGCCGAGGCTGAAGCCGCCGTTGCCGAACAGCCCGCCGAAGCCACAGCAGAAACTGCTGCGCCCGCCGCAGAAACCCCTGCCGCCCCGGCAGCCGAATAAATCTACGGCCCATAAAGGCTACCTGAAAAGTTTCAGGTAGCCTTTTGCTGTACTTCAGTATGAATTAGCGCTAATGAATACCCACAACCACACTACAGGCTACCTGAAACTTTCAGGTAGCCTCAAACTCTAATCCCACATAAGGAAAACCATATGCGCACACCCATCCTCCTCCCCATCGCTGCCCTGCTGCTCGCTGCCTGTGCCGGCAACCCCCTGCCTCCGCCCACCGCCGACCAACCCACCGACACCTCCATGATCAACACCGCCTATTGGACTGCCCAGCCCTATTGCGCCGGCCGTGTGCAAATGCGCCTGCCCGCCGAGCGCCGCTATGGCTCAAGAGACCAAGGCCAAACTGAAAACTACCACTACAACGGCTGGCATATCAAACACTACGCCGACGATTGGCGTTTCCTCAACGTCATCCTCACCCAAAGGCGGCAAGGCGGATTTAACCGCTATTTCGATCGGCGCACCGGCCATGGCGAAGGCTATATCGGCGAGCGAGAGCTCATCTCCGGCCGCGCCTTCCTGCAATTCACCCGCAAAACCCCCATGTTCGACGGCAGCCGTCTGAGTGCCAGTCTCGGCATTCGCTACGATGCCGAGCTTATCGTCAAACTCGGCCCAAACGGCGGTTTCCATACCGACGGCGAATTAAAAATCCCCACCCCGGACGGCACAGAACCAAGCAACTGGCGTGAACAGGAGCGCACACTGCTCAACAAAGTAACGCATGAAATGCGCCGCGACCTCACCTCCCGCCTGCGCGAACGCCAGCCATACGAAGTGCCCAAACACCAAGGTGTGTGCATCCCCGACGGCTTCTTCGCCGACAACGGCGATACCCCCTTTAAAGGCAGCTCCCGCGTTTATTTCGCCGGCCAAGACGATACCTACATCATCATCTCCCACGGCCGCAACCCGCGCGGCGCTTCCATCGCCAACGGCCGCAACCATCCCGACACCGAAGGCTTGAAAGGCTTTATGCAATCGCTCACCGCCCGCGCCATCCGCCAAGGCCCGCGCACCATCAACGGCATGCCCGGCTACGAAAAAATCAGCCGCTGGGACGGCAACCACTACCTGCTTAGATGGGAGCGCGAAAGCGACCGCCTCCTCGTGATGATGCCCTTCGGTACCGAAACCTTCGACGGCACCAAACGCAGCCAGCAGGAAATCTTCGCTATTTGGGACACTGTCCTGACCACCCTCAAACCGGTGGAATAACCCGGCAACCCAAGCAAAAGGCTGCCTGAAACAGTTTTTCTGTTTCAGGTAGCCTTAATTTATCGGGTGTAGCACAGCTATTGCCGCGCCTCCTTGGTGCAGGCAAATTGGTCTGACAGCAGCTTATCTTTTTTCAGACCAGCTGCACCCTATTTCCCGGCATTCAGGTTAACCGGAATCGGATCCGGCGCCTTGTTTGGGCTGTATGCATCAAAATAAATCATCCGCTCCTGCTCATTCCAGCTCAATTTGCGCGATGGGGAGGAATGTTCGGCCAAGACCTTATCCAAGGCGGCACGGTGCTGGCCGGCGGGCAGGCGGTATAAGGCCAAGGCAGCATTAAAGGAGCGCTGCTGCATGGCGGTGTCTTGCAGGCGGTAGACGTATTCGCCAAACGAAGGTATCGCGATATCAGAAGTCAAGCAACCAACGCTATTCCTCACACACGCCCATTTTTCGATCAGTGTTTTTTCCGACAACGGCTGCCATGACGCTTTCTGGTCGGCCTGCAAAATCGCAGCAGCTTCCGGCTTGCAGCAGACAGCATAATACGGCGCCATCATGGCGAGGCTATGTGCCGTATCCAATACTCTGGGGCCATACGATTGGCCTGTCGGTGTCATCTGCTGCACTTCGTTTTCCAATTTGTGCTGTAGGTTGGCAGATAGGCGGAATTCGTCTTGTACCGCCAGGCAGATGCTTTGCTCTTGTTCGGTTAGCACGTCAAACATGCCGCCGCATTCGTCAGGCAGGCGGTTTGCCCATTCGGGTTTTTCATACAACATTTGTGCTGCCAAGTCGGTATTACGGAGGATAATGGCGTTACCGATCATAGGGTAAATCAAGCCGGGGCGGCTGTTCAGCAGGCTGCGGCCGGTTTTGATGTTGCGGCAGACGCGCCGCCAAGCTTCATGTTCCCTGCCCTGCACCCAATCCAGCATAGCAACAGCATGACTGCGGAAGACCAATTGAAAACGAGGAATCCGCATTTTGTTCAAATCTGCTTCATCGTTTGGCCAATCACGCGGGGTGAAAGTGTCATAATCGGCTAGCTTATCTATATTGGCAAACAATTCGGCCTGTTTTTCCACCTCGGCACGGTATTTTGGCAGATGTGCGCGGACTTCAGCTAAAGATTGCGCTACCGTGCCAGTAAGTTTCAATGCATCGCCATCGGACAGCGGCAGGTGTTTGGCCACTAATTCTTGATGCTGCTTAAAAGCATCATTATCGCCTTGGATAATGTGGCCGAAGCGGCGCATCAAATCAGCACGCTCGGCATCGTCGGTGGTGCGGTATTCCAACAGCCACAGCGCGTCTATACCGTTTTTCACGGATGACGGTGGCGCAGGCGGAGTGGCCAACAAGGCCAAATCAGCTTCGGCAGCGCGAATTTCACGCTGTTTCAGCCATTCGGGGAACAGATACAGAGTAGAAACAACAGACATGATCAGGATGGCAATTACACCAAACAAATATTTCAGGTGGTTCATGCGGTTCTTTCATAGCCAGGCTGTTAAGAATTATAGCGAAAGCAGGCAGCCTAGCGAGAGGCTACCTGAAACAATTTATCCATTTCAGGTAACCACTCGCCATTCTGAAACAGCAAACAAAAAACAGGCCGGATTGCTCCGGCCTGTTTCCCTTCGTATCTCTCCCAACTAAGCCGCCACCGGCTGGTTGCGCAGCAGACGAATAAGTTTGGCGATGCGCGCTTTCATTTCGCGGCGATCCACAATCTGGTCGATGGCACCTTTCTCCAGCAGGAATTCGGCGCGCTGGAAGCCTTCGGGCAGCTTTTCGCGCACAGTCTGCTCGATCACGCGCGGGCCGGCAAAGCCCACCAGCGCATTCGGCTCGGCCAGCACCACATCGCCCAAAAAGGCGAAGCTGGCAGAAACGCCGCCCATGGTCGGATCGGTGAGCACGGAAATAAAGGGCAGCTGCTTGTCACTCAACAGGTGCAGCACGGCGCTGGTTTTGGTCATCTGCATCAGCGAGCTCAGGCCTTCCTGCATCCGTGCCCCGCCGGAAGCGGCCACGCAGATAAAGGAGCAGCCGTTTTCCGCCGCCTCACGCACGCCGCGCACGAAACGTTCGCCCACCACCGAGCCCATCGAACCGCCGATAAAGCGGAATTCAAACGCAGCCACCACCACGGGCAGCCCGTCCATTTCGCCTTTCATCACCACCAAGGCATCGTTCTCGCCGGTGGCTTTGCGCGCCGCGCTGAGGCGGTCGGGGTATTTTTTGCTGTCTTTGAATTTCAGGATATCGGTGGGCTTCACCTCGGCGCCGATTTCTTCGCGGCCTGCTTCGTCTAACAGCAGATCCAGCCGCTCGCGGGCGCTGAGCGGGTTGTGGTGGTTGCACTTGGGGCAAACTTGGTGGTTTTGTTCCAAATCGGAGGCATACAGCACTTCAGAGCAGGCCGGGCATTTGCGCCACAGGCCTTCCGGCACGCCGGATTTACCACTGTCTTCGCGTTTGATTTTCGGGGGGAGGATTTTGTCGAGCCAACTCATGGCTTGCTCCTTTGTTAATAATTGCCGAGGCAGAAGGCTACCTGAAAACGGACAGCCGCCATCATAGCCTTTGCCGGCCGCCGGCTCAAGTTTTAACTTTGCCAAAGTTTACGTTTGGTTTTGTGCTTTCAGGTAGCCTCAAATGGCTTCTTTCAGGCTTTTCACCAACTTGCCTGCGGCTTCGACTTCGCGGCCGGGGTTGGCTTCGATTTCTTTCACAATGCGGCTGCCGATCACCACACCATCGGCCACGGCAGCGATCTGCCGCGCACTCTCGGCATCAGAAATGCTGAAGCCCACACAAATCGGCAGCGGCACATGGCGGCGCAGCACGGCCACTTTTTCCGCCACTTCGGCGGTGTTCAGGCTGGCCGAGCCGGTAACGCCTTTGAGCGATACGTAATACACGAAGCCGGAAGCCAGCTTGGCAATTTCGGCCATCCGCTCCTCGCCGGTGGTGGGGGCGATCAGGAAAATGGTGTCGAGCCCGGCGGCTTTGAGCGCGTTATGCAGCGGGGCCACGGTTTCAATCGGGCTGTCCACCGTGAGCACGCCGTCTACGCCGGCTGCTTTAGCGGCACGGGCGAATGGT
This sequence comes from Eikenella sp. NML03-A-027, assembly GCF_001648395.1. Lineage (NCBI taxonomy): Bacteria > Pseudomonadati > Pseudomonadota > Betaproteobacteria > Neisseriales > Neisseriaceae > Eikenella > Eikenella sp. NML03-A-027. Next base: position 66,551 of record NZ_LXSM01000007.1, on the reverse strand, counting down.
TCATAGCCCATTTTGTGAATCGGATTCAGGTAGCCCATCAGCACCACGGACGTGCTTTGGTTGCTTTGACGGAAACGGCACACGGTTTCCAATACATCTTTCAGGGCGACTCCGTTTGCCAAGGCACGCTCGGCGGCACGCTGGATGGTGGGGCCGTCCAACATCGGGGCAGGAAACGGCACGCCAGCTCGATAATATCCGCGCCATTGGCGGCCAGGCTGCGCATCAGCTCCAGTGTGGTTTCAAAGTTTGGGGCGCTGGCGGTGATGTAGGCAACCAAGGCTTTATGTGTATCGTTTTTTTGAAAGACTTGTTTGATTCTACCAATGATTTCATCCATATCTAAGGCTGCCTGAAAACCAAATAAAGGTTTCAGGTAGCCTTTGGTTTAATTCTTCATCGACTGCACCGGTGCGGGGATGCGGCCGCCGCGCGCGATGAAGTCCGCACACGAGCCCGATTTCACCGGCATGATCGGCGCGTAGCCGAGCAGGCCACCGAATTCGACGCGTTCGCCCACGCCTTTGCCCGGTACGGGGATGATGCGCACGGCGGTGGTTTTGCTGTTGATCATGCCGATGGCGGCTTCGTCAGCGATGATGCCCGCAATGGTCGCCGCCGGGGTGTCGCCCGGCACGGCAACCATGTCGAGGCCGACGGAACACACTGCCGTCATCGCTTCGAGTTTGTCCAGGGTAAGGGTGCCGCTGGCAGCGGCGGCAATCATGCCTTCGTCTTCGGAGACGGGGATGAAGGCGCCGCTCAGGCCGCCAACGGCGGATGAGGCCATCATCCCGCCTTTTTTCACCGCGTCATTCAGCAGGGCAAGGGCGGCGGTGGTGCCGTGCGTGCCGCAGACGCTGAGACCCATCGCTTCGAGAATGCGGGCGACGCTGTCGCCGACAGCGGGGGTGGGCGCGAGCGAGAGGTCGAGGATGCCGAAGGGGATACCGAGGAGCCGCGCCGCTTCCTGCCCGATGAGTTCGCCGACGCGGGTGATTTTGAAGGCGGTTTTTTTGACAACTTCGGCGATTTCGGTGAGGTTCTTACTATCGCAGTGTTGCAGCGCCGCTTGCACCACGCCCGGCCCGGAGACGCCGACGTTGATGACGGCGTCCGCTTCGCCTGCGCCGTGGAAGGCGCCCGCCATGAAGGGGTTGTCCTCGACGGCGTTGCAGAAGACGACGATTTTGGCGCAGCCGAAGCCTTCCGGGGTGATGGCGGCGGTGTGCTTGATGGTGTCCGCCGCGAGCTTGACCGCGTCCATGTTGATGCCGGCGCGGGTACTGCCGGTGTTGATGGAGGCGCAGACGATGTCGGTCGTGCGCATCGCTTCCGGGATGCTGGCGATCAGGACGCGGTCGGCGGGCGAGAGGCCTTTGTGCACCAGGGCGGAGAAGCCGCCGATAAAGGAAACGCCGATGGCTTTGGCCGCCTTGTCCAGCGTCTCTGCCACGCTCACATAGCTGTCCGCCCCGGTCGCGGCGGCAATTTGCGCAATCGGCGTGACGGCAATACGCTGGTTGACGATGGGCACGCCGTATTTGGCGGAGAGTGCTGTGGCAGTCGTGACCAGGTCTTTGCCGATACGGGTGATTTTGTCGTAGATGTTGCGGTTGAGCTGTTCCAGGTCAGGACTGATGCAGTCGTGCAGGTCAATGCCGATGGTGATGGTGCGCACATCAAAGTTTTGCTCGGATACCATGCGGATGGTTTCGAGGATTTCGGTAAAGTGAAGGGACATTTTCAGGTAGCCTTTTTATATTGTTGGATTAAATTTTGAATTTGACATACATATTTCTATGGGTTCCCTCAACACTTTTACGCATCTGGTATGCGAATATCTCTGGGTATTTCCTCACTTCAGGCTACCTGAAACATATTCCCTGCCTAAAATACTGTAATCGCGGCGAAGAGCTTTCAGGTAGCCTGCAAATTAAATCCGGTGCATAGCGTTGAACAACGCTTCGTTTTGCATGCGAATATCCAAGCCCAGCTTCTCACCGGCTTGGGCAAACACGCTCAGCATTTCTTCGCGGCTTTGCGGGCAGTGGCTGGTGTCCATCAGGATAATCATGGTGAAATATTCGCCCATGAGCTGCTGGCTGATATTGAGGATGTTGATTTGATGTTCGGTCAAGAGTTTGGATACGTCGTAAACGATGCCGATGCGGTCTTTGCCGATAATGGTGAGTATGGAATGGGGGTTAGGCTGGGGCATAGTCATTCAATTTCTGTTTGAAAATTTGAGGCCTTTGCGAAGTGCCGCTCTGCGGTGTGTTCGCAAAGGCCTCCTAGGATATGGGCATGCATAGAACGGTGGCCGTGCTCAATCATCCTGTTGGCCGTTTTCGGCATTGGCCACCATCTGTTCGGCAGCTTCTTGGGTGAGGGCGGCGAAACCGGCAGGCAAATCCAATGCTTCCAACGTGGTTTTGCCGGTGGGTTTGTCGGCCATCTCGGCAAATGCCTGACGCAGGGCTTCTTGCTGTTCGGCAAAATCAGGATGCAATACCACCATATGTGTGACGACGGCAAAACTGCTTTCCTGCAAAACACGCAGCTGCTCAAGCGTGCGCTTGCTCATGTAGGCATAGGTACTGGCCAGAAAGAAGCCGGCCTGTGCTTGGCCTCTAATCAGGGCAGAGGCTGCCTGGGGGAAGGTGGCGGCTTCTTCGATTTTAAGCTGTTCCGCATCCAGCCCGGCCTGTTTCAACAAGCGCAGGCCAAGGCAGCGGATATCGGGATTGGAGCCGGTTTTGATCAACGCATCAGCCGGCAGGTCTTCCATTTTTTGATATTCCGATTCGGCAGAGACGGCCACCACGGCTTCATCAAATTTATCTTTCAGGCACACCAGCGGCAAATAGCCTTTGTCTTTGATCAGCGCCATAGCATCAAAAGCGTTGACATAGAGCATGTCCATTTTTCCTCCCTCGGCTAACTCCTGTATTTCTTCAACATTAGCAGGCAGATGCAGATGGATGGAGAGTTCGGTTTCGCGCTGTAAATGGCTGCTGAGCAGATACCAATGGCTGAAGTGGTCGGGCAGGTAGTCCGGCGCCACCACAAAGTTGATTCCAGCTTGTTGCACCATAAAACTTTTTCCTTGTTTTTGCTGAGTAATTTCTGTCTTCACAACAAATGAGGATGTGTGTTTGTGTTTCGAGATTGGATTGAGGTTACCTGAAAACTTAAGGTTAAAACATCAACCGTATTCCAAGCGCCCTACCCTTATCCCCCCAAAAAACAGCAGGGACGAAAAGAGTCATTCTGTTCTAATGTAATTATCTTACCACCTTTACCTGCGATAAAAAACCACCTAATATTAGGTGATTTTTTGCTTGGCTATGGATATGCTAGAAATAGCATCAGGCAAGGATTTTCTGCCAATATTGGAAGCCCTCCGCTACATCAGGCTCTGAGGCCTAACATACAGGAAAGGCTACCTGAAATGCAACAAAGAGCCGGCTATTTTAGCCGACTCTTTGAAATTTGGTGGAGGTAAGCGGGATCGAACCGCTGACCTCTTGCATGCCATGCAAGCGCTCTACCAACTGAGCTATACCCCCAATTTGGTGGCGAATCAGGGACTCGAACCCCGGACACAAGGATTATGATTCCTCTGCTCTAACCAGCTGAGCTAATTCGCCACTTCTTCCAGAAGGCGCGTATTATACGGCTTTCTCAAATTCTGTCAAACCCCAAAACACACTTTTTTGCTATAGTTTGATTTATATGGATAACTATATTTTCACACTGCTTTTCAAAACTCAAACAAGCCGGTATTTCACTCGCCAGCCCATTTGATGTATCAACCCGCAAACTGTTTCTTCATGCGCTCACGCCGCTCCTGCGCTTCCACCGACAAAGTGGCAGTAGGGCGGGCGAGCAAGCGCTTGAGGCCGATGGGCTCGCCGGTATCGACGCAATAGCCATATTCACCTTCATCAATCTGACGCAGCGAGGCCTGAATTTTGTTCAACAATTTACGCTCACGGTCGCGGGTGCGCAACTCCAGCGCATATTCTTCTTCCTGCGTGGCACGATCAGCCGGGTCGGGGGCAGCTTCATGGTTTTGCAGATGGCCAGTAGTGTCGGCCGCCTTTTGAATCAGCTCGTCTTGCAGCTTAACCAACAACTCACGGAAAAAAGCCAGCTGATCAGCATTCATATACTCCTCTTCCGGGCCTTTCCAGTTGATGATGTCTTGCTCGGTTAATTTTGCCATGAGTTATCCTTTTTGTGAAATTCTACCAACCGCCCTTCCCGAAAGCGGCTGCTTCTTTTATAAAAGAACGAAATATAAAACAGCCGACCGCTTATGGCAAGAGCAAAAAATTCAAATGCATGATAATCGCCGGCAACCCCCAGCCAATCCAGCCCCACAGTAAAAGCGCCAACAGGCTACCTGAAAAATCCCAGCGACCGATACGCAAAAAGGCAAATGGGCGGCACAGCGGCTCATACACGCGGCTGAGCACTGCCACCAGCGGCGAATACGCCTGCGATAAAGACAGCACCATGCGCCACAACAAACCACCCAGCAACACATAAGCTGCCGAACGCGTAAGGACAAGCGCAGCGAGCAACACATCTGCCGCTACTATCGGCCAGCCAAACATCCCCGCCGGCAGATTGAGTAGTGACAACAACAAATACAACGCTACATACAGCAGCCAAGCCGCCAAGATGCAGGCGCTGTCCAAACCGCCCAAGGGAGGAAGTAGGCGGCGTAGCGGCTTCACCAGCCAGTCGCTGCTGCGGCAGCAAAACTGCGCCAGCGGGTGCATATAATTCAAACGACCGTATTGCAGCAGGCAGCGCGCCAATAGGAGCATGACCAGCGCATCAGCAAGCAGGGAGACGAATTGATTAAACATACAGCCCTATTCTGCCAGCTGCTTGGCCAATTCCTGCGAACGCGCCACACAGGCAGCCACGCCCGTGCCAATCGCTTCGGCCACACCACGCGCCTCAAAGGTTTGCAGCGCAGCATAAGTGGTGCCGCCTTTGGAAGTAACTTTTTGCCGCAAATCGGAAAACTCTTCCCCGCTCTGCTCGGCCAGCCGCACCGCACCTTGAAACGTGGCCAAACTGAGCTGCCGCGCTTCTTCCGCATTGAAACCCTGCTGCCTTGCGGCGTCTTGCAGCGCTTCAAGCAAGTAAAACACATAGGCCGGGCCGCTGCCGCTGATACCGGTAATGCGGTGCAGACCATCTTCACTATCCAGCCACAGAGTTTGCCCGCTGGCACGCATAATACGATCGGCTAATTCGCGGTCGGTCGCAGATGCGCCGCTGTCGGCAAACAAACCGGCCAAGCCCTGCCCCACCTGCGCTGGAGTGTTCGGCATAATGCGCACGATGCGGCGCTTGCCGCCCAGCCAGCGGCTCAAGGCCGCGCACGGCAGCCCGGCGGCAATCGACAACACCAGCGCGCCGCCCGTTTGTACCTTTTGCAGTGCCGCCTGCATATCTTGCGGCTTCACTGCCAACACCAACACGTCGCCCTCCTTCAGCGGCGGCAGCTCTGCAGCAGTGGCGATGCCGTATTGCTGCGCAAGCGTGGCCAGCTTGTCGGCACTGTAGTCGATGGCACAGATATCGAAACCACCGGCGCGGCTCATGCCGGCGATAATGGCAGAGGCCATATTGCCTGCGCCGAGAAAATAGATGGTCATGATGTTTCCTTATGTGGTGGTTTGAAAGTTTCAGGTAGCCTCATCTACCTGCCGACAGGCTACCTGAAACCTTTATTCGCCATAATCCCGCTGCCCGAAAATAGCGCTGCCGATACGCACATGGGTGGTACCGCAGGCAACGGCGGTTTCCAAATCGTCCGACATGCCCATGGAGAGCACATCCACATCCAGCCCATGCGCCTGCAGAAATTGCAGCAATTCGTTCATGCGGCCAAACTGCTGGCGCAACTCTTCTTCGCTGCTGCCCAGCCGCGCCACGCACATCAGGCCGCGCAGTTTCAGCCTGGGCAGGGAGGCTACCTGAAAAGCCAGTTCGCGCAGCGTTTCCTCTTGCGGCGGCACACCGTGTTTGACGTCTTCGCCGCCGATGTTCACTTCAATCAGCACTTGCAGCGGCGGCATGGTTTCCGGCCGCTGATCGCTCAGGCGGCGGGCGATTTTTTCGCGGTCTATGGTGTGCACCCAATGGGCGCGTTCGGCGGCGATGCGGCTTTTGTTGGATTGGATATGGCCGATGATGTGCCAGCGGATGTCGGGAATATCGGCCAGTTCGCTGCTTTTTTCTTCAAATTCCTGCAGATAGTTTTCACCAAAATCGCGCTGCGTGCTTTTTTGGCACAACAGGCGCACATCGGCGGCGGGGAAGGTTTTGCTCACCGCAATCAGTTCGGGCTCGGGGCAGCCTGCCGCTTCAGCGGCAGCCCAAATGCGGGCGCGCACGGCGTGCAGGTTCATGGTTAGCACTCTCATCATTTTTCCTTTTCATCAAATAATTCAGCGGGAATTTTGCACACGGGAATGGGCTGGATTTTGTGTAGCGTGGCACGGTGCAGGCGTTGGTAAATCTCGAACACTTCGCGCTCGCGGTCGGCAAATTCTTCGGCGCGGCGGCCGGCTTCGCTTTGCGCCATCGCCCATTCCAGCTCGGGATAGCTCGCGCCCATCTGCTGCTCGTCGGTGCGCTCTTCGTCCCACAGCCCGTCGGTGGGTGCGGCTTGGCGGATGGCGGGCAGCACCGCCAAGGCTTCGGCCAGGGTGTACACCTGGGTTTTGAGCAAATCGCCGATGGGGCTTAAATCCACACCGCCGTCGCCGTATTTGGTGAAAAAGCCCACGCCGAAATCTTCCACCTTATTGCCCGTGCCCGCCACCAGCAGGCCGTTGATTTGGCCATAGTAATACAGCGCGGCCATACGCAGGCGGGAACGGGTGTTGGCCATGGCCAGGTTTTTATTGGCGGCGGCGGTGTCGGCCACGCTGCTCTCGAATTGCTCGAAAGTTGGCGTTAAATCCAGCATTTGGCTGCGCACGTTGATAAAACGGCGCTGCAAGTCGGCGATGTGTTCGTTGGCCCGCTGCAACTGGTCGGCCTGTTGGCGGATGGGCAGCACCACGCACAACACGTCCAGCCCGCTGTGCGCACACAGGGCAGACACCACGGCGGAATCTACCCCGCCGGAAATGCCCACCACAAAACCTTTTGCGCCCGCGCGCACGGCATAATCGGCCAGCCAGCGGCTGATGTGTCGGATAACGGCTTGGGTTTGCATCATGTTTTCCTATTTTGATGAGCCGCCAACGCATAATTCATTGGCGACCTGTTGAATATAAACGCTTAATGAAGCCAGGCCGGCTTCATCCGCAATCTTTTCATTCTCTTCCAAATAATAATATCGCCCCAGCGAATCGCTCACACCCACCCTGCCTTGCAAAGTTGGCTGGTTTAGCTCCATTTCGAGCACCACTTCATCGTTATCGTCATTTTTCAGGTAGCCTTCCCGTAGCAGCAGGCTGAGCAGAATCCTAATCGCACGCGGGCGCACAAAAATATCCGCATCTGTCTTCAACACCCGAATATCGGCCGAAAGCTCATCGTGCCATCTGATGATGTGTGCCAACAATTCTATCTCGCCCATTTGCCATCCTTCGCTCGGTTTCACGGCAGCGGGTAATATATCGCCAATCCGCCCAAAAGCCAAATGCTAAGCCCAGCCCGGCAATCTGCTAAAATTCTGCAGAGGCTACCTGAAAACCAAAGCCTCAGCGTAATAACAATGAACACCGCAGCTTTCTGCGCCGCTCAAACCGAAAGCAATCAATGGAAACCCTCCGCACCGCCCACCTTATCCTCCGCCCATGGATACTCGCCGACGCTGCCGCACTCTACGCGCAAGCTCAAAACCCTAAGATAGGCGCAATGTGCGGCTGGCTTCCGCACAAAAGCGTGGCAGAAAGCCAGGAAATTATCGAACATATCCTGCTTAATCCCCATTCTTTCGCCATCTGTCTTGCCGACAATCAACTCATCGGCAGCATCGGTCTTCTTTTCCCCAACGACAGCAATTTGCCACTGGCCGCAGGCGAAGCCGAAATAGGCTATTGGCTGGGCGAAAGCTTCTGGGGCAAAGGCTATGCCACCGAAGCCCTGCAAGCCATGATTGCCTATTCTTTTGAAAAGCTGGAGCTAACCCGCCTATTGGCCGGCGCTTATCAAGAAAACATCCCCTCACAAAAAGTGCTGGAAAAATGTGGCTTCCGCCACCAGCAAACCATAGAGCACTTCTTTTCCAAGATCACCGGCGAAACGCACACCGCCCTGCTATACGCATTAGCCACCACTCCCATTTTCAGGTAGCCTCTATTACACAAAAAAGGAACCCCATGCTTCACCAGCCCCCGCAACAAATCCGCCTACAAGCTGACCACCAAGGCCTCGTATTGGTTTACCCTAATGCCGAATACACCCTGCCTGCCGAATACCTGCGCGTGTATTCCCCCAGCGCCGAAGTGCGCGGCCACGGACGCAGGCAGGCCAAACTGCAAACCGGTAAAGCCGGCATCAGCATCACCAACCTTCAGCCTGTCGGCAACTATGCCCTCAAAATCACCTTCTCCGACGGCCATGACAGCGGCCTCTACAGCTGGGGCTACCTGTATGAATTGGCAAGCGGATACGCTACAATGTGGCCCGATTACCTGCGCCGCCTCGACGCAGCCGGCGCTTCCCGCGAACCTGCCACACAAACCCTTGCTATCCCGAAAGGAAAAAAATGTCCGCATTAAGCCGCACCCTCCCCGCCCTCATCACCGCCTCCGTTTTGTTGCTGGCCGGCTGCGATAAAGTTGCCGACAACGCCGCCGGGCAAATCGACGACCAAAAAGCCCGCAGCGAATTCGTGACCAACTGCGCCAAATCTGCCGTTGAATCCTCCAAAGGCTCAATCAACGACGTAGCGGCCACCAAACTGTGCGGCTGCACCTACGACCAAGCCGCCTCCACCTACAGCAACTCCGAAGAGTGGAAGAAAGACCTCATCCGCTACGGCCTGAACCAAAACAATAAAGAGCTGGAAGCCAAAATCCAAGCCGCCATGACCACCTGTATCGACCGCTTCTCCAAAGGCCAGCTGTAACCCTTCTGCAGGCTACCTGAAAGCACTTTATGTCCACCAAACCCGCCCTGTTCGTCCTCAGCTTCTTGCTCCTGGCCGGCTGCGACTTTATTGCCAATAAAGCCGCCAGCAACGTAACCGAGCAAGAAGCCAAAGACGGCTTTATCGAAGGTTGTGTCAAAGGCGCGCTCGATCCGCAAGCCTTCAAACGCCAATTGAGCCAAGCAGAAGCTTCCAAGCTCTGCCATTGCGCCTACGACACCGCTTCCGCCCAATACACCGACCGCGAAAAATGGAAACGCGACCTGATTCGCGCCGGCCTGTCTCCCAACGACCAAAACCAAGAAATCTTCCAAAAACTGGTTGTCGGCCTGCAAAGCTGCGCCGCCAACCAAAACCTGATGTAACCCGCCCAAAGGCTATCTGAAAGCACCACAATGACCGACAAACAAACCCATTTCGGCTACCGTACCGTAAACGAAAGCGAAAAAGCCGCCAAAGTGGCCGAAGTATTCCACTCCGTCGCCAAAAAATACGACATCATGAACGACGTGATGTCCGGCGGCCTGCACCGCGTGTGGAAACACTTCACCATCACCACCGCCCGCGTGCCCAAAGGCGGCAAAGTGCTCGACATCGCCGGCGGCACGGGCGACCTCTCGCGCGGCTGGGCCAAACGCGTGGGCAAAGACGGCGAAGTCTGGCTCACCGACATCAACTCTTCCATGCTTGGCGTGGGCCGCGACCGCCTGCTCAACGAAGGCCTGCTCCTGCCCGTGGCCGTATGTGATGCCGAAAAACTGCCCTTCCCGGATAACTATTTCAACCTCGTTTCCGTATCCTTCGGCCTGCGCAACATGACGCACAAAGACGCCGCCCTCAAAGAAATGCACCGCGTGCTCAAACCCGGCAGTACACTGCTCGTGCTGGAATTTTCCAAAGTGGCCAAGATGCTCGCTCCGGCCTACAGCCTCTACTCCTTCAAGCTCTTGCCGCTCATAGGCAAACTCATCGCCAAAGATGCCGACAGCTATCAATACCTGGCCGAATCCATCCGCATGCATCCCGACCAGGAAACCCTCAAACAAATGATGCTCGACGCCGGCTTCGACAGCGTGGACTACCACAATATGAGCGCCGGTATCGTGGCTCTGCATAAGGGTGTGAAATTCTGATTGCCGCTCGCAGGTTGCAAAATAAAAGGCTACCTGAAAACGAAAAATATTTCAGGTAGCCTCTGAATACAAAGTTCACTCAACAAACAATAAAAATCCCGCATGGCTCATTCATACCATGCAGGACCAACTATTCGTTATTCTTTGGTGCCCAGAAGAAGACTCGAACTTCCACACCCGTGAGGATACCAGCACCTGAAGCTGGCGCGTCTACCAATTCCGCCACCTGGGCTCTTTAATCGAACTTTGCGGTAAAGTGCATTGCTCTTTATGCAAGAAGAGCGCATTATAGCGCCAATTTCCCACTTGTCAACATAATATATGAAGAAGAAAACCTCGCTCCGCCTGCAAGACCCTTATCTGCAACGGGAGACACAACGCTACGAACACCCTCTACCCAGCCGTGAATGGATTACTGAAATGCTGGAAGATAGGGGCGTGCCGCTGAAAACCGAATCTTTGGCTATCCTGCTCGACATTGCCGAACACGAAATGCCCTTTTTCGAACGCCGCCTGACTGCGATGGCGCGCGACGGGCAAATCCTCATCAACCGGCGTAGCATGGTGTGTGCCGCCGAAAAACTCGCGCTGGTGAAATGCCGGGTTGAAGCGCATAAAGACGGCTTCGGCTTTGCCGTGCCGCTCACGCCCGATGGCCAAGGCGACTTTGTGCTGCCCGCCCGCCAGATGCGCGGCCTGATGCACGGCGACACGGTAACCGTGCGCCCAGCCGGCACCGACCGGCGCGGCCGGCGCGAAGGTCAGGTGCTCGATGTGATTGAACGCGCGCAGAAAACCGTAGTTGGCCAGCTCATGATAGAGCGCGGCATCGCCATGCTCTCGCCCGAAGACAGCCGCCTGCCCGACAGCATCCTGCTCGAACCCGATTCGGTGGGAAAAGCTAAGCCCGGCCAAGTGGTGGTGGCTCAAATCGATGTCTACCCCGACGCGCACCGCCCCGCCGTGGCCAGCGTGGTGGAAGTTTTGGGCAACTATGCTGACAGCGGCATGGAAATCGAAATTGCCGTGCGCCAGCACCACCTGCCCCACCAATTCTCCACCGCCTGCGAAAAAGCCGCCGCGAAAATCCCTTCCGCCGTGCGCAAAACCGACCTGAAAGGCCGTGAAGACCTGCGCGACCTACCACTGGTAACGATAGACGGCGAAAGCTCGCGCGATTTCGACGATGCCGTATATGCCGAAAAACAAGGCCGCAATTTCCGCCTGGTGGTGGCCATTGCCGACGTGAGCCACTATGTAAAGCCCAAAGACGCAATTGATGCCGACGCGCTGGATCGCGCCACCAGCGTGTATTTCCCGCGCCGCGTGATTCCCATGCTGCCCGAAAGCCTCTCCAACGGCATCTGTTCGCTCAATCCCGATGTGGATCGGTTGTGCATGGTGTGCGACATGGTGTTCACCTACGCCGGCAATCTTAAATCCTACCGCTTCTACCCCGCCGTAATGCGCTCCCATGCCCGCCTCACCTACACCCAAGTGTGGGACTGGATTCAAAACGGCAGCGACAACCCACTCAAACCGCACATCGATACCCTCTACAAGCTCTATCAAATCCTGCTCAAAAAACGCCACCAGCGCGGTGCAATGGAGTTTGAAACCACCGAAACCGAGATGATTTTCGACAAACAGGGCAAAATCAAACGCATCGTGCCCGTGGTGCGCAACGAAGCACATCGACTGATTGAAGAATGTATGCTCGCCGCCAACGTGTGCGCTGCCGAATTTCTGCTGAAACACCAGCATCCCGCCCTATTCCGCAACCACGCCGGCCCCACTCCGGAAAAACTCGCCACCCTGCGCGAGCAGCTCGGCCTGCTCGGCCTCAGCCTCGGCGGCGGCGAACAGCCCACCCCGCTGGATTACGCCGCGCTCTTCGCCCAAACCGCCGAGCGCCCCGACCGCGAGCTGATTCAAGTGATGCTCCTGCGCTCCATGCAGCAGGCCGTGTACGAGCCCGACAACAGCGGCCACTTCGGCCTTGCCTACCCCGCCTATACTCACTTCACCTCCCCCATCCGCCGCTACCCCGACCTCCTCGTGCACCGCGCCATCAAAGCCGTGCTTTCAGGTAGCCGCTACAACCCCGCCGAAAACTGGAGCACGCTGGGCATCCACAGCTCCCAATACGAACGTCGTGCCGACGAAGCCAGCCGCGACGTGGAAAACTGGCTCAAAACCTACCACATGCAAGACAAAGTGGGCGAAGTATTCAGCGGCACAGTCAGCGGCATGGCCGGCTTCGGCCTGTTCGTCACCCTCGACGACATCCACATTGAAGGCCTCGTCCACATCAGCGAATTGGGCGAAGACTACTTCAACTACCGCGCCGAAACCATGAGCATCGAAGGCGAACGCAGCGGCCTGCGGTTCAGCATGGGCGACAAAGTCGTGGTTCAGGTAGCCCGTGCCGACTTGGATACCCGCAAAATCGACCTTATGCTCATCAGCGGCGGCAGCCTGCCCGGCAAAGGCAAAAAACCCGCCGCCAAAGGGAAAACCGCCACAGCAAAAGGAAGAGCCCGCCGCCCAGCCTCAGCCGGCAAACCTGCCACCAAAAACAAGGCCAAAGCCCCCGCTGCTCCGGCTAAGAAAGCCCACAGCCGCAAAAACAGCCAGCCAGCTCAGGCCGCCCAGCCCAAAGCCAAACGCAAGCCCCGCACTCGCAAAAAAAGCGGCTGAGCTTTGTAAAGAGGCTACCTGAAAATGTATTTCCACTTTCAGGTAGCCTTTTCGGCCTGATATAGCAAGCCAAATTAACCTTATAATACAAACAGTGAGCCGTAGATAGTACAGAAGTATAGCAAGGAGAACCAACGCTATAGCGAAAGTTAAGTTGGTTTGCTCTAGATGAAACATTACTTCAGCGCAGCTGAGGCTACCTGAAAAATGAAACCCGTCTGCTTGTGCAAACGGGTTTCATTTTTCAGGTAGCCTCAAATATTAGTGGCCATATCAAAGTATGGATGGCTCATCCGCTTTCTTGTATCGCTGCAAGCCAGGCTCAAGCCAACATCGTTTTGCGGACAAGCTATCCATACCTTCAATCACACCAGCACATTGGCCAGCAAGCTCTGCCCGAGGTAGCTGCCCTGCTCCGCGCCGGGCAGGGTAAAGAAGTAGCCGCCGCCAAAGGGGCTGATGTATTCCTCCAAAGGCTCGAAGTCGAGCAGTTTCTGCACAAAGATGAAGCCATCATCGAGGTTGGCCTGGTAGCAGATGAAGATGAGGCCGACATCGAGCTGACCGGATTTGGCTAGGCCGCGCGAATAGTCGAAGGGGCGGCGGTAGAGCAGATGGCGTTTCATGAATTCGGGATCGCGGGTATTGGCAAGCCGCATATGGCTGTCGGTGGGGAGGGTTTTGCCTTCGGGGTCGGAGGCATAGTTGGGAATATCGCTTTCGTTTTTCATACCCAGCGGGGCGCCGCTGTATTTTTCGCGGCCGAAAATGGTTTGCTGCTCTTGCAACGGGGTTCTATCCCAAAATTCTACGAAATGGCGGATGAGGCGCACGGCTTGGTAGCTGCCGTTTTTGGCCCAAGCCGGCTCGTCGTGGCTGTTTTCGGCCACGCCGCTCCACAATACGGCATCGGCGGTTTCTGGCTTGGACACATCGGGATTGCCGGAGCCGTCGCGGAAACCTAACAGGTTGCGAGCAGCCAGCGCGCCTGGCTCAGCTTTGGGCAGGAAGCCGTCGATGCTCCAGCGGATAACGGCAAATTGGGCAGTGTTTTTGATGAGGTCGCGCAAGGCATTTTGGCAGGTTTCGGGGCTGAAGGCGCAGATTTGGATGCTGATGTCGCCGTCGCACCATTCGCGCTGCAGTTTGTCGTTGGGGAAATCTTTCATTTCCTGCAGGTGTTTTGGCTTGTGCGGGGCAAGGCCGAAACGTTCGTCAAACAGGCTGTTGCCCACGCTGAGCGTGATGGTGAGGCCGTCGGGTTTGATAACTTTGCCGAGAATACCGCTGCCTTGCGGGGGAAGTTTGGGATCGCCATCTTGCAATTCGCCGCCTTTAGTGAGGAAATCGGCGCGGGCGGTAATGGCGCGGAAGAGGTGTTCGAGCTCTTTGGGGGTTTTGGCCAGTACGTCGAAGGCGGCCATGATGGCGAATTGTTGGTGGGGCGTGGTGATGCCGGCTTGGTGTGTGCCGTAGAAGGGGAAGCTTTGGTCGGAATGGTGCTCGGCGCTACCACCACTGTTTTGCGCCGCGCCGCCTTCGGTACTTTGACCATTGCTATTCAGGCCGCAAGCGGCTAGCCCGGCGGCAGCGGCGCCAACGGCGAATCCTTTGAAGAGATTGCGTTTGGACGGGGATTGGGGGTGTTCGTTGTGGCTCATGTTTTTCTCCTACCGGGATTGGGAATGGGTTGCTTGGCGGTATGTGCTGTTTCCAGGAGTGATTAAATTTTCAGGTAGCCTCTATGCTGAATACAGGCCTACCTGAAATCTTTCATCCAACTAAATCAAACACGATGGCCCGCATTTAGTTCAAACCGAGAATACCGCGCAATTTGGCCAAATCTTCGGCCAAGGCGTTAATCGGTGCCTGCAGGTTTTTACGGTCGGTTTCGCCGAGTTTGTCGTAGGGCTGGAAGCCTTTTTCGGTGCGGTATTTGGCGAGGATGTCGGTTACCTGTTTGAAGTTGGCATCGGTTTTATCCAACAGGGCTTGGTCTTTCTCGGCAATCATCGGGCGGAACAGCTCGATGATTTTCTGTGCGCCCTCTATGTTGGCTTGGAAATCGCTCAGGTCGGTGCGGCTGTAGCGGTCTTCCTCACCGCTGATTTTGCTGTTGGCCACTTCTTCAATCAACACGGCGGCACCGCCCACCACTTTGCTCGGCGGGAAGGTGAGGATGTCGATTTCCTGTTTCAGTTTCTGCACGTCGGTCAGGAGTTTGTCGGCCACGGGCTCCATGCCTTTGGTGGTGTTCAGCGTCCACAGGGCGTGTTCGATGCGGTGGAAGCCGCCGAAGCCCGGGTCTTGTTCTTTGTCTTTGAAGTCGTCGGCGCGTGCGTCGATGGCGGGGTCGAGCTCGTTAAACAATTCGGCAATCGGCTCGATGCGCTCGTAGTGGGTGCGTACGTCGGCAAACATGGCTTTGGCATCTTCGGTGCGGCCGGCTTTCACGGCTTCTACGAAAGCAGTGGTTTTGGTAACCAACTGGGCGGCTTCGTTTTGCACGTAAACTTTATAGTCGGCCAAAGGCTGAGCGAGTTTTTCCATGTTGGCTTCACCGGCCGCCTCTTTGAAGCCGCTATCGGTTACCACCAGCTTGCCGCGCGGGTTGTTCAAAAGGCCACAGGTCATTTCGTATTCGCCTGGCAGCAGGGTAACGGTCATTTTGTCGCTCAGGCTGGGTGCGATGTTTTCGCGCTCATCCACCACCATCACGCCCTTGAGAATTTCCCACTCCAGCTTGCGGGCGCTGTTGTTTTTGATGTTGAACACCACCTGGCCGCTTGGCACGGTGAGCTCCATCGGGTCGCAGGCGTGGTCGTTTACCGCAATGTTGAAGCTGCCGTCGGCATTGGCAGTGGCGGCTGCGCCGGAAGCAGCAGAGGCGCCGGAAGCGGGCGCAGCAGGCTGTTCGGCGGCGGGCGGCTGACAGGCAGCCAAGCCGATGGCGGCCAACACGGCCAAGGCGGTAAGATTCAGTTGCTTCATAATTTAACCTTTCAAATACAAAAACTAGCTAGTTTGGGAAGATACGGCAGCCGGCTTGCTGCCGCGCAAAAACAAAAACAACACGGGAATCAGATAAGCGAAATAGAGAATAAAATCAGACAGCACCGGATGGTCGGTATAGCCGAAGAAACCACCAAGCAGAACGCCCAGCGGGCTGTCTTCATGCAAAACGTGCGACCAATCCAGCGGAGTGTGCGAAGACCAATCAAACAGATTCACCTGCCACACATTCCACACGCCCGCCTCATGCAGCGCGCGGAACGCGCCAGAAGTAAGGCCGGCGGCCACAAAAATCAGGAAAACGCCCGTCCATCGAAAAAAACGCGCCAGGTTGATGCGCACCCCGCCCTGATAAATCAGCCAACCCACCACGGCCGAAGCGGCCAGCCCCAAGACTGCGCCCAGCGGCATGGCCGCGGTGGGGCTTTGGTTGAACACCGCCAGCAGGAAAAACACGCTCTCCATGCCTTCGCGCGCCACCGCCAAAAAAGCCATACCCACCAGCGCCCAGCCATGCCCGTTGCCGCGGTTGAGCGCATCGCTCACCGACTGCTGCAAATGCTGCTTTATCGACTTGGCCGCCTTCTGCATCCACAGCACCATATAAGTGAGCATTGCCACGGCCACCAAGCCGATCACGCCCACCACAAATTCTTGCTGCTTCTGCGGAATCTCGCCGGTTTTCTTATAAATAAACCAACCGGCAGACAGGCACATCGCTGCTGCCAGCACCACGCCGAGCCACACTTTCGGCATCATATGCCGATAGCCGCCCTGCTTTAAAAAGCCGGCCACAATGCCCACAATCAAAGCTGCCTCGATGCCTTCGCGCAGCATAATCAAAAAAGCAATCAGCATCGCCGGCCGCTCCTTACAAAATTCATATCCGGTTGATTATATCCTTGCAGCAAAGCAAAATGCAAACAATTTCTAATTAGATTAAATGAATATTTAGTTATAAATCATATGATTACCAATGAAAATTCGGCTTCCAAAAATCTATTGGAAACCGAATATAACCAAACTGATAAAAACTGCCCTACCACCAATACGGATAATACGGCCGATACATCATCCACTCCAACTCACGCCGCCGCTCGCGCCGTTCCAACATTTCCAGCTGCTGCCGATACACCAAATTTTCCCAAGCCATCCGATAACAAGCCTGAAAAGACGGCTCCGCAACCCGACGCCGATATTCACGCTGCAACTTGGGCTTCTCGGCATCCTCCACCCCCAAGTAATCCTCCTGCTGCAAAGCCAACAGCTCAGCCGTGCGCCGGTCGCACTGAGCCGCCAGCGCCACCACCGTCTGCCTCATCTCCCGCTCCCTTGCCGCCTCATAGGCCGCACGCTGCTGCGGCGTCATCGCACAACCCGCCAGCAGCAGGCCAGCAACGACTACCTGAAAAAGTTTAGCCAACATTACATCCTCCTTAAACCAATGTTTAAACAATAAATTAATCATACACTATTCCATACCGGCCACAAACCGCCCCGCCAAATTTTCAGGTAGCCTTCCCTGCCAATCCGTTATAATCCCACCCCTCACCATTTCACAAACACTCAAACACCATGTTTGCCCAAGCCCGCCAACACCTACGCACCCCGCGCGACCTCCTGCGCTTTTGCACCAGCCGCTTCAACCAAGCCCACCTCAGCTTCGGCCACGGCAGCGACAACGCCCACGACGAAGCCGCCTACCTCATCCTCCACACCCTGCACCTCCCGCTCGACACCCTCGAGCCATATCTTGATGCCGTCCTCCTGCCCCAAGAAATCGATGCCGTGCTCAACCTAGCCGAACGCCGCGTCAACGAACGCCTCCCCATGGCCTATCTCACCCGCCAAGCCTGGCAGGGCAACTTCGAATTTTATGTGGACGAGCGCGTGCTCATCCCCCGCTCCTTCATCTACGAACAACTCGGCGAGCCCATCGCCCCATGGATAGGCGACAGCAACCATATCCACCGCGTGCTCGACCTCTGCACTGGCAGCGGCTGCCTCGCCATCCAGGCCGCCTGCCACTACCCCGAAGCCCAAGTCGACGCCGCCGACCTCAGCCCCGAAGCCCTCGCAGTAGCCGCCATCAACGTGGCAAACTACGGCCTAGAAGATCGCGTCCGCCTGATTCAAAGCGACCTCTTCGCCAACCTTTCCAGCACTTACGACCTCATTATCTCCAACCCCCCTTATGTAAACGCCGAAAGCGTCGCCGCCCTGCCCGCCGAATACCTGCACGAGCCGGAAATGGCACTCGGCAGCGGCGAAGACGGCCTCGACGCCACCCGCCAAATCCTCCAACACGCCCCCCGCTTCCTCAATCCGCGCGGCGTATTGCTGGTGGAAATCGGCCACAACCGCGAAGCCCTCGAAGCCGCCTTCCCCCAGCTCCCCTTCTTCTGGCCCGAACAAAGCGACGGCGGCAGCAGCGTTTTCCTGCTCACCCGCGAGCAATTATTGGGCGAAGAGTAGGCAAAGCTGCCTGATCCCATCCGTTGCGAAAGGCTACCTGAAAGCTTCAATCCATTTTCAGGTAGCCTTTAATCATGCCCTATCATCCAACTTCTCCGCCACACCCCCGCATATAGCTAAAATACCCCACTTCATACATATAGCTGGCTATAAATATAAGGCTACCTGAAAATTTCAGGTAGCCTTTCCCCTCCCAACACGCATCGTTAAGCTGCCAAACGCAACGCCTCGCCCAAACCGGTGCGGCGGTGGTTTTTGCGTTGCACGGCGGCGGTGAGGGCGCTCATCTGGCCGGCGTAGCCGAAGCGGCGGCGGGCGCGGGTGATGGCGGTGTAAAGCAGGGTGCGGTCGAACAGGGCGGAGTCGGCCTCGTCGCCCAAGAGCCACACTTCCTGGTATTCCGAGCCTTGGCTTTTGTGCACGGTCATGGCGAAGGCGGTATCGTGCGCGGGCAGTCGGCTGAGCGATACGGTGCAGAAGCCGCCGGCATCGGGGAAAAACGCAGTCAGCCCGTCGCCATGCGGCAGCACGATGCCGATGTCGCCGTTAAACACGTTCACGGCATAATCGTTTTCCGCCACCATCAGCACCTGCCCGGCAAACCAGCCCTGCTCCGCCGCCCTACCCTGCGCAGCCAGAAGCTTGCGATATTCGCGGTTGAACTCCGCCGCCTGGCTGCGCCGTGCGGCCAGCACCACCAGCTGCTGCTGGGCGGCGAAGCAGGCCGCCAGGTCGCCACTGCTTACCGCCTGCCAATAGGCTGCGTGCTGTTTGGCAAAATGCCGCGCCAAGGCGGCAGGCGTTTCAGGTAGCCTGAATAAGTCGTCGGTGAAGCGGGCAAACGCAGCTTCGGCGGCGGCAGCCTCTCCGCTCACCACGGCCTGTGCCAATGCGCCCACACCACGCTGCGGATCGAAGCGGTGGCTGTATTCCAGCCGCGCCACGTTGCCGGCCAAGGGCGGCGGGTTATCCCGCACTTCAAACGGTACGCCTTCGGGCAGCCACTCAGCCAACTGGGCAGCTTTTTCAGCAGTGAGCACGGTGGGCTGCGCCAGCACGGGCAGCACAGCGCCAATGCCCACCGGCGGCAGCTGGTTTTCATCACCCAGCAAAATCAGGCGGCTATGCTCGGGAATGGCGCACAATAATTGGTGCAGCAGCGGCAGATCCAGCATGGAAGCCTCATCGGCCACCACAATATCGAAGGGCAACGGCTGTTCGCGATTAAATTTCGAACGGCCGACAACAGGGTTCAGCTTCAGCAAACGGTGGACAGTTTGTCCTTCCAATGCTGTTAAATGCTGCAACACCTGTTCGCTACCCACCTTAAAGCTACTCAACGCGCGGTGCAGCGAACGGGTCATGTGGGCGGCGGCCTTGCCAGTGGGAGCGGTGAGCGCAATGCGCGGCATCTCGGCCGCATCGACACATAGCAGCGCCAACAGCTTGGCCACAGTGGTGGTTTTGCCCGTACCCGGCCCGCCGGTTACCAGCATCAGCGGCTGCAACACCGCCAGCGCGGCAGCCAGCCGCTGCTCGTTATGCCCGGCATCGGGAAACCAATCGCGCAAACGCTGCCGCAGCCCGGCGTTTTCAGGTAGCCTCACCCGATTGTGGGCAATCCGCTGCAATTCGGCGGCCACGCTGCGCTCTAGTGCAAACAGCCTGCCACTAAACATCCGCCGCCCGCGCAACACCAAAGGCGTGAACGTGCCGCCATCGCCCACCACCGGCGCGGCCTGCCGCAACGCATCCGCCTCTTGCGGCGTAAGCGTGATGTAGCAGTGGCCGCCCTCTTGCGCGGCAATCAGTTCGTCCAACAGCGGCAACACTGGCTCGGCGGCCTGCGGTGCCAAACGCTGCAACACTTCGGCAGCAGCTTGGGCGGCGGGGTAACGGTATTCGATCATAGCGGATTCTTTCAGGTAGCCTACAGGTGGCACAGGCGGCAAATAGGTGGTAAAACCAAGCATGAATTATAGGCGTTGAACACATGCGTTCCAACCTTGAAATTGCTTGTATCAGGGTACGGATGTCCCCATGCACCAAAGAACAGATACTACACTTCAGACTACCTGAAAATCATTTTGCCCTGCAGGAATACGGACTGGTACACCCACGCCCCATTAGCTTGCTATTCTCATTCAAGATAATTTGGCTAAAGACACGTTTCAGGTAACCTCCCATCCACTTATCAGACAAAATGTACACAAAATTAAAACTGTCGCATTCTTAAGGTAATCTTTATCTTTAATTTTCTTGCAATTCTTAGACATTCTGTGCATTATCATCTTAAAATCACACCAAGGAATTGACCAATTAACGCACAACCCCTCTACGACAAACTTTGGAACAGCCATATTGTCCACAAATCGGAAGCCTGTACCGTCCTCCTCTTGTCGACAGCCACCTCGTTCACGAAGCAACCAGCCCGCAGGCTTTTAAAGGCCTGAAAATAGCCGGACGCAAGCTGTGGCGCATCGACAGTGTGGTCTCCACCGCCAACCACAACACGCCCACCGACTATTGGGACGAAGGCATTAAAGACCCAATTCCCAAACTGCAAGTGAACACTTTGGACAAAAACATCAAAGAAGGCTTGGTGGCCGTGGGCCAAACCACAATCGATTATTTGCAAGGCCGAAAATTCTCCCCCAAAGGCGCGGATTAGGACAAAGCTGTTGCCTACTGGCGCAAGCCGCAGGTAGCGTGGGGGGGGGCACATCGCCCGAAATGACACTGGGCGTGGATGGCAAAGTGCCGAATCCTGCCAACAAAGCCGACGCGGTGAAACGCGCAGGCATGGAGCACGCCTTAGAATACATGGGCTTGACCGCCGGCACGCCACTGAACGAAATCCCCGTGGATGTGGTGTTTATCGGCTCGTGCACCAACAGCCGCACCGAAGATTTGCGCGAAGCCGCCACCGTGGCCAAAGGCCGCAAAAAGGCAGATAACGTGAACCGCGTACTGGTCATGCCCGGCTACGGCTTGGTGAAAGAGCAGGCCGAAGTCGAAGGCTTGGACAAAATCCTCCCCGACACGGGCTTCGAATGGCGCGAACCAGGCTGCTCGATGTGCCTTGTCATGAATGCTGACCGCCTGGCACCGCAAGAACGCTGCACCCCCCCACCTCCAACCGCAATTTTGAAGGACGGCAGGGCAACAGCGGCAGAACGCACCTTGTCAGCCCAGCAATGGCGGCGGCCGGGCATTTTGTGGATGTACGCCAACTGGCTTGATGATTTTAAACTCCTAATTGAAACTGCATTTTCAGGTAGCCTCCGGCCTCGTTAAAAAGCTACCTGAAAACGATGTCTTGGCAGAGCCAAGGCTGAGTTTCTGCAAAGCTAAAACGAAGTTAAAATATCCCGCTCCCAGCCACACCAAATAATTGATTGGAAACCCATGAAACCTCTCTTCAAAACCACTCTCCTCCTTGCCACCCTTTGCCCTACCCTAGCCACCGCCGAGCCTATCGCCTCGCCCACACCAGAGCAGTGCCGCACCGTGCTGAGCGAATTTGCCATGTTTGAAGCCTTCATCGCCGCCTGCCCGCGCATTGCCCGCGCCGAAATCGACACGCGCACTCGCCTAAACAACGTTTACGAAGGCTTTGCCCGCTACGGCGAATGCGGCAAACAGATTGAAAGCGAACCCATCGCCTCCATGCTGAGTGAACATCCAGCCATCCGCCTGCTCGGCCAAGACGGAAAACGCCGTCCCAGCAGAGCCGAAACAGACGCCTTCTGCCGCCGCCACCGTTCCGATCTCACCCGCATCGTGCTCAAATACAACCCCGGCCACAACCGTTAAGTCGGCTCCAGATCTACAAAGACTACCTGAAAACGCCATCTTTGCGGAACCAAAGCCGGGCCTGCAAAACTAAAAAGCCGGTTTTAACGAAGCATAAAGTAAAATCCTATAAATTCCGGCTAAATCAGCCGTCATACCCGCCATTTTAGCCGATAATGAAACTGTACAAACCAATCGTGCATCTTTCAATTCTTCACATAAGGAGCTGAAAACATGAAACACTTTCTCATAGTCGCCATCACCGCTATCGGCCTTTCCGCCTGTTCCAGCACTTGGCACGGCATAAAAGAAGACACCGCCAATAACATCGACCACACTCGCGAAGCCGTGCGCAAAGGCAGTAACGCTGTTGGCCGCGGCATTTCCCACGTGGGTGAGAAAATCGAAAACGCTACCGAATAAGCCCGCCACCCGGCAGATCCAAGCGCCTGCCGGCATTTAGAAATAAACAATACAAACAGAAGACTAAATTCTCAGATACCCTCCAAACAAACCACTGAAAATACCGCCATGAAAGCCTTCACCCAGCTCACCGGCCTCGTTGTCCCGCTCGACCGCAATAATGTGGACGCCGATGCCATCATCCCCAAACAATTCTCAAATCCATCAAACACAGCAGCTTCAGCTAAACTGTTTTGATGAATGGCATTATTTAAACTATGGCAAGCTCAGCATAAACAACAACCGCAAACACTACCTGCTCAACAGCCTCGACGAAATCAAGCTCACCCTGCAACACGCCGACCAAATCCGCACCTTTGAAGCACAGCGCCACCAAAGCCAACCCTGGCTGATTAACGGCTAAACCAAAGGCTACCTGAAACGAGCCATGCGAGCTTCTACGAACCTAAAACCTTTTTTCAAGTAGCCCTCCATCCTTCCCAACCTAAATAGAGAACGTTATGAAACCAACACTCCTTCTCACCACCCTGTTGCCCCTCCTTATCCTAAGCGCCCAAGCCGAGCCCATCAGCAACAAAGACCAAGCCGTAGCCCGCGTGTCTGCCTCCGTTGCCCGCCACCGGCTAACCAGCCTGAAACCGGAATGTCTGCTGTTCATCACCACTGAATCCGCCAACAGCTACACCGTAGACGTGCACGAAAAACACGATGCCAGCTGCGGCGGAGACCCACACTCCGCCCCACGCCTGTTCGGCTATGAAGTAGACAAAGCCAGCGGCCGTATGCAAATTGACGACCCCGTGAGCGGCGAAACCCGCCCAATCGACTAAACCTTTGCAGGCTACCTGAAATCCGCTTTCCTTTTTCAGGTAGCCTTTATCCATGCACCCGTGGCACCAAGCTCTTATCCCCCGATTCCCCCGCGCCCAGCTGCTCGGCCAACACTGCGAATGCGCCGCTCCGCGCGGCAGCGGCTGGGGCAGGCCGCATACCAGTGAACTACGTCTTCGCTCACAGCCCCTATCTGTTCTACGCCTATTACATCCTCATCAAGGACGAAATGCAGCGGCACGGTTACCGCACCGGCCTGGCGCGGTACAGCAAGAATTATCGCGGCAACACCCGCCCGTCATATTCCAACTTAGCCGAAAACCGTGGGCAGCCCGATTCACCCCGAGCACGATGATGATTACCTTGCCAAATGCGTGGAGAACTTGTGCGGCAAGGGTATAGTCATCCAAACAGCTGCTTAACGCTTAATCCACCCATTTTTAGCTTCGCAAAAACTCTGCTCTTGCTCATTTTAGCTTCGCAGAAACTCGCTTCGCTCATTTTCAGGTAGCCTCACATGAAAACATTAGCCGACCTCATCAATACCGCCGATCCCGCCTGGCCGCTGATTCAAGAGTGGCTTGACGAAGCCGCCAATCCGGTGGAAATCCTGCCGCACGACCCGGCCGCCGCAGAAGCCGAACTCGTGAAAACCCAAGTAACCACCCGTTCCGTGATGGGCGCGGTGGTATATGAAACCGGCGGCATCCTCATCAACCACGGCTGGCTGCGCATCCTAGGCTCGGGCAGCCCCTGCCTGCCGCGCGGCCTCGGCAGTTGGAATCTTGGCCGCACCCAAGCCGAACTCGCCGCACCCGCGCCCTATTATCTGATTGCAGACGATACCGCCGGCGGCTACTTCGCCCTCAATGGCGGTGGATTGGACGGCACGCCCGGCAATGTGTTCTACCTCCCGCCCGACACCCTCGAATGGGAAGACTGCGAACTGGGCTACACCGACTTCCTCAACTGGGCATTTAGCGGCGATTTTGGCCCTGTTCTACGAAAACGTGCGCTGAGCAGGCTGGCAGGAAGAAGTCACCGCATTGGGCGGCGACAGCGTTTACCACTTCTTCCCGCCGCTGTGGACGGAAGAAGGTGCAGATATTGAACAAACCAGCCGCCGCGTTATCCCCATTGCCGAACACTACGCCGCCACGCTGGAAAACCAACGGCAGCTTACCAAGCATAGCTAAAGCACTTATTTCTCCAGTACCACGTTGGCTCACCTTGCCATACATGTATACTGTCTTCGGTTCACCGCTTTGTATGAAAAAATAATTGCTTTATCCATATAATCCACACCTTCTACAAAACTGTCTGGAAACAGTTTCAGGCTTTCAGGTAGCCTCACAACTATTTCAAACCACAAGGAAAACGAATGATTCCCCTCCCTATCTGCCCGCAATGCCAATCCGAATACACCTATGAAGACGGCGCCAACCTCGTTTGTCCGGAATGCGCCCACGAATGGTCGGCCCAAGCCGATGTTGCCGAGGCAGACGACTCCCTCAGCGCAGTTGATGCCCACGGCACACCGCTGGCCAACGGCGACAGCGTAGTACTGCTCAAAGACCTGAAAGTGAAAGGCAGCTCGCTGGTACTCAAACAAGGTACCAAAGTGAAAAACATCCGCCTGCAGGAAGGCGACCACGCCATCGCCTGCAAAGTGAACGGCACCGCGCTCAACCTCAAAGCCGAATTTGTGAGAAAGGCTTAGGGTCTATTGGCAGCTACTGGTTTCCGCGCCTTTTTGCCCAAAAAACGACATCTTCTGCGTTGGAAATCCTCGCAAGGTGTCCAACCTTGCTGCGGTTTCCGCCTGGAATCTGCCGTTTTTTGGGCAAAAAGGCGCGGAAACCAGTAGCTGTCAACAGACCCTAGGCTGCCGAATAGCCAAAGGCTACCTGAAAAATTATTTTCAGGTAGCCTTTGTGCTAAACTCTCCCGCATCTTTCCAATCTTCTGATCTCCACCATACATGCCCGGCAACTCCTTCGGACAACTCTTCCGCATTACTACCTTTGGCGAAAGCCACGGCGCAGGCATCGGCTGCATCATCGACGGCTGCCCGCCCGGCCTGCCGCTTACCGAAGCCGACATCCAGCCCGACCTCGACCGCCGCCGCCCCGGTACTAGCCGCCATGTTACCCAGCGGCGCGAAGCCGACCAAGTGGAAATCCTCTCTGGCGTGTTTGAAGGGCGCACCACCGGCACACCCATTGCCCTCTTCATCCGCAACACCGACCAACGCAGCCGCGATTACGGCAACATCGCCCAACAATTCCGCCCCGGCCATGCCGATTACACCTATTGGCACAAATACGGCATCCGCGACTATCGCGGCGGCGGCAGGAGTTCTGCCCGCGAAACCGCCGCCCGCGTGGCTGCCGGTGCTATAGCCAAAAAATGGCTGCGCAAGCAGTTCGGTACCGAAATCGTCTGCTGGGTAAGCCAGGTGGGCGAACTCGAAATCGCATTTGAAGGCGAAGAATCTATCGGTCAAAACCCCTTCTTTGCCGCCAACCAAAGCCAAATCGCCGACTTGGAAAACTACATGGACTCCGTGCGCAAATCGCTCGATTCCGTGGGCGCGAAGCTGCACATCGAAGCGCGACACGTCCCCGTCGGCCTCGGCGAACCCGTGTTTGACCGGCTGGACGCCGACATCGCCCACGCCCTGATGGGCATCAACGCCGTAAAAGCCGTATCCATCGGCGACGGCTTCGACGTGGTGCGCCAACGCGGCAGCCAACACGGCGACGAGCTCACGCCGCAAGGCTTTGCCAGCAACCATGCCGGCGGCATCCTCGGCGGCATTTCCACCGGCCAAACCATCCGCGCCGACTTCGCCGTGAAGCCCACCAGCTCCATCGCCACGCCGCGCCACAGCATCGACATCCACGGCCAACCCGTAATGCTCGAAACCCATGGCCGCCACGACCCCTGCGTCGGCCTGCGCGCCGCGCCCATTGCCGAAGCCATGCTCGCCCTCGTGCTCGCCGACCACGCCCTGCGCCACCGCGCGCAAAACGCCGACGTGCGCGTGATCACACCCGATATCGCCAAACTGCAAAACGGTTGAAGGCTACCTGAAAAATAAACCCAGCCTTTTCAGGTAGCCCAACCTCGAGATCCATCATGCCCCGTATCCATGCCCTGCCAGACCACCTCGTAAACCAAATCGCCGCCGGCGAAGTGGTGGAACGCCCCGCCGCCGCGCTCAAAGAAATCATCGAAAACAGCATTGACGCCGGCGCCACCCGTATCCAAGTCGAGCTTGCCGGCGGCGGCATCCGCCTTATCCGCGTGGCCGACAACGGCAGCGGCATCCATGCCGACGACCTCCCGCTCGCCCTCTCCCGCCACGCCACCAGCAAAATCGCCTCGCTGCAAGATTTGGAACACGTGCGCAGTATGGGTTTTCGCGGCGAAGGGCTGGCCAGCATCGCCTCCGTGTCACGCCTCACCCTCACCAGCCGCCAGGAAGGCAGCCCCGCCGCCCGCCAAGTGCTCGCCCGCGACGGGCAAATCGAGCCCGCCGCCGCCGCCGCCCATCCCGTTGGCACCAGCGTGGAAGTGGCCGACCTCTTCTTCAACACCCCCGCCCGGCGCAAATTCCTCAAATCCGAAAACACCGAATACGCCCACTGCGCCACCGTGTTCGACCGCCTCGTCCTAGCCAACCCGCAAATAGCCTTCGAGCTTGTCCACAACGGCAAAACCACCGCCAAATACCCCGCCCAAAGCCAAAACGAGCGCATCGCCGCCGTGCTGGGCTCGGATTTTCAGGTAGCCTCTCTGCCCATCGACAGCGGCAACGGCATCCGTTTGCACGGCCTCATCACTAAACCCACCTTCGCCCAAGGCCGCAGCAGCCAGCAATACTGCTTTGTAAACAACCGTTTCGTGCGAGACAAAGTGATGTTGCACGCTGTCAAACAGGCCTACCGCGACGTGCTGCACCAGCAAATCACCCCCGCCTTCGTGCTGTTTCTCGAACTGCCACCCGAAATGGTGGACGTAAACGTGCACCCCACCAAAAACGAAATCCGCTTCCGTGACAGCCAGGCCGTACACCAGCTCGTGTTCCACACCCTGAATAAAGCCCTCGCCGACACCCGCGCCGACCAAACTGACAGCGTGAGCAACGCTGGCAGCCTGCTGCAACAAATCCACAGCCAAAGGCTACCTGAAAACGAGCATAGCGAGTTTCTACCAAGCAACCCACCAAACCCATTTTCAGGTAGCCCAAGCTCCTGCACCCCCGTTGCTTATAGCCCCGCCCGCGCTCCGCAGCAGCAACGTCTCACCCTGCAAGAAAGCCGCGCCGCCTGGCAAACCTATGCCGAACTATACAAACACAGCGGCAGCGAAGACCCCGAGCTCGCCGCCCTCGAACAAAGCCGCTTCACCCCAAGTTCAGAAGCCACCCGGCTACCTGAAACCAATACCGAAGAACACCCGCTCGGCTTCGCCATCGCCCAGCTGCTCGGCATTTACATCCTCGCCCAAGCCGAAAACAGCCTGCTCTTAATCGATATGCACGCCGCCGCCGAGCGCGTGAACTACGAAAAAATGAAAGCCCAGCGCCAAAACCACGGCAGCCTGCGCAGCCAGCAGCTGCTCATCCCCGTGAGCTTCGAAGCTAGCCACGAAGAAATAGCCGCTCTGGCCGAACATGCCGACTTGCTGCGCCAATACGGCCTAGACTGCTCCACCGTGGGTAGCCACACCATCGCTGTACGCGCCGTGCCGCAAATGCTGAGCAAAGCCGATATTCCAGAGCTTGCCCGCAGCATGCTGCAAGAAGCCGCCCACACCGGCAGCATCCGCACTGTGGAAGAGCGCGAAAACCGCATCCTCAGCACCATGGCCTGCCACGGCTCCGTGCGCGCCGGCCGCCGCCTCACCCTGCCCGAAATGAACGCCCTACTGCGCGATATAGAAAACACCCCCCGCAGCAACCAATGCAACCACGGCCGCCCCACCTGGGTAAAACTCACTCTCGCCGACCTCGACGCCCTGTTTCTGCGTGGCCAGTAGGCAGGCAATACAGCCATTCTGGCAAGTGGTTTACCCAAAAAATTATGGCCGGCAATTTCAGATAGCCTTATCTGTAGGGAATTACTGCGTTATTTACACTTTTTTCGTTACTGGCAACTTTTATTTCTGTTGAAATGGTTTTGAAGAATCTATCTATACATTATCAAAACCAGAGAGAATTTCTCGAATCCATCAATATTTCTTTCTTAATAATCTCATCTCGAACAACCGCTAAGTTTGCTCTTCAAGCAGAAGCCGAAAGTGTAAACGACACTGTTGGTTTCTACACCCCAGGTAGCCTATAACCACCTACAAACTCCAAAACAGAACATTTACTAAAAATGCGTAGGAGTGCGCTACCTCTACTGGCGCAGCCACAAATTTCGAACCTTCCAAAAAACCACGTGAAGTGAGAGAAGTCCGTGCAAAAAACCTGTAACCGCAGCCACCTTTCCTTTATACCCTTTAGCGAGCAAAAAAAATGAAGTTCTCCCAAGAAACCAAGTTTTTACAAACTAAATATAGTGAATCAAGTTAAAATCTGGACATACATTACCCAACCTCAGTCCATGATACACTCAATTGAAATCAGATAAAAAGCATTGGCATACTGGGGCAATACAAAGACATCAGCCAAGTATCCAAGCTTACGGCGTATTCCATTCAGCATTATTCAGTTGGTGCAAACGCCAACTGGAAACAGAAAAGTTGAGTATTACCCCGAACCCCAGACTCGAATGTGAAATCAATCGCGAAGAACTTAAAGAATATATCGAACAAAATCCAGATATCTACCTATCTGAAATAACAAAATAATTCGATTGCAGTACCAAGTCTGTTCACTATACTTTGAAATCTTCCAACATCACGCACAAACAAAGACAAGCTCCCACAAAGAACGAGACTATCTAAAGGCGCAAAATACCTCGACGAACCGGTAGCATTACTGAACTGCAAACCCATATACATTAATAAAACGGGTATCGACTACCTTTGGTAGAAGCTTGTAAAGAGCAGCTTGCCAGATAGGGCTCTCAGCGGTAAAAAATACAGGCGAGTTTCAATTGTTGCCAGACCCCTCAGCAAAAGTCTTATTTTATATATAGTTTATGGAGATACAATGGTTGGTACATTAGTTTGATAAGTAGTTTGAAGAATGTCTGCTCCCCTCTCAGATAGTCAAATCGGTATTGATAATAGATAATGCCCGTTTCTACCATTATGACGGTTTTACGGAAAACATTTTGAAAAAGAGGAATGTTGTCTTGCCTTTGACTCCTTATATTCTCCCGAACTGAATCCTATTAAGAAAACCTGGAGATGTTTAAAAAATATTTACACAAAATTATTTCCTGATTTTGATTATTTTTATGGTGCTTTGGCATCCTATTTCTAACTTGATCTGCTATAATTTTACCCACTACAAGCGCCCAACGCCGCAAATAATAAAAACCACACCTAATTCTGATGTGGTTTTTATTTATTAGCTGTGACCTATTCTTTCAGCTTTAGCCATCTATTACTCAACGTACCAGCTACCATTGAGCCATTTACGTTAAGTGCAGTACGACCCATATCGATGAGTGGTTCAATGGAAATCAACAATCCAACCAACTCCAGCGGTAGATTGAGAGTGGAAAGTACTACGATAGCGGCAAAGGTTGCCCCACCACCCACACCTGCGATACCGAACGAGGACATTGTCACCACGAATACTAAAGTAGCAATATAACTAACATTGAAGGGATCTACTCCCACAGTGGGGGCAATCATTACTGCCAACATGGCCGGATAAATGCCTGCACAGCCGTTTTGACCGATGGTAGCGCCGAAAGTGGCTGAGAAATTGGCTATGGCGGAGTTATTGCCCAGCTTGTCAGTTTGCGTTTCGATGTTCAATGGAATAGAGGCTGCACTAGAACGTGAGGTAAAAGCAAAAACTAAAGTTGACATAACTTTCTTAAAGTACCCTACCGGATTGATACCTGAGAAAGCCAATAAAGTACTATGCACAATAAACATCAGAAGCATTGCTAAATAAGATGCCACTATAAAACTACCCAAATTCAAAATATCTGTCCATTTTGAAGTGGCGGCTACCTTAATCATCAGCGCAAACACACCGTAGGGTGTTAAGCGGATAACAAAATGCACCAAACGGCTCACCAATTTATTCAAAGTGTCTACCCCCTGCGCGATACGCTCACCCAACTCCTGATCTTCTTTACGCAGACTCAGTGTCGCCACCCCCAAAAATGCCGAGAAGATCACCGTGCTGATGATGGAAGTCGGATTCGCACCGGTGAGTTCAGCAAACGGATTTTTCGGAATAAATGACAGCAGCATAGCCGGCACAGTCAAGTTACTCACTTGATCCACACGTCCTATTACATTAGCCTGCGCTGCTACTTCGCGCTCGCCAGCAATCAAGCCTTCCGCTGTTAGGCCGAACACCTGTACCATCATGATACCGATAAAGGCAGCGATCGCCGTGGTAACCAGCAACACTGAAAGCACACTGAAGCTGATCTTACCTAAAGAACTGGCCTGATTCAGCCGCGTAATCGCTGACAAAATTGACACAAAAACCAAAGGCATCACAATCATTTGCAGCAACCGCACGTAACCGCCACCCACCAGATTAATCCAATCTAGTGCTGACGTAATCAAATCCGGGGTAGCCACTGATTGCAGCAGTGCGCCCAATCCCAAACCGAGCAGTAAGCCGATAAACACTGTCTGCCCCAATTTTCCTGTTTTCTTATACAAATAACCCAAAAAAACCAAGATCAATACAAACACTGCTAAGATAACGAACAACATTTCCCACTCCTTCAAATGAAACGTAATTACGAGTCCCAACTGGTAGAAATTATAAAGTATTATTAAAACTTTTAACCAAAATAAAATTTATAAACTATAAAGCATTATCAATAGTATAGACTGATTCATACAGCCCATATTGTTTTACAACAATAGGAAAAACTGAAAATCATTTAAACCAGAATGAAAGTTGCTTCTAGTAAGATAAAAGTAAACAATACAATAATTCTCTACATCCGTAACTATACCTATCGGCAAATAAAAAGGCTACCTAAAAAACAGCCTTTTATTTTAAGCTGAAACTTTTCAGGTAGCC
Source organism: Eikenella sp. NML03-A-027 (assembly GCF_001648395.1). Lineage (NCBI taxonomy): Bacteria > Pseudomonadati > Pseudomonadota > Betaproteobacteria > Neisseriales > Neisseriaceae > Eikenella > Eikenella sp. NML03-A-027. The sequence continues at coordinate 34,858 of NZ_LXSM01000007.1, read as the reverse complement.
TCTTAACGCTACTAAACCGGTTTATGCCAAGCCTTTGGCTTTCAGCACTTCCAGCATGGTGCTGCCCAATTCGGCCGGGCTGCGGGTGTAGGCCACGCCGGCTTTTTCGAAGGCGCGGAATTTCTCTTCCGCCGTGCCTTTGCCGCCGGAAATGATGGCACCGGCATGGCCCATGCGTTTGCCTTTGGGCGCGGTGACGCCGGCAATGTAGCCCACCACCGGTTTGGACACGTTCGACTGAATGAACTCGGCCGCTTCTTCTTCGGCCGTGCCGCCGATTTCGCCAATCAGGATGATAGCTTCGGTTTGCGGGTCGGCTTCAAACAGTTTCAGCGCGTCGATTTGGTTCATGCCCGGAATCGGGTCGCCGCCGATGCCGATGCAGGTGGATTGGCCGAGGCCGAGCTTGGTGGTTTGCGCCACAGCTTCATAAGTGAGCGTGCCGGAGCGGGAGATGATGCCGATTTTGCCGGGCCGGTGGATGTGGCCGGGCATGATGCCGATTTTGCATTCGCCGGGGGTAATCACGCCGGGGCAGTTCGGGCCCACCAGGCGGGTGCCGTTGCCGTTGGTTTCGAGATAACGTTTGGCTTTGAGCATGTCCAGCGTGGGCACGCCTTCGGTAATCACCACCACCAGTTTCACGCCGGAATCCACGGCTTCTACGATGGAATCGAGCACGAAGGGCGCGGGCACATAAATCACGGAGGCATCGGCGCCGGTTTCGCGCACGGCTTCGTTCATGGTGTTGAACACGGGTAGGCCCAGATGGGTTTGGCCGCCTTTACCGGGGGTAACACCGCCCACCACTTTGGTGCCGTAGGCAATCGCTTGTTCGGAGTGGAAAGTACCGTTCTTACCGGTAAAACCCTGTACCAATACTTTGGTGTCTTTATTAATCAATACGCTCATTCTGTTCTCCTTAGGCGTTTACGGCGGCAACAATTTTCTCGGCGGCGTCGTTCAGGCCGTCGGCGGAAGTGAGTTTCAGGCCGGATTCGTTCAGAATCTTCGCGCCCAATTCAGCGTTGTTGCCTTCGAGGCGCACCACCACGGGCACGGTTACGTTCACTTCTTTCACAGCGGCCACAATGGCTTCGGCAATCATATCGCAGCGCACGATACCGCCGAAAATGTTGATCAGCACGCCTTTCACGGATTTGTCTTCCAAAATCAGCTTGAAGGCTTCCACCACGCGTTCTTTGGTGGCGCCGCCGCCCACGTCGAGGAAGTTGGCCGGCTGGCCGCCTTTGAGCTTGATGATGTCCATGGTGGCCATCGCCAAGCCGGCACCGTTCACCATACAGCCGATATTGCCTTCCAGCGCCACATAGTTCAGATCAAATTCGGAGGCTTTCAGCTCGCGCTCGTTTTCTTGCGATTTGTCGCGCAGCTCAGCGATTTTCGGCAGGCGGTACAAAGCATTGCCGTCGATGCCAACTTTGCCGTCCACGCAGGCCAGGCTGCCGTCTTCACGCACGGCCAAGGGGTTGATTTCAAACAGGGCGAAATCATTTTCGATGAAGGCTTGGTAGGCGCCGGTCATCAGCTTCACAAACTGGCCGACTTGTTTGTCTTTCAAGCCCAGCTTGAAGGCCACTTCGCGGGCCTGGCAGGGCTGCAGGCCCACCAGCGGATCCACCACGGTTTTGAAGATTTTTTCCGGGGTTTCTTCGGCCACTTTTTCAATTTCCACACCGCCTTCAGTGGAAGCCATAAACACCACGCGGCGGGCGGCACGATCCACCACCGCGCCCAAATAGAGCTCGGTTTGCACCGGATACATATCTTCACACACCAACACGCTGTTTACCGGCTGGCCGTTGGCATCGGTTTGATAAGTAATCAAATTGGTGCCGATTAAGCTTTCGGCCACCTGTTTGGCCTCATCGCGGCTTTTCACCACTTTCACGCCGCCTGCCTTGCCGCGTCCGCCGGCGTGCACTTGGGCTTTAATCACAGCGCCGCCCAATTTGTCGTAGGCGGCGGCAGCTTCTTCGCCGTTGGCGGCCAAAATCCCGCCCTGAACCGGCAAACCATAGCCCGCAAGCAGCTCTTTTGCTTGATATTCATGTAGATTCATCAAAGTTCCCTCAGTTAGGTTAAACACAGTTTGCCACCGAGAAAGCAGCAAGGCTCGAATTCAAGACCAGCTTTGATAATGCAGGGCGCAGTATAGACGAAACCCGCAGGCAACATCAGCGCAATTTGGTTAGAACAAGTAAATGGGAGATGCATAAACGGCAGTATGGCTACGGCTATGGCCTAGCTACTGTGGGCGTGGAACGCAAAGATACTGCATAGACGAAGCAGTTTTTCAGGTAGCCTTTCCCTGTGCCCCCAGGCTATCTGAAACCGCCCGTCTACCTGAAAGAACATGTAAAAAGCTTCCGCCGCAGCAAACGGTTTTGATAAAATGCGGCACCTTTTTAGCAATCCATTTTCCCAATGCAAACCAAACCCCATGGTAAAGGCCTTTCCGGCTTTATATTCGGCCTACTGCTTGCCACCCTCATCATTTGCGTGGTTTTATATTTCCTCAACAACACGCCCTCCGGCATCAAACAGCCTGAAGCGCCGAAAACCGAAATCCAACCCGAAATCCTCACTCCGCGCCAAGAACACCAGCCAGAACATCGCCCGAGCGACACCACCGCCGGCTCCGACAGCGGCCACTATACCCTGCCTCCTGGCGACATCACCGACAAACCACCCGTGGCTGCCTCCGTGCCGCAGCAGGCCAGCACCCCTGCACAACGCCCGGAAGACAAGCCCGCACAGGAAGACAAAACCGTGCAAACCAAACCACGCGATCCACAGCGCAAGCCTGAGCCAGAAGCCAAACCCACTCCTGAACAGATTTTGGAAAGTGGCAATGTGGAGCGTGCCCGCGAGCAAGCCCGCCGCCAACATCGTGAAGCCGAAGCGCACAACAGCGGCAACGGCCACTACATCGTACAGATGGGTTCCTACAACAACCCGCAAGCTGCCGATACCCAGCGTGCCAAACTCGCCATGCTCGGCGTAAACGCCCGCGTAGCCAGCAGCAAACGCAGCGACGGCCAAACCGTTTACCGTATCCAAAGTGGCCGCCTCAGCCGTGCCGAAGCCCAAGCCCTCAGCGACAAACTGCGCGGCAACGGCATCGACACCCTCACCCGCCAAGCCGACTGATCAGCACTTCATCAACCCCACATTAACGAAGGATTAAAATGAAACTGAAAGCCCTACTTCTCTCTGCACTCGCCATATTTACCGTTACCGCCGCCCAAGCCAAAGCCGTGGAAGGCACCGACTACATCGTACGCAGCAATGTGATCAAACCCGTGCAGTCCGACAAAATCGAAGTAACCGAATTCTTCGGCTATTTCTGCATCCACTGCCAACACCTTGAGCCGACTATCGAACAGCAAAGCAAACGCTTCGCCTCCGACACTGTATTGCGCCAAGAGCACGTGGTGTGGCAGCCTGCCCACCAAACCCTCGCCCGCCTGGCCGCCGCCGTGAAATCCACCGGCCTATCCCGCCAGGCCAACCAGGCCATTTTCAAAGCACTGATGGACGGCACCGTAACCGACGAAACCGGCCTGAAAGCCTGGATTCAGCAGCAGCCATACGGCAGCCGCCTGCTCGCCGCCTATAACAGCACGCAGGCCGCCGCCGCCGCCCAAACCATGCAGCAAAACACCATCACCTACAACATCACCAAAACCCCGGTTATCGTAGTGGGCGGAAAATACGAGCTGACCAACTCCCAAAACATGGCTGTGTTGCAAGAGCTGATTGAAAAAGTACGTGCCGAACGCAACATGCCTGCCCCCGCCCCGCACACCTTGGTACACAGCCGCGGTGCAGCCATCGCCGGCCAGGCCAACCGCTAATGCGGCACAAAGATTTTCAGGTAGCCCGTACTCCAATACAGGCTACCTGAAAAGCATTCATCCCATGTTCTTAAGAGTTTAACCAATGAGCCTGCTCCTCGCCTTCAAAGCCCTCATTCTCGGCATCATCGAAGGCCTCACCGAATTTCTGCCCATTTCCAGCACCGGCCACCTGATTGTAGCCGGCAGCCTCATCGGCTTCGATGCCGAAAGCCACGCCGTATTCCACATCGCCATCCAGCTCGGCGCCATCCTTGCTGTGGTGTATGAGTACAGTACCCGCTTCACCCATGTGCTCACCCATATCGGCAAAGACCGGCTTGCCAACCGCTTCGTACTCAACCTGGCCATCGCCTTCATCCCTGCCGCTGCCATCGGCCTACTGCTCAACGACTTCATCGAAAAAGTGCTGTTCAACCCCGTGAGCGTAGCTGCGGCGCTGGTGGTGGGCGGCTTTTTGATTTTGTGGATTGAAAAACGGCAAAGCCGCGTACCGCCGAAAGTACGCAGCGTGGACGATATGCGCCCGCGCGATGCGCTGGCCGTGGGCCTATTTCAAATTTTAGCCCTGATTCCCGGCACTTCCCGCTCCGGCAGCACCATCATGGGCGGCATGGTATGGGGGCTCGACCGTAAAACTGCCACCGAATTTTCCTTCTTCCTCGCCGTGCCGATTATGGTGGCCGCCTCCGGTTACAGCATTTTAAAAAACCTCAGCGCCTTTTCCTCGCAGGAGCTCGGCCTCATCGCCCTCGGCTTTGCTGCTGCCTTCGCCTCCGGCCTCATCGCCGTAAAAGCCCTGCTATGCTTTGTTTCCAGCAAAAACTTCGTGCCCTTTGCCTACTACCGCATCATCTTCGGCGGTATCATCCTGCTCACCTGGTTGTGCGGCTGGGTGAATTGGTAGAATATCTAATCAGGCAAGGCTAGCTGAAACAGGCAAATTTATCTTTATCAGGTAGCCTCAACCCAGAAACAATAAAGGCTACCTGAAACAAGCAATGCGGGTTTCAGCAAAGCAAAAACGGCAACGCTATTTTTCAGGTAGCCTCCGCACCAAGGCTGCCGCCCACACTAACCATGAAACACAAATCCATTCTCTTCGGCCTGGCCTCCCTCCTCGCCATCCTGTTTGGCCTGTCCTCCTGCGCCAAGCAAGCCTTTTACTATCCCGACCATACCGACTACGGCTCGCCCGCCCAATCCGGCCTGCCCTACGAAAACGTCTCCTTCCAAAGCGCCGACGGCACACGCCTGCACGGCTGGTTTGTGCCCGCACGCGGCGTGGCCGATGCCAAGCAAGCCCGTGCCACCATCATCCACTTCCACGGCAACGCGCAAAACCTCACTGCCCACTGGCAGGCCGTGAAATGGCTGCCCGAACACGGTTACAACGTTTTCCTGTTCGACTATCGCGGCTACGGCCAATCTGAAGGCGAGCCCAGCCCCGAAGGCCTGTTTGCCGACAGCAACGCCGCACTGGATTATGTGCGCAGCCGCCCCGATGTAAACCCCGAGCGCCTGCTCGTGTTCGGCCAGAGCCTGGGCGGTACCAAAGCCATTGCCGTGGTGGGCGCAGGCAACAAAGCCGGTGTGCGTGCCGTGGCCATCGAATCTACCTTCTCTTCTTATTCCAGCATCGCCAACGACAAACTCCCCGGCGCCGGCATCCTGGTGGGCAACCGCTACAGTGCCCGCCGCTTCGTGGCGCAAATCAGCCCCATCCCCCTGCTGCTGATACACGGCACCGCCGACCAAGTCATCCCAGCCAAACACTCGCAAATCCTATTCGAGCTCGCCCAAGAACCCAAACAGCTGATCCTCATCCCCAACGGCACCCACCTCGGCCTCTTCGGCATGGGCGGCTACGAAACGCAGCTGCTGGATTTCTTCAATCGGCACAGCGAATAAAGATTACCTAAAATCCCGTAATTTAATTAATCAAACATCCTTTCTTTGCATTGAGTTACAACCAATCTATATGTAGGCTCGGTGAAACCACTCACAGAATATTTGTTATCAACAGTTGCGGCTGTGCTCTCTGCTGGCGCAGCCGAATGAAACACAGTTTTTTGGGAAACAAGGGCTTGCATGCCCGAAGCAGCGCAGCCGCAAGTTGCGAGCTCGCCCGAAAACCGTGTGCAGTGAGGGAAGTTTGGCGAAGCCAAACCTGCGCCCGCAGTCGCCTTTCTTTGCTCCCTTTCTTTGGCGAAGTAAAGAAAGGAAGTGCCCTGCGCTGGCATGAGGCACAAGGGTGAACAGGATGCAGATGGAGAAGGCTACCTGAAAACATCTATTTCCCACTCTTCCCCACTTTTCAGGTAGCCCTTGCTGCCGAAATCAGCGTAAAATTGCCCCGGCATTACCCTTTCCATTTAATTGTTCCACCCGATAAAAAAGGAAGACACCCATGTTTCGGCACGTTGAGTTCTACCCCGGCGATCCCATCCTTGGCCTGATGGAAAAATACAACCAAGACCCGCGCAGCGAAAAGGTAAATCTCAGCGTGGGCGTTTATTACGACGGCAAAGGCCGCCTGCCCGTGCTCGAGTGCGTGAAAACCGTTGAACGCGCCCTCGCCGAGAGCCCACGCCCGCGCGGCTACCTGCCCATGGAAGGCCTGGCCGCCTACCGCAGCGCCTGCCAAACCCTGCTGTTCGGCGCAGACAGCCCCGCCGTGCAAGAAGGCCGCATCGCCACCATCCAATCGCTCGGCGGCTCCGGCGCGCTGCGCGTGGGTGCCGATTTTATCCACGCCTGGTTTCCGCAGGCCAAGTGCTACGTGAGCAACCCCACCTGGGGCAACCACATCGGCATTTTTGAAGGTGCCGGCTTCGAGGTGGGCAAATACCCTTACTACGACCCCGCCACCATCGGCGTGAAATTCGAAGAAATGAAAGCCTTCTTCCGCACGCTCAAGCAACACGACGTGGTGCTGCTGCACCCCTGCTGCCACAACCCCACCGGCGTGGATTTAAGCCGCAGCCAATGGGACGAAATCCTGCAAATCGTGAAAGAAGTCGGCCTCATCCCTTTTATGGACATTGCCTACCAAGGCTTCGCCGAAGACCTGGAAAGCGACGTTTACGCCATCCGCCGCGCCGCCGAACTCGGCCTGCCCACCTTCGTGAGCAACTCTTTCTCCAAAAACCTCTCGCTCTACGGCGAACGCGTGGGCGGCCTCTCCGTGGTGTGCCCCAGCGCCGAAGAAGCCAAGCTCGTGCTCGGCCAGCTTAAATTCACCGTGCGCCGCATCTATTCCAGCCCCCCTTCCCACGGCGGCTTCGTGGTGGTGGACGGCGTGATGAACAACGAAACCCTGTTCAAGCAATGGGAAGGCGAAGTGTATGAAATGCGTGACCGCATCCGCGCCATGCGCCAAAAGCTGCAGGAAGTGCTCAGCGCCAAAGTGCCCAGCCGCGATTTCAGCTATTTCACCAAACAACGCGGCATGTTCAGCTTCACCGGCCTTTCGCCCGAACAGGTAGAACGCCTGCAAGAAGAGTTTGCCGTTTATATGGTGGGCAACGGCCGCATGTGCGTGGCCGGCCTGAACGAGAAGAATATCGACTACGTGGCCAACGCCTTTGCCGAAGTGTTGAAATAAACGCAAACAGGCTTGAATAAGAAGGCTACCTGAAAACGGTGCACACCAAGTTTCAGGTAGCCTTTTTCCCAACTGCCCAGTCTAACAGAGTGCGTAGATTGGGTTAGCCGCAAGCGTAACCCAACAAATAAAGTGTGGAATGTTGGGTTTCCCAAACCAACCTACGCGCTCTACACTTCAATGCAGTTCAACCATCACACAAACTCAAAGCGCACATTCTCATACAGCGCGAAATGCTGCGGATTCAGCCCCGCCATCGCCACCACACTTCCACCCCTTGCTGCAATCTACCCCAATCTTCCACCCACACTGCGACCAGCTGCACGCGCCAACCCTGCCGCACCAGCCGCCGGACCACTTCCTGCAAATGCAGGGTTTCCCGCATGGGCGAACGTTCCAACATCTCCAGCGATGTAATTTCCGGCTCGCGAAAACCGTATTCGGCAAACGCACCGTCGCCATAACCCGTTGGCCGGCTGGAAGCAGATGCCGCTGCCGTTTTGGGCAAACAAATCGTCCGGGCAATCCGTGCTGAGTAATACGGTAAAGCACATGGCAACCTTTCTGATGAAAAATGGGCGTATGATAGCCGAAATTGTAAACACCAACTGCTTTCAGGTAGCCTCAAGCTGCCCAAAGGCTACCTGAAAAAGAAACTTCAACGAAGTTAAAAATATCGCAACGCTTTTCAAACAACAATCCGCCCCGAAAGCCCTGCCATGCCCGCCATCCGCCGCATCTACGGCTACACGCCCTCTGCTGCCCCCGCCATTTTCTGCGACCGCCTCTACCCACGCGGCATCCGCAAAGAAACCTTCGCCGCCGTACAGTGGCTCAAAGACATTGCCCCTTCCGCCGAGCTGCGCCACTGGTATCATATCGCGCCGCAAGAGCGTTTCCCCGAATTTGCCGCGCGCTACACCGAAGAGCTGCAAAGCGGCAGCGCCCATGCCGCACTGCTGGCGCTGAAAAAGCAGCTGGCCGCCGCGCCGGATACCGTGTTGCTCACCGCCGTGCGCTGCCCGCAGCAGAGCCATCTTTCGGTGTTGGCCGAAGTATTGGGCTGGGAAAAGGTGGATTGGGGCGATGGCGCTTGAGGCGTTTGAACGGTTTTATAGCTATCTGTACTGTCTGCGGCTCGCCGCCTTGTCCTGATTTTTGTTAATTCACTATAACTGCGTTGAGGCTGCGCTTTAGCTGGGCAGAAACTCGCTTCGCTCGTGTTAACTGCGTTGAAGCTCGCGCTTTCAGGTAGCCTCAAACACCGCATTCTCGGTAAAATAGAGCTTTCAGCCCATTCAACCACGCATAGCATGAATATTTTCGACACCGCCCTGCCCGATGTGAAAATCATCGAGCCCGAAGCCCACGGCGACGAGCGCGGCTTCTTTATGGAAACCTTCCGCGACAACTGGTTTCGCGAGCACATCGGCCACCACACTTTCGTGCAGGAAAACCACTCCCGATCCGAGCATGGCGTGCTGCGCGGCCTGCACTATCAAACCGTTTGCCCGCAAGGCAAGCTGGTGCGCGTGGTGGCGGGCAGCGTGTTCGACGTGGCCGTGGATTTGCGCCGCTCCTCGCCCACTTTCGGCCATTGGGTGGGCGCAGTGCTTTCTGCCGAAAACCTCTACCAAATGTGGATTCCGCCCGGCTTCGCCCACGGCTTCTACACCACCGACAGCCACGCCGACATCGTGTATAAATGCACCAATTACTACCAGCCCGACCACGAACACACCCTGTTCTGGCACGACCCCGCCGTGGGCATCGACTGGCCGCTGGCCGCCCCGCCGCTACTTTCCGGCAAAGATGCCGCCGGCAGCCTGCTGGCACAGGCCGTATTGTTCGATTAAAGGCTACCTGAAACCATGAAACTCATCATCCTCGACCGCGACGGCGTGCTCAATCAAGACCGCGACGACTTCGTCAAATCCGAAGACGAATGGATTCCCCTGCCCGGCAGCATGGATGCCGTGGCGCTGTTCAAGCAGGCCGACTACACCGTCGTGATCGCCACCAACCAATCCGGCATCGGCCGCCGCTATTTCTCCATGCAAGACCTCAACGAAATGCACGAAAAAATGCACCGCCTGGCCAATGAAGCCGGCGGCAGCATCGACGGCATCTGGTTTTGCCCGCACACCGATGCCGACCACTGCTCCTGCCGCAAGCCCAAGCCCGGCATGGTGGAAGACATCCTCAACCGCTTCAACACCGACGCGCGCGGCGTGTATCTCGTGGGCGACAGCCTGCGCGATTTGCAAGCCATCGATGCCGTGGGCGGCCTGCCCGTGCTCGTGCTCACCGGCAAAGGCAAGAAAACCCTCGCCGCCGGCGGGCTACCTGAAAACACCCAAGTGTTTGACGATCTGCTTGCCTTCGCCCACCACCTCATCCAAACCGGCGACGAACAGGAGGCCTAATGTTCTCACTCTGGATACGCAACCTCACCTACTGGCTGCTGATGGCCATCATCACGCCGCCCCTGTTCCTCTTGATGCTGCTCACCGCCCCCATCCCCGGCGCCCTCCACGCCCTCGCCACCCGCTGGGCACTGATGCTGATGTGGCTTTTGGAAAACATCGTCGGCCTCAAATACCGCGTGGAAGGTGCAGAAAACATCCCTGCAGGCCCCGCCATTATCTGCTGCAAACACCAATCCGGCTGGGAAACGCTGGCCACGCAGAAAATCTTCCCGCCCCAGGTATTCGTAGCCAAGCGCGAGCTGTTCCGTATCCCCTTCTTCGGCTGGGGGCTCAAGCTCGCCGGCACCATCGGCATCGACCGGCGCAACCCCGGCAAAGCCTCCGCCCAAATCATCGAGCAAGGCAGCAAACGCAAAGCGCAAGGCTATTGGATTACCATTTTCCCCGAAGGCACGCGCATGCCGCCCGGCAGCAAAGGCCGCTATAAAAGCGGTGCCGCCCGTACTGCCCAGCTGCTGGAAATGGACATCGTGCCCGTTGCCCTCAACAGCGGCGAATTTTGGCCGAAAAACTCTTTCCTCAAACATCCCGGTGAAATCAGCGTCATCATCTGCCCGCCGATTAAACACGATTCCGGCAGCATCGCCGAGCTCACCGCCGCCATCGAAGAAACCATCGAAAGCCAAATGCCCCGCATCACCGGCCGCGGCCCCTGCTACGGCGGCGCCAAACTGAGCAGCAAACAGCAAGGCAGTGCAGTATGAAGCCGAAGATGGATGGCGATACCATCGGGGCCATCGTCTTCGCCCTGGCCTCCCTTCTCTTCGTGTGGCGTTATCTTGCCGCCGATTTGCGGCATAGCGAAATCCGCCCCATTTGGCGGCAGATCCTGATCAGTAGCGGCATTGCCGTCATCATTGCCAGTCTGCTGTATTATTTGGGCATCTTCGGCTAAAACCGCCATTGGATAAGTTTTCAGGTAGCCTTGAAGGCTACCTGAAAATATTTCTGTGTACTCTGTGGCAAGCTGCACCTTGCGCTCACCAGCAGCAAAAGGCCATAACAAGCCGAATTGACTTTCAATACAAGGGAGAGCCGCAGACAGTACAGAAATCCGGCAAGGCGAACCAACGCGGTAGCGAAAGTTAAGTTGGTTTGTTATACCTGAAACCCGCCTGCTACGTTGTTTAACTGCACTTTAGCTTCGTAGAAACTCGCTTCATTCGCTTTCAGGTAGCCTATCCCATGCCTGCCGATTACAATAGCCTTTTCCCCTGACAACAAAACACCAGCCCGCCATGAACCCACACCTATCACAACTCCAGCCCTACCCCTTCGCCCGCCTGCGCGAAGCGATGCAAGGCGTGCACCCGCCCGAGGGCGTTGCGCCCGTGCCGCTGCAAATCGGCGAACCCAAACACCCCGCCCCCGCCGTGATTACAGATGCGCTCACCGCCGCCCTGCCGCACCTCGATACCTATCCGCAAACCGCAGGCCTGCCCGAACTGCGTCAGGCCTGCGCCGGCTTCCTGCAACGCCGCTACGGCCTCGCGCTCGATCCAGACAGCGAAATCCTGCCCGTGCTGGGCAGCCGCGAAGCCCTGTTTTCCTTCGTACAGGCGGCACTGGGTGGCAACGAGCAGGAAAAGCCCGTGGTGGTGTGCCCCAATCCGTTTTATCAGATTTACGAAGGCGCCGCGCTCCTGGCCGGGGCGGAAACCGCATTTGCCAACTGCCGCGCCCCGCACTTCAAGCCAGACTGGGGCAGCATTCCCGCAGCCGTGTGGCAGCGCGTGAAACTGGTGTTTGTTTGCTCGCCGCACAATCCCTGCGGCAGCGTGATGCAAAAAGCCGACTGGGCAGAACTCTTTGGATTGCAAAGCCGTTATGGCTTCATCATCGCCGCCGACGAATGCTATTCCGAAATTTATTTCGAAGGCGAGCCACCCATCGGCTGCCTGCAGGCCGCTGCCGAATTGGGGCGCGATTTCAGCAAACTGGTGATGTTCACCAGCCTCTCCAAACGCTCCAACGTGCCCGGCCTACGCTCCGGTTTCGTGGCCGGCGATGCCGCACTGCTCAAAGATTTCCTGCTCTACCGCACCTACCACGGCAGCGCCATGGGCATTCCCGTGCAGATGGCCAGCATCGCCGCTTGGAACGATGAAACGCATGTGCTGGAAAACCGACGCCTGTATCAGGAAAAATTCGCCCGTGTGCTGCCGATTCTGGCACAAGGTTTTGAGGTAACGCGGCCGGACGCCTCGTTCTATATTTGGCTGCAAGCGCCCGACAGCGACGATTTGGCCTTCGCCCGCATCCTGTGGCGAGAAGCTGCCATCCAAGTGTTGCCCGGCCGTTTTCTGGCGCGCAACACCGCGCAAGGCAACCCCGGCGCCGGCTATGTTCGTATTGCCCTAGTCGCCCCCGTGGCCGACTGCGTGGCCGCGGCGGAGAAGATTGTGGAAATCCGACAGTGTTGTTATCCACAGCATAAAGAGGCTACCTGAAAACCGTCCCTGCCATTAGCAACAAACTTTATCAACATAAATATAAAATGTAGACAAATAAGGATGCGGCTCGCTACGCTTGCCTTACCCTGCCGCGTCATCCATTCTTTGAGTTTTATAAAAAATCGCCCTTGGCCATCTCTATGACACAAGGGAATCTTTGCTTACATCAACATAGGCTAACCGTCAAGAACTCACCTAATATACTGTTCAGATTAGGTTTTACTGATTACCCCGCTGCTGTGGAATAATATAGAGGCTACCTGAAATTTTAGCTTCACAAAAACCAGCGTTGCTCGTTCTCAGGTAGCCTTATCAATTAATAGTGGGATTCCTGAAACCTATTTGGGAAAACAAACCAAAGCCCAGCAGCCTCAAGAATCCCACCATAATAAAATAAAGCCCAGCAAATAAATGCAAAGCTTTATTTTATTTTTGTATCAAACTACCAAATTATTTGGCAGCACTGGTAGCTGCTTCAGAAGCCATCATAGCGGTTTCAGAAGCCATCATAGCAGCTTCAGAAGCCATTGCAGGTTCAGAAGCCATCATAGCAGTTTCAGAAGCCATTGCGGTTTCAGAAGCCATCATAGCAGCTTCAGAAGCCATTGCAGGTTCAGAAGCAGCAGAAGCAGCAGGAGCCGGGGCTTCACCACCACAAGCAGCTAGGAACAAAGACATCAGGGCAGCGGCCAATAAAGATTTTTTCATGTTGAATTACCTCTAACAAAGTTCAAGTTATAACTTAAAAATTCCCTATCTGCAGACCTCTAGCCGTCTCACAGATAAATTCCAATCAAGAATTACCGCGTATTATCCGCTGTTTGATGCCAGCTGGCAATTAAACTGCCTACTCTATTTGCCGCACGCAAGCATCTGCTGCCAAAATTCTTCTCGTCCAACGCGCCGCACAAGCTGTATACTAATTAACGTATGCTATTCTGATAATAAGAATGCTCTAATCTTAACTAAGTAAAAATAATATATTTTTCATGCCAATACTAGTCAAAGCAACCCTCTAATATCTTTATTGCCATACCCATACCCCTGTCTGCAAACCATACCCAATTAACCAAAATTAACTTGTGCAAAAAAACAACAAGGTCTATCCCTGCCTACATTAGCTACCATTTTTCCACATCATTTCATCAGAAGTGTATGTCAATCTGCCAATTCACATAAAATCCATTATCTGCCTGAGCGTATACCGCCATAGCAAACCGATTTAGCTTTGGATATCAGGCAACAAGTTGCAGACAGAGACAGTACAAACAGTATGGTAAAGCGAAATAACACTGTAGCAAAAGCCAAGTTGATTTGCTATAAAATACAGCCTTTGATTTTTCAGGTAGCCTTTCATCATGCTTGTTCTCGGCATCGAATCCTCCTGTGACGAAACCGGCGTGGCGCTCTACAGCACCGAACACGGCCTCATCGGCAACCAGCTGCACACCCAAATGACCATGCATGCCGAATACGGCGGCGTGGTGCCCGAGCTGGCCAGCCGCGACCACATCCGCCGTCTCGTGCCGCTCACCCAAGCCTGCCTGCACGAAGCCGGCAAAAACTACGCCGACATCGATGCCGTCGCCCATACCCAAGGCCCCGGCCTTGGCAGCGCACTTCTGGCCGGCTGCGCCTATGCCAACGCGCTCGCCTTTTCGTTGGGCAAACCCGTGATCCCCGTACACCACCTCGAAGGCCACCTGCTCTCCCCGCTGTTAGCCGAAGAGAAGCCCGACTTTCCCTTCGTTGCCCTGCTCGTATCCGGCGGCCACACCCAATTCATGGCAGTGCGCGGCATCGGGAACTACGAACTGCTCGGCGAAAGCGTGGACGACGCCGCCGGCGAAGCCTTCGATAAAACCGCCAAACTGCTCGGCCTGCCCTACCCCGGCGGCGCAAAACTTTCCAAATTGGCCAAGCTCGGCCGTCCCGATGCTTTCACCTTTCCCCGCCCCATGCTGCATTCGCGCGATTTGCAGATGAGCTTCTCCGGCCTCAAAACCGCCGTGCTCACTGCTGTGCAAAATGTGCGCGCCGAACATGGCGGCAGCCTGCCGGACGCCATCCGCAACGATATCTGCCGCGCCTTTCAAGACGCCGTGGTGGATGTGCTGCTGGCCAAGTCCCGCCAAGCCCTGCTGCACACCGGCTACCGCACCCTTGTGGTGGCCGGCGGTGTGGGCGCCAACTGGAAACTGCGTGCCGAACTCGCCGCACTGCAAGTACGCCCCAACCCCAAAGCCAAGCCCGAAACCGTGCGTACCTATTTCCCGCCGCTGCCACTGTGCACCGACAACGGCGCCATGATCGCCTTCGTCGGCGCCATGCACCTGCAACAAGCGCAGCCCGCCGCTGGCTTCAATGTGCGACCACGCTGGCCGCTGGCGGAAATCGTGCGATAAAACACTGCATACCTATTTTCAGGTAGCCTTCATTTCTAGCGACAGCACACCGGCAAGCCACCCAAGCACACCGCCGAATCTGATACAATCCGCACTTTTCCCGCCAACCGCCGCCCGGCTCACCGTTATGACCCAACACACCGCCCGCAAACGCTTCGGGCAGAACTTTCTGCAAGATTCCCGCATCATTGCCGACATTGTCCAGGCCGTGCGGCCGCAGCCCGCCGATACCGTAGTGGAAATCGGCCCCGGCCTCGGTGCGATTACCGAGCCCCTGGCCGCCAAGCTCGATTGCCTGCATGTGTGCGAAATCGACCGCGACATCATAGGCTACCTGAAAACCCGGCCCTATGCCGGTAAACTCGTTATCCACGAAGGCGATGTATTGCAATTCGATTTCTCCAGTGTGCCCGGGCGCAAAAAAATCGTCGGCAACCTGCCCTACAACATCTCCACCCCGCTGCTGTTCCACCTCAGCCGCTATGCCGACGAAGTGGAAGACATGCACTTCATGCTGCAAAAAGAAGTGGTGGAACGCATGGTGGCCGAGCCCGGCAGCAACGATTTCGGCCGCTTGAGCGTGATGCTGCAATACTTCTTTGAAATGGAAAAACTGCTCGACGTGCCGCCCGAAGCCTTTTCCCCCACGCCCAAAGTCGATTCCGCCGTGGTGCGGCTGATTCCGGCCAAACACCGCATCGGGCAGGCGCAGGATTTCGAGCAATTCGCCGCCCTGGTGAAACAAGCCTTCCACCAGCGCCGCAAAACCATCCGCAACAACCTCAAAGGCCTAGCCGACGACGATGATTTGCAGGCCGCCGACATCAGCCCGCAAGAGCGCGCTGAGCATATCGCATCCGAAAAATATGTAGCCTTGGCCAACCTGTTAGCCCAAAAGGCCAGCTGAAACACAATCCCGCCCCGCGCCGATTGTTTCAACCGACAACCCAGCCGTTCCGGAAATAGAAAATGATCAAATTCAAAAACGTAAACAAATGGTTTAAAGAACTGCACGTTCTGAGCGACATCAACCTCGAAGTGAAAAAAGGTGAAGTGGTGGTGGTGTGTGGCCCCTCCGGCAGCGGCAAATCCACCCTCATCCGCACCGTAAACCAGCTCGAGCAAATCCAAAGTGGTGAAATCTGGGTGGACGGCGTAGACGTGGCCAGCCCTGCCACTGACCTGAACAAAATCCGTGCCGAAGTGGGCTTCGTGTTCCAGCATTTCAACCTTTATCCGCATTTGAGCGTGCTGGAAAACATCGTGCTCTCGCCGATAAAAGTGAAAAAGCAAAGCCGCGCCCAAGCTGAAGAAAAAGCACTACAACTCTTAGAGCGCGTGGGCCTGGCGCACAAAAAAGACGCCATGCCCGGCGAGCTTTCCGGCGGCCAGCAGCAGCGCGTGGCCATCGCCCGCGGCCTGGCCATGGAGCCGCAAGTGATGTTGTTTGACGAGCCCACCTCCGCGCTCGATCCGGAAATGGTGGGCGAAGTGCTCAAAGTAATGAAAGACTTGGCCGAAAGCGGCATGACCATGATGTGCGTAACCCACGAAATGGGCTTTGCCCGCGAAGTAGCCGACCGGATTATCTTTGTGGATCAGGGCAAAATCGTGGAAGTGGACACGCCGGAAGTATTCTTCACCAACCCGAGCAGCGAGCGGGCGAAGCAGTTTTTGAAACAGGTGATGAAGGCTTGATTGCCTAATTTGAAAAGTGGAAAAGGCTACCTGAAAACCGCTGGGCGGATTTTCAGGTAGCCTTTATCGCGTTGGGCTACACGCTGAAATATTGGAATACAAAGGCCGGCTCTTGGCCGTTTAAATAATATTCGCCCACAATATAACCGATGTGTTGCGCTTCCCCCTCTTCATACAGCTTGGCTTCCACGCCCACGGATTCTTCTTCGCTTTCCGGCTCCGCTTCCTCACCCTCTTCTTCCTCTTCATCATCGCTCAAATCGCCGAAGATGCTCAGGCCGGTGCTGCCACATTCAAACTTATCCATCTCCTCCATGGGAAAGAGATATAGCTTGGTTTTGTCTTCAATGAAATCCAGCATCTCGTCAATTTCTTCCAGAACCTCGCCGTGAATATCGAATTGCTCGGCCAAGGTTTGGGTGTCTTGCCGCTTGTAGGCATCTAAAAATGCTGCAATGGCTTGGTAAATTTCAGTTTTCAGTTTTAACGGGTACATAGCTGCTACTCCACCGATGGAAGATGGATGCCGCTGCGGACCGGAGACTACCTAAAATTCCCGGCTTGGTGGGAACTTCGCGGCACTGCGTTTTAGCTTCGCAGAAACTCACTTCGCTCGTTTTAGCTTCGCAGAAACTCACTTCGCTCGTTTTGGCGAAACTCGCGTAGCTCGCTTTCAGGTAGCCTTTTCCGCATTCGAACGGCAATGGGAAACGTATCGCTTCAAGCCCACGGCTCTTGGTTGACCTGTTTTTCGTAATCTGCCGGTTCTTCGGCTTCGGGCACGGCGGCGAAGCCTTCGGCGGTTTGGCGGTATACGGCGGCGCGGTAGGGGAAGCGCTCGATGATGGCGGCAATCGCGGCATCGAGCTCGGCTTTGGTTTCCCAAACTTGGCCGCAGTCGTCGCACATAAACAGCGAGCCGTCTTCGGGGTCGAGCTGGGTTACCCAGCCGGTGCAATGCGGCAGCGGGCAGCGGATTTTGAAGGCTTGGTTCATGATTGGGTTTCCTTGTGTTGTTATAGTGAATTAACAAAAACCAGTACAGCGTTGTCTCGCCTTGCCGTTCTATCTGTACTGTCTGCGGCTCGTCGCCTTGTCCTGATTTTTGTTAATTCACTATAGTTAGCGGTTTTCAGGTAGCCCTTTGGGGCGGCTACCGGATTGTTTGTAAACGATATGGCTTGCGGCAGTTTTCAGGTAGCCTCCGGCGGGAACAGTTTGCCGGGGTTGAACAGATTATGCGGGTCGAGCTGTTTCTTAATGGCACGCATCAGCTCGATTTCCACGGGGCTGCGCACGCTGGGCAGCCAGTGGTTTTTCACTTGGCCGATGCCGTGTTCGGCGGCAATCGTGCCCTGGCAGGCAAGAGTGTGTTGATAGACGATGCGGTTAATGCCGTCTTCGTATTCGTAGGCCTGGTTGCTGCGGATGTGCGGCAGGAAGGTGTTGAAATGCAAGCTGCCGTCGCCGAGGTGGCCGAATACGATGATTTCGATGCCCTCATAGGCCTGCTTGAGCGCGGCGGAGGCGTTGGCCACCAGTTCGGCTACGCGCTCGATGGGCACGGCGATATCGTGTTTGATGCTGGCACCGAGCGCTTTTTGCGCGGCGGAGATGTCTTCGCGCAGCCGCCACAGTTCGGCGCGTTCGCCCTCCGACTGCGCCAGCACGGCATTTTCCCAACCATGCTCAAACAAGAATCCGGCCAAATCGTCGGCCAATTCGGGGCGTGGCAGGCTGTCGTTCAATTCGAGCAAAATATGCCACTCGGCATCAATCGGCGGGCTGAGACGGCTATAGTCGGCGGAGAGGGCAAGCGCGGGGCGGCTCACCAGCTCGAAGCTGCACAGCCGCTCGGCGAAACGGCCTTGGATGTGGGTGAGCAAGCGCACGGCTTCTTCAATACTGTCTAAGCCAACCCAGGCGGTGGCGGTGGTTTGCGGCGGGGAGAAGAGCTTGAGCGTGGCGGCGGTGATGATGCCGAGCGTGCCTTCGCTGCCGATAAAGAGCTGGCGGATGTCGTAGCCGGTGGTGTTTTTGTGCAGCGGGGCGAGGTGGGAGAGCAGGCTGCCGGCTGGCAATACCACTTCCAGCCCGAGCACCAAATCGCGCGTGGTGCCGTAGCGCACCACGTTCAGCCCGCCGGCGTTGCAGGCGATGTTGCCGCCGATTTGGCAGGAGCCTTCGCTGGCGAGGCTGAGCGGAAACAGCCGCCCGGCTTGGGCAGCAGCTTCTTGCACGTTTTGCAGAATCGCGCCAGATTCCACGGTGATGGCGTTGTCGGCCAGGCTGAGGCTGCGGATGCGGTTGAGCCGCGAGAGGTTGAGCAAAATGCCGCCGTTTGGCACAGCTGCGCCGCAGAGGCCGGTGTTGCCGCCCTGCGGGGTAATCGGCACACGGTGTTCGGCACACCAGCGCACCAGCTTCTGCACGTTTTCCACGCTGTCGGGCATCACGGCGGCTGCCGCCTGGCCAATATAGCGGCCGCGCCGGTCGGCGAGCAGCGGGGCGGGGTCGGCAATGATTTCGCGTTCGCTGAGCAGGGCGCACAGGGCTTGCGGAATATGGGCGGGGTTCATTTGAGGCTACCTGAAAGATTGGGATGAGCAGTATTGTAGCGGCAAGACAGGGGTTTCAGGTAGCCTTTGGTCGCCTGCAGGTTACCTGAAAACCGAATATCGAATATTGCTTAAAAGTAATTTTTCATCGCCACCAATCTAACTTTACTTTTCCAACCAAGCGCCGTATAGTCGCCCAAGTTTACCACCCACACCACCAGGAATCTCTAATGAACAACACCCCGCAAAATCCCGTAAGCTGGTTTGCCCTCAATGTGCAAGACTTAGCACGTGCCGCCCGCTTCTACGAAACCGTGTTCGGCCTGCCCCTGCAAGAAGTACCCGGCAAAGACCCGCAACACAAAATGTATCTGTTCGCCCCCGCTTGGGAGCAATACGGCATCGGCGGCATGCTCTGGCACGACCCCGCTGCACAACCTGCCGGCCACGGCGGCATCACCGTGTTTTTCAACTGCGCCGACTGCACCGAAACCGCCCGTGCCGCCGAAGCGGCCGGTGGCAAAATACTCACCGCCAAATTCCCCATTTCCAACGGCTTTGCCGCCTTTATCGAAGACAGCGAAGGCAACCGCATCGGCCTGCATTCGCCCGCTTAAAATTTCAGGTAGCCCATGCCCAGCCCCATTAATATTGCCGAACTGCGCCGCCGCAACCTACGCGAATGGATCAACCGCCTGCACCAAGGCCGGCAGATTGATTTCGTATCCGCCACCGGCATCAACCAAGGTGAACTCTCCGCCCTGTTGAAAAACAAGCCCTTCGGCGAGCGCAAAGCCCGCAAAATCGAACACAGCGCCGGCATGCCCGCGCTGTGGCTCGATACCGACCACAACCAGCCCGCATCTGCCCCACAACCCACCCACAGGAATACCCATCCCATGTCCGCCCCCATTTCCACTATCCCCGAAATTCTGGCCGACCTCAAAGCCGGCAAAATGGTCATCATCACCGATGCCGAAGACCGCGAAAACGAAGGCGACCTGCTCATGGCCGCCCAATTCGTTACCCCCGAAGCCATCAACTTCATGATCAAACACGCCCGCGGCCTCGTGTGCCTGCCCATGGCCGAAGAGCTGGTAGACAAACTCAAACTCCCCCTCATGACCCAACACAACGGCGCGCAATACGGCACCAACTTCACCGTATCCATCGAAGCCGCCCACGGCATTTCCACCGGCATTTCCGCCGCCGACCGCGCGCTGACCATCCAAACCGCCGTTTCCCCTGCTGCCCGGCCAGAAGACATCGTCCAGCCCGGCCACATCTTCCCCCTGCGCGCCCAAAAAGGCGGCGTGCTCGTGCGCGCCGGCCACACCGAAGCCGGTGTCGATTTAGCCCAAATGTGCGGCCTCATCCCCGCCGCCGTTATCTGCGAAATCATCAACGACAACGGCACCATGGCGCACATGCCCGAGCTCACCGAATTCGCCCAGCAGCATGGCCTTAAGATCAGCACCATCACCGATCTCATCGAATACCGCAGTCGCACCGAAACCCTGCTCGAAGAAATGGGCAGTAGCCCCGTCCACACCCCCTGGGGCAATTTCCGCCAGCACGTTTATGTAGACAAACTCTCCGGCGAAACCCACCTCGCCTTGGTAAAAGGCAGCCCGCAGCCCGACACCGAAACCCTCGTGCGCGTACACGAACCCTTCAGCGCCATGGATTTCCTGCAAACCAACCCTCGCCACTCCTGGCCGCTGCCGCAAGCCCTTGAACGCATCCAAGCCGTCGAACACGGCGTCGCCATCCTGTTGCACCGCACCGAAGACGGCGCCGCCCTGCTCAACCGCACCCTGCCCAAAGGCAAAAACCAAACCCGCCAGTGGGACAGCAAAACCTACGGCATCGGCGCGCAAATCCTCGCCAACCTCCACGTGAAAAAAATGCGCGTGCTCGGCCAGCCCTCTTCCCTCACTGGCCTCACCGGCTTCGGGCTGGAAGTGACAGGGTTTGAGAGCTTAGAGTAGAATAATAAAGCAATTGACACAGGTAAAGGCTACCTGAAATTTTCAGGTAGAAAATCTACCACTGGGATGCCGCAGCACAGGAACACCGGTAGACAAACGTAGCAGGTAGGGCGGGCAACCAGTTGTCTATGCAAAACTATATCCTTATAACACACTACTTCTAACACACTATAATGGCCCAATTCAACGATCCCGCCGCTTACGAACGCTACATGGGCGGCTGGAGCCGCGCGGCAGGTGAACAATTTTTAGACTGGCTGGGACAACCGCACAGCCTGCGCTGGCTGGATAACGGCTGCGGCAGCGGCATATTCAGCGAACTGTTGTGGCAACAGGCACAACCGGCAAGACTGGACGGCATTGACATCTCGCCGGAACTGCTTGCCCACGCGCGACAGCGTCTGCCGCAGACAATCACCCTGCACCACGGCGATGCCAACGCCCTGCCCTTTGCCGCTGGCAGTTTCGATGCTGCCGCAATGGCGCTGGTTATCGTCTTTCTTGCTGATGCGCTGCAAGCCGTGCGTGAAATGCAGCGCGTGGTGCGCAGTGGCGGGATGATTGCCACCTACATTTGGGATTTGCCGCATGGCTTTCCCTACGCCGACGCTTTTGCCGCCCTGCTCGACTGCGGTGTGCAGCCCGACCGAGCCGCCTCCGATGAAACAACCGCACTCGCGCAATTGCAGGCCTTGTGGGAGCAGGCCGGCCTGCAAGAAGTGGAAACCTGCGCTTTCACCGTCGCCCAACGCTATCCCGATTTCGCCGCCTACTGGCAGGCACTGGCCGATAGTGCCAGCATCGGTGCCCGCTTTGCCGCCTTACCGGCAGACATGCAGGCGGCAGTACGCGCGGCATTACAAGAACGCCTGCCTGCCGAACCTGACGGCAGCATCCGCGTTACCGCCCGCGCCCACGCGGTGAAAGGAATCTGCGCCTGAGCTCCGGCGCGACAAACGCGGCATCATCAGCCAGCATTCCCCGCCGTAAGCAAAAAACTTCCGGCGAATACTTGACAAACCGCATTTTATAGTTGAAAAGAAGCGTAGCAAGGCGCGCCGCCGCAGACAGTACAGGTAGTACGGCAGGTTCCCATAAAAACCGCATGGTGATTTTTATGGGGTCCGGTCAGGCAGCACAACACCGTTACGGTTTTTCAGCAATTCGACTATATGTACAAGCGGGACAAACACCGGACCAGCGTCCAGGAGTTCCAAACTCCTCCACCCGCTTGCGGGAGGTGGGGGCTCACAAACACTCCAAATCTAAATTAGCTCAAAAAAGGTTACCTGAAAGCATGGGCCTCATTGGAATTCACGCTTTCAGGCAGCCTCAAGGCCGCTCCCCATCCACTCCCTCAAAAAAAGGATCTATATTCCATGGACGATATGCTGAAACAAGCCGCCCTCGATTTTCACCAATATCCGCAGCCCGGCAAAATTCAGGTAGCCCCCACTAAAGCACTGGCCACCCAGCACGACCTGTCGTTAGCCTATTCCCCCGGCGTGGCTGCCCCCTGTCTGGAAATCCAAGCCAACCCGCAGGATTCCTACAAATACACCGCGCGCGGCAACCTGGTGGCCGTGGTTTCCAACGGCACCGCCGTGCTTGGTTTGGGCAATATCGGCGCCGAGGCCAGCAAACCGGTGATGGAAGGCAAAGGCGTATTGTTTAAAAAATTCGCCGGCATCGACGTATTTGATATCGAAATCAATGAAACCGATCCCGAAAAACTGGTGGACATCATCGCCTCGCTCGAGCCCACTTTCGGCGGCATCAACCTGGAAGACATCAAAGCGCCCGAATGCTTCTACATTGAGAAAAAACTGCGCGAACGCTGCAAAATCCCGGTATTCCACGACGACCAACACGGCACAGCCATCATCACTGCCGCCACCGTCCTTAACGGCCTGCGCTTGGTGGGCAAAGACATCGGCCAAGTGCGCTTAGTGTGCTCCGGTGCCGGTGCCGCCGCCATCGCCTGTCTCGACTTGCTCGTGGCTTTGGGCATGAAACGCGAAAACATTACCGTGTGCGACTCCAAAGGCGTGATCTACCAAACCCGCGAAGACCGCGAACGCATGGACGCAAGCAAAGTGCGCTACGCCATTGCAGACCAAGGCTGGCACAAACTGGGCGACGCCGTACCCGGCGCCGACATCTTCCTCGGCCTCTCCGGCCCCAACGTGTTGAGCATCGATATGCTCAAACAAATGACTGCCTCACCCATCGTGCTGGCCATGGCCAACCCGCAGCCCGAAATCTGGCCGCCGGAAGCCAAAGCAGCCCGCCCCGATGTGATTATCGGCACCGGCCGTTCCGACTTCCCCAACCAGGTAAACAACGTTCTCTGCTTCCCCTTCATCTTCCGCGGCGCGCTCGATGTGGGCGCCACCACCATCAACGAAGAAATGAAGCTGGCCGCCGTGCGCGCCATTGCCGATTTGGCCATGGCCGAGCAAAACGACAAAGTCGCTACCGCCTACACCGGCGCCGAGCTGAAATTCGGCCCAGAATACCTGATTCCCAAACCCTTCGATCCGCGCCTGATCGCCCGCGTGGCACCCGCCGTGGCCAAAGCCGCCATGGATTCCGGAGTGGCCACCCGCCCGATTGCCGATTTTGCCGCTTACGAAGAAAAACTGAACGAGTTTGTTTATAAATCCGGCCTGTTTATGAAACCCATCTTCGCCCAAGCGCGCCAATCGCTCAAACGCGTGGTGTTGGCCGAAGGCGAAGACGAGCGCGTGCTGCACGCCACCCAACAGATTGTGTCTACCAAACTGGCCGCGCCGATTCTCATCGGCCGGCCGGCAGTAATCGAAGCCCGTATCCAAAAAATGGGCCTTACCATCCGCGCCGGCAGCGATTTCGAAATCGTCAACAACGAAAACGACCCCCGCTTCCGCGAATACTGGCAAGCCTACTACAACCTACAAAAACGTAACGGCATCAGCCCCGATTTGGCGCAACGCCACGTTATCGCCAACCCCACCCTCATCGGTGCGCTCATGCTGCACTTAGGCCATGCCGATGCCATGGTGTGCGGTACGGTCGGCCACTTCCGCTATCACTTGGATGTCGTTTCCAACGTTGTCGGCTACAACAACCCCGACCACACTGCCTGCGCCATGAACGCGCTGATTTTCGGCGGCCACAACTTGTTCATCGCCGACACCTATGTAAACGCCAATCCGACTGCCGAGCAAATTGCCCAAAGCACGCTGATGTGCGCCGAAGAAATCCAACGCTTCGGCATCACGCCCAAGGTCGCGCTGCTGTCGCACTCCAACTTCGGCTCCGTGCCCTCCGAAAGTGCCGAAAAAATGCGCCATGCGCTTGAGCTCATCCGTCAAGCCGCCCCGCAGTTGGAAATCGACGGCGAAATGCAGGGCGATGCCGCCTTGGTGGAAAGCCTGCGCCAGCAAAGCATGCCCGACTCCACCCTGAAAGGCGCTGCCAACCTCCTGGTGATGCCCAATGTGGAAGCCGCCAACATCAGCTGCAACCTGCTGCGCGTCGCCAGCCCCGACGGCGTAACCGTGGGTCCGATTCTGCTGGGCATGAAAAAACCTGTGCACATCATCAACCAGCTCGCCTCCGTGCGCCGCTTGGTAAACATGGTGGCACTGGCCGCTGTGGATGCACAGCGCCAAGGCTAAACCAGCTGCAACAGTAAAAATCAAGGCTACCTGAAATTTCAGGTAGCCTTTTCTGCCGCCACACTTTTGCCGCCCACAAACACCGAATTAGCTTATAATCCAGTCTTCAAACACATACCCACCGCTGCGAGCAAAATAATGAACTACTTTGAACAAGCCCGATTCAACATGGTCGAACAGCAAATCCGCCCCTGGAGCGTATTGGATTTCGACGTTCTCGACGCCTTGGCCGAAGTGCCGCGCGAACAATTCGTTGCCCCCGAACAGCAAGCCTACGCCTATGCCGATCTTTCCCTGCCCCTGCCCAACGGCAGCGCCATGCTCGAGCCCAAAGTGGTTGCCCGCCTGATTCAAGGCCTGAAGCTCACCAAAAAAGACACCGTACTCGAAATCGGCACCGGCTCCGGCTACGCTACCGCCGTGCTGGCTAAACTCGCCGGCCGCGTCATCACCATCGACACCGATGAAACCCAGCAGCAACAAGCCAAAGCCGTGCTCGACCGCCTTGGCCTCACCAATATCGACTACCGCATCGGCGACGGTCTGGTAAACCCGCCCATCGCCACCGTAAGCGCCATCTACGTGGGCGGCTCCTGCCCCGTAATGCCCGAAACCCTGCGCAGCAAACTGCCCGCCGGCGGCCGCATGACCGTAATCGTCGGCCAAGAGCCCGTAATGCGCGCCCTGCTCGTGCAATGCAACGGCGAAGACAGCTACGAACAAAGCGTGATGTTTGATACCGTGGCTCCCGCCCTCAGCGGCCCTGCCATAAAAAAAGCCTCATCGTTCCGCTTCTAAAAATTTTCAGGTAGCCTCACTGGAAAGGCTACCTGAAATTTATAGCTGCCCGTTGGCATAAAAATAAGGCGAATCAACGCTGTATCATGCCATCTTAAAATGACCAAGCAACAAAAAAGCAGCCAACCGGCTGCCTTCCCAAATAACTGGCGCACCCAACAGGGATCGAACCTGTGACCTTCAGCTTCGGAAACTGACACTCTATCCAACTGAGCTATGGGTGCGAGAAGCGTGTAAGATTAACCCAAAACCGGCGCAAAGGCAAAAAATTCTGTCTCCTTCCGGCGGCAAAGCAGCACAGAATAGAATTTTACGATTGGAAGCTATAAGCGAATTCAGTGTAATTTCGCACAATCTTACAAACCGAAACCAAATCTGTATCAGCCGGTTTGAACGTGAATCCAAAAGAAGCGTTCAATAATCTGATTATGTGAAGGTTTCACACCAATAAACAAGCATGCTGCCGCATGCGCCCATAACGACCACAAACCATAAAGCCCGCGCCATAAACACCACTGCCACACTGCCAACAATATCATAAGGTTCAGCCGCCATCACCTTTATCGGCGCAGCCTGTTCATTTCGCTGATTAAACTCGCCACCGGCTACTACAGCAACGTTTTCGATATGCAGCCCGATGCCGTGGAAACCCGTATCCAACCCATCGGCCGCCTCACCATGGGCGATGGCATATCCGTAGGCGAATGCAAAGGCAAACAAGTGTTAGACAAAGTCTGCATCAATGCCACGGTGCCGATGAAAAAGTTGCCTTCTCCCCTAAAATCACCTCCAATAACGACTAGGCAACCCGTCTCAAACAAGATTGCCCCCTGGTGTAACACGCTCTGCAAGGCTTCAAAACCATGCCCGCACGCGACAGCAATGCCAACCATAAGTGACGCCGACATAGAAGCCACCGTGGTATATATGGCCAGCCAATCCGGCCACAAGCTGTAGGCTGCTCCTCCCTTAGTAAAGACCATCTGAAAGATTATTTTAAGATATCTTTTATGCTGGGTCATGACCCATCCTACTCACCAATCTACCCTACTATGAAAGAGAAAGAACGGATTGTAGGCTACCTGAAACGTCACAGGCTGCATGCTGTGAGCAACTCGTTGCCCATGCGGAAGCCATACCAACTGAGAACACCAATAGGGCTGGGCTGAAATAAAGACTACCTGAAAACCAGCTTTGCAGGTTTTCAGGTAGCCTCTTCACATCCTACACTACCAGTTTAGTGCTTCATAATCAGCAAATAGTAGAACAGCTGCATAATCAATACAGTGAGCGCGGCCAGCGAAGCCAGCGTCCAGTTAAATTCGCTGTGTACGGCGGCGGCAGATGCAGGAACATTCGGAGGGCCGGAAGGTGTAGAGAGCAGGTTATCGGCGGGTTGGTCGATAACAGCGGGCAGCTTGACTGCAGCAGGCAGCTGGATGCCGCCGGGGTCACGGCCGGATACTAAGTTGAACACCAAGCTTTCGGCCTGGATGTGGATATTTTGGGTTTGCCCATGGCCGGCAGCGGCAGATTGCGCGCTTTTGAGCAGGGTGTCGATGCTGGGCAGCACGGCGGGCGGCGGCGGGGTGGCAGCGGAGCGTTGCAGCAGGGCTTCGATGGCATCGGCGCTGTGGGTATTGTGTTCGGCTTCGGCCAGCTTGAATGGCATGGCTTGGCCGGTGTCGTTATCCAAGGCCATACGCTGGCGGCGCAGGCAGCTGTCGATTTCGTCCAGCTCGGCGGCCAGCGGTTTTTTCTGAGTGTGCAGGGATTCGTCGGCGTCTTGCCCGGTCTGCTGTGCAGCCAAGGCAGCAGATTGTTGTTTGAGGCGGGCAAGTTTCTCGCGCAGGGGCATTTTGGCGTGAATCACGTCTTCCTGCAGAATCTCGGCTTTGGCAGCGGGCGCACTCTGGGCTTTTGGCTTGCGCGTTACCGTGAAGGCGTGCCGGCACTGGCTGCACTGCACCCGCCCGTTGGCTGCCTGCAAACCGGCTACGGCATAATGATTCTCCGCTTGGCAGCGGGGGCAACTGAGTTTGACGGTTTTCATGTGTCGGCAATCCAAATACTGATGTTTCGGCCGCTATTTTAAGAAAATTAATGCGCTTTTACCATTTTCAGGTAGCCTTTTAGCGGCTAACTGTCGGTTTTTTGTATATTTTGCAGAGGATTTATGCTGGCGGTTCACTCTCGCCAAACCATTTGCCATGAATTTAGCCGTTCCAAAAAAGAAGGATACACGGCCTTGGCTTGCCTGGTTTCACTCCCATTCGAAACGGCTCTATTGCACTGCCGGCGAGTTATCTGGCTTTGCGCACGCCCACTAAACGCACCCAGCCGCCTTCGGCAACCGGCAGTTGCATATCGAACCATTCGCTATAGATGCCGTTTAGCTCTTCCGCCTGCTCTTCCAAAATGCCGGAAAGCACAATCCGCCCGCCCGCCTTGGTGCGTGAGGCCAGCATGCCGCCCAACAGGCGCAGCGGATTAGCCAGAATATTGGCCACCACCACATCGTATTCCGCTTCCGGTAAGTCGTCGGGCAGGAAAAAACGGGCGGCGGCTTCGTTTTGCTCGGCATTGCTGCGGCTGGCAACAATAGCCTGCTCATCGATATCCACGCCGTCGGCGGCGGCAGCGCCAAGTTTGAGCGCGGCAATGGCCAAAATGCCGGAGCCGCAGCCGTAGTCGAGCACGCGGTCGGCAGCTTGGATATTTTCATCGAGCCACTGCAGACACAACCGGGTGGTGGGATGGCTCCCTGTGCCGAAAGCCAAGCCGGGGTCGAGCCGCAGGTTGACGGCCGATTGGTCGGCAATATCGTGCCAGGTGGGCACAATCCACAGCCGCCCGGAAATGCGGATGGGGTCGAACTGCGATTGCGTGAGGCGTACCCAATCCTGCTCCGGTAGCTGCTCGATGCGGTAGGGCGGCACTTCCAACCGGCACTCCTTGGCCGCTGCCGACACGGCGGCAGCTACGTTGCATTGGTCGTCAAACAGGGCGATCACCAAGCTGCGCTGCCAAATTTGGCCGTTTTCTTCGCCCGGCTCGCCGAAAATAGCCTGTTCTTCGTCCGTGCCGGCGTAGGCATCTTCAATCGCGGCCGACAATGCGCCAACGGCCATTAAAGCATCGGAAAACTGCTCGGCACGGTCGGCACCAATTGGAATACTGGCTTGTTGGTAGGGCATAATCGCATTTCTTTCAAACGGTAAGGGCGCGTATTGTATAGCAAGCCGCCGCCCTTCCGCCAGCCGCGGCGCTTGCAGGCTACCTGAAAGCAGATGCGGCAAGCTGCGCCCAAACCGCCCGCTGCCGTTTTCAGGTAGCCTCATCTTAGCGTTTGCCTATACAATTCCATCTTTAGAAAAGGCTACCTGAAAGCACGCACATGCCCCGCGAATTCCAACTTTTCAACTTGCCCGCGCAATTCGACCTCGACCCCGCCGCGCTGGAGCAAACCTACCGCCAACTGGCCGCCCGCTTCCATCCCGACAAAACCGCCACCGCTTCCGCCTTCGAGCAGAAGCAGGCCGTGATGATGGCCGCCGCCGTAAACGAAGCCTACCGCCGCCTCAGCCGGCCGCTGGAGCGAGCCGTTTTGCTGCTGCAGGCACAAGGTATTCAGGCCGATTCCGAAGAGCGCACCGCCTTCGATCCCGAGTTTCTGATGCAGCAAATGGAATGGCGCGAAGAGCTGGCCGCTGCCCGTGCTGCAAACTCCCCCGAACGGCTTGCCGCACTGGATAGCCAAGTGGCTGCCGAAGAGGCTCGGCTGCTGGCCAAACTCAGCACCGCCTTTCGGCAGGAAGACTACACCCAAGCCGCCGAACTCGTGCCGCAAGGCCGTTTCCTCGATAAAATCCGACAGGAAATCCACGCTGCGTTGTAAGCCTGAAAAAGCTACCTGAAACTTTCAGGTAGCCTTCTTGATTATCTGCCTCATGCTAAAATCCGCTATCATTTTTTATCAAACCTCCGAGGCTACTCCATGAACACCCGCCCCGAAATCCACGCCGCCGCCTTTGATTTGGACGGCACCTTAGTCGACTCCCTTGCCGATCTCGCCGCTGCCGCCAACGAAGCCCGCCGCAGCGAAAACCTACCCCTGCTCGACGAAAAACTGATGATGTCCTATGTGGGCGATGGCGTAGGCAAACTCGTGCACCGCGCCCTCACTGCCGACCCGGACGGCCAAGCCCCCGATGAGGTGTGGCAGCGTGCT
This sequence comes from Eikenella sp. NML03-A-027, assembly GCF_001648395.1. Classification (NCBI taxonomy): domain Bacteria; kingdom Pseudomonadati; phylum Pseudomonadota; class Betaproteobacteria; order Neisseriales; family Neisseriaceae; genus Eikenella; species Eikenella sp. NML03-A-027. The sequence goes on along the minus strand of NZ_LXSM01000007.1, from coordinate 5,085 downwards.
TTCGCCGTGTTCGCCCATCATTATTCCGAACACCTCGACCGCCACACCTACATCTACCCCGAAGTGCAAACCGGCCTCCAGCTCCTGAAAACCCTCGGCATCCCGCTGGCCGTGATCACCAACAAACGCGAAGCCTGGGCCGCCGAACTGCTGCGCCGCCTAGGCCTGGCCGACCTGTTCAGCCTTGTGGTGGGCGGCGACACCCTGCCGCAACGCAAACCGGATGCCGCGCCTCTGCTGCACGCCGCCGAAGTATTGGGCGTGAAGCCGGAAAACATGGCGATGGTGGGCGATTCGCGCAACGACATCCTGGCCGCCAAAGCCGCCGGCTGTTTTGCCATTGGCGTGCGCTACGGCTACGCCGATATGGACAAACTAGCCGAAAATCTCGCCACCCGGCCGGATTGGATCGTGAGCACCCTGCCCGAAATTTACGACCGCCTGCGCCCCGATGACCGCCGTTAAATCCCTGCGCAGTCGCGCCTTAGATTTATTGTCGCGTCGGGAAATGTCGCAGGCCGAACTGCGGCGCAAACTCGCGCCCTACGCCGAAGACCCCGCCGAAATCGACGCTTTGCTGCAAGAGTTTGCCGACCGCAACTGGCAATCCGACCGGCGCTACGCCGAAAGCTACGTATACAGCAAAAGCAGCCGCTACGGCCGACTACGCCTCGCCCAAGGCCTGCAACAGCAAAAGCTGGACAACGAACTCATCAAAGCCGCCCTGCCCAGCCGCGATAGCGAACGTGCCACCGCCAGCGCCGTGCTGCGTAAAAAGTTCAAACAGCCCCCCGCCGACTTCGCCGCACAGCAACGCGCCGCCCGCTTCCTCGCCTACCGCGGCTTCGACCACGACACCATCCGCCACGCGCTGGATAAAGCCTGGCAGGACGAAGAAGAGTGGGATGAATAAACAGAAAGGCTACCTGAAAGCACCCTTGCGGCATTTTCAGGTAGCCTTTTGCAATACAGAACCCTACTGAAAAGGCTACCTGAAAGATGCAGATCTGGCTACCTGCTGTTTATGCACAAACCAGCCAATATTTTCAGGTAGCCCCAGCACCCCTCCCACGGCGGCGTCCCCTTAGTCTGCTGTGCCATAGTCCACGCAAACAGGCAGGAATGCCTGCTGACTGAACATCCAAACCCGCCCTTCCGGCTACAAGGCATACGTCTCTTCCAACGCTGTCCCTTAGAAATCGTTGCCATCTAAATTATCTATCCGCCTCCCCACGCTGAGGCTACCTGAAAACCATCTGCAGAAAATGACAGAATATTTGCCGCATCCGCCGCAAGCACCCTGATTTAGGCTACAATATAACTATCTGTTCCAATCCCCCTTACCACCGAGCAAGCAGAAAGGATGCAGGATCATGAAGTTTAACGAACTCTTCCACCACAACGATTTTATTGGCCGCCATCTCAGCCTATCTGACCGCGCCGCCCTTTTGGCCGCACTGGACGAAAAAGATATAGGCAGTTTTGTGGAGCACACCGTGCCGCAAAGCGTGCGTATGCCCGGTTCGCTGCAGCTGCCCAAAGCATTAAGCGAATCCGATGCCTTGGCCAAGCTCAAGGGCATCGCCGCCAAAAACCGTATCAATAAAAGCTATATCGGCCTAGGCTACTACCCCACCCGCCTGCCGAACGTGATTCTGCGCAATGTGCTGGAAAATCCGGGTTGGTACACCGCCTACACGCCCTATCAGGCCGAAGTGTCGCAAGGCCGTTTGGAAGCGTTGTTGAACTTCCAACAGGTGTGTATCGACTTCACCGGCTTCGAGCTGGCCGGCGCCTCCCTGCTCGACGAAGCCACCGCCGCTGCCGAAGCCATGACCATGGCGCGCCGCGTGGGCAAATCTAAATCCAACCAATTCTTTGTGGACGAGCGCGTTTACCCGCAAACGCTGGACGTGATCAAAACCCGAGCCAAATATTTCGATTTTGAGCTGGTGGTGGGCAATTTCGACACCGCCCGCAACGGCGAATACTTCGGCGCGCTATTCCAATATGTGGGCAAAGACGGCGACGTGGCTGACTTGGGTGATGTGATTGCCGCTGTGAAAGCCAAAGGCGCATTGGTGGCCGTGGCTGCCGACATCATGAGCCTGGTGCTGCTGAAAGCACCCGCCGAGTTGGGCGCCGATATTGCCTTGGGCAGCACCCAGCGCTTCGGCATCCCGATGGGCTTCGGCGGCCCGCACGCTGCTTATTTCGCATTTAAAGATAAAGACAAACGCTCCGCTCCCGGCCGCATCATCGGCGTATCGGTGGATGCCTCCGGCAAGCAGGCGCTGCGCATGGCGCTGCAAACCCGCGAGCAGCATATCCGCCGCGAAAAAGCCAACTCCAATATTTGTACTTCGCAAGTGCTGCTGGCCAACTTGGCCGGTATGTACGCGGTGTATCACGGCCCCGAAGGCGTAAACCGTATCGCCCGCCGTATCCACGCGCTGGCTGTTGCTTTTGCTGATGTAGTACAGGCTGCCGGTGGCAAAGTGGTGCATTCGGTATTCTTCGATACTGTGGCCGTGGATTTCGGCAGCAAGGTGCAAGCCGACGGCGTGTACCAAAAAGCACTGGATGCTGGCTTCAACCTGCTGCGCATTGGCGAGAACGTACTGGCTGCCGCCTTCAGCGAAACCTCCAGCTCCGAAGAGTTTGCCCAACTGGTTGAATTGTTCACCGGCAAGGCGGCGGCTCTGCCCGAGAACGCGCCCGCCAGCAGGCTACCTGAAAACCTGCAACGTAAAGGCGCGATCTTGCAACACCCTGTGTTCAACAGCTACCACACCGAACACGAAATGCTGCGCTACCTGAAAAAACTGGAAGAGCGCGACTTGGCCATGAACCGCAGCATGATTTCGCTCGGTTCCTGCACCATGAAGCTGAATGCCACCGCCGAGATGATTCCGATCACCTGGCCGGAATTCACCAATGTGCACCCGTTTGCCCCGCGCGAACAAGTGCAAGGCTGCCTGGAAATGACCCACGGCCTGCAAGAGCAGCTCAAGGCCGTTACCGGCTTCGACGCCATCTGTATCCAGCCCAACTCCGGCGCACAAGGCGAATACACTGGCATGGTTACCATCCGCCGCTACCACGAAGCGCAAGGCCACCCCGAACGCAACGTGTGTCTGATTCCGCGCTCTGCCCACGGCACCAACCCCGCCACCGCCCACATGGCCGGTATGCAGATTGTGATCGTGGATACCGATGAGCACGGCAACGTGGATATTGCCGATCTGAAAGCCAAGGCCGAACAACATAAAGATACGCTGGGCGCTTTGATGATTACCTACCCGTCCACCCACGGCGTGTATGAAGAAGGCATCCGTGACATCTGCTGCATCATCCACGAAAACGGCGGCCAGGTGTATATGGACGGCGCCAATATGAACGCCCAAGTCGGCATCATGCAGCCGGCCGAAGTGGGCGCCGACGTGTTGCACATGAATCTGCACAAAACCTTCTGCATCCCGCACGGTGGCGGCGGCCCCGGCATGGGTCCCATCGGCTTGAAAGCCCACCTTGCTCCGTTTGCGCCAAGCCATGTTGTGGCACCGGTAGAAGGCGCCACCGTGGGCATGGGTGCCGTATCTGCCGCACCCTACGGCTCCGCCAGCATCTTGCCGATTACTTGGATGTATATCAGCATGATGGGGGCAGACGGTTTGCGCCAGGCCACCGAAACCGCCCTGCTCAACGCCAACTATGTTGCTAAGCAGCTCTCCGCCGATTATCCGGTGCTCTACACCGGCAAAAACGGCCGCGTGGCGCACGAATGCATCATCGACCTGCGCCCGCTCAAGGCAGAAAGCGGCATCACCGAAGTGGACATCGCCAAACGCCTGATGGACTACGGCTTCCATGCCCCGACCATGTCCTTCCCCGTGGCCGGTACGCTGATGATCGAGCCCACCGAAAGCGAAAGCAAGGCCGAGCTCGACCGCTTCATTGCCGCGATGAAACAGATTAAGCAGGAAGCGCTGAAAGTACAGCGCGGCGAATGGCCGAAAGACGACAACCCGCTGGTCAACGCACCGCATACCGCCGCCGATGTAACCGGCGAGTGGGAACGTGCCTACAGCCGAGAAGAAGCCGTCTATCCCCTGCCCTATGTGCGCGAGAACAAATTCTGGCCTAGCGTAAACCGTATCGACGATGTATACGGCGACCGCCACTTGGTCTGCTCTTGCCCCAGTATCGAGCACTATGAAGGCTAAACATAGGCATTAACCCTGTCATAAAAGAAAGGCTACCTGAAATCAAATTTTCAGGTAGCCTTTATTGTCCTTATACAAAGCGAAATAAAACCAAAGAAACTAGCCATGACTATGCCCATTTTACGTACAAAGTAGCAAAGCAGTAAGCAATATGGGAGCACAGCAAGCTGAATGCATGAGGTATGAATAAATCGGTGCTTTAACTAGAAAATCTGTTACACTGCTTTCAGGTAGCCTAAATCAAATGTTACCAATCATCTATCCAAACAACACCAAGGAGTCATTGTCATTATGATTACTGTAGTTGCCCAATTCGAAGTCAAACCCGCCCAACTGGATAAATTCCTGCAACGCTGCGACGAATTGATTGCCGAAACCCGCAAGGAAAACGGCTGCCTGTCTTACCACCTATACCAAAATACCCAACAACCCAACCAAGTCAGCTTCATCGAGCTATGGCAAAACCAGGCTGTATTGGATACCCACTCCGCTTCTGCACACTTTACCCATATTGTGCCAACCTTGGTAGAAGCCTGCGAAAAAGCCCCGGTTATCCAACTCTATACACAGATTAAATAATTTTCCTGCCAAAGCAAGAGAGGCTGTCTGAAACATTCAGCTAGCCTCTCTCCTTTCCTCGTTCCATTCCTCACCCATTTCTTCGTCTCCTCTTCTCTCTCGTTTCTTTATCCCCACTTCCTTTTCCAACTCACACTGTACCGCTATCCCGGATTTCCATTCCTTTCATCATACTCCCACAAAGCACGACACCCGCCATCAGGCAGGTGTCGTAAATAGGTGTTTGGCAGTGTCCTACTTTCGCACGGGTAATCCGTACTATCATCGGCGCTGGTTCGTT
>NZ_LXSM01000006.1:0-119457 GCF_001648395.1 Eikenella sp. NML03-A-027 | reverse complement strand
TCTGCTTCAAAGAAACCAACAGGACAATGTCAAAACATCGTCTTGTCTTCTTCTCAACAGTGCAGGTGTAAAACACCCACACTTATCGGTAATCTGATTGTTAAAGAGCTGCTGAACCGTAAAACTGTGAAACCCAGTGAGATAAATATAAGGGGTCTGTGAGATAAATGGGATTAAGCTGGATGAGAGTGGATGAAGGGGGATGGCGAAATTGTAACAACGTTGCACTGGGTGCAACAAAACGGAGCGGGCAGATTTGCCCGCTTTTTATTTTCGGACACCCCGTGCCAAAGCATCGAGGGCGACATCCAGCAGGCGGGATTCGGCGCCTGCCTGAAGTGTACCGTCTTTGCTCATCGGCAGGTAGGGGCGGTCGGGGATGTTGACTTGTTTGACGCTGTGGAAACTACCACCAGCTTTGAACACCAAATAGGGTTTGTTTTTGGCTTCGATGGTGCCGCCGAACTGGTGGATGGCGGCATAGGGTTTGTTGGTGCCGATGCGGGCGAAGTTGTTGCCGGAGGCGGTGTGGATGCTGGCGGCCAGCTGCCCGCTCTGTTGTAGGATTTTGCCGCCGCGCTTGGTGGGATCCCATTTCCTGCTGCCCCAGCGTTGACGTGCGAAGTTGTCTTCGGTGATGCTGAGCAGTTCGGCGGCCATCGCCTTCATCATCGGGCGCGGGTGGCGGGCGTTGCGCAACAGTTGGCCGAGGCCGCGTTGCAGGTCGCCGTCGTCCAGGCTGATTTCCAGCATCGTCATCCTTTCAATAGATTAATTACCCAAGCCAATTGGGCGGCATTGAGCGAGGATTTGAAACGCTCGTTGCCCATCATCTGCCGCAGCGCCACACGGGCAATATCTGGATGGGCGGCCTGCGCCTTATCCACCGCCACCGAAGCCATGCGCGAGAGCATGGCTTTGCCTTGGTTGGCATTGAAGCCGGCATTTGGGGCGACGAATTTGCCGTTGATGCGGATGCCGGTGCGTTGGGCATGGCGTTCTTCGCCGGTATATTGGTTGACACCGATGTCCACGGTTTGGGTTTCCAGCTGCGGGCTGGGCTGCACTCTTCCCTCCCCCCGGCTGCGCGATAAGGGTCGAACTCGGCAGCGGCAGCGGTAGTCCAAGGGCGGATACAGGCTGTCCCACACCGGGTCGTCGGCGGCATAAACGCTGCCGTGCAGCAGGCGGTGGGTCTCGCGGGTGCGCTCGTCGTTGACCGCCACGTATTCCCAGTATGGGTGAGTATCCACGGCATCCATCATCTCGGCATAACGCCCAGCCATATAGGCCGACTGCATATTGGTCAGGTAGATGGTTTTCAGGCGGTGCGGGCTGCCCAGGCGCACGCTTTGCAGTTCGCCCGTGTCCGGGTGCGGCAGGTCTTGCTTGCCCCACCAGCCCTTGGCCTGCAATACCGGCGTCAGTTGCCCGCTGAACTGTTCCAGCGTTTGCCCGCTTTCGGCGGCTTTGACCACGGCGGCATAGATATCGCCGACCACATCCATGCCGGCGGTTTTGGCTACGGTGAAGGCGGTGGCGTGCGCATCGTCCAGCATGTCCTGCCAGTCCCATGATACGTTGATGCCTTTCTGCTGCAGATAGGCCACGGCGGCTTCGGGCTGCATGCCGAAGATGGCTTTGATGTCTTCGGGATTCATTCGGCCAGCTCCTCAGCAGCTTCCACCCTGCCGACCAGTTCGGCCAGGAAGATTAAGCGTGCCAACTCCTCTTGAAGCGCGGCATCATCCATATTCGGATAAACGGCGGTCAGCCTGTCCAGCACTGCTTCAGGCGTGGCTTGTCCCTGTTTCAGGCTGCCAATCAAGATATCGGTTAATGCCTGCCCCTGTGCATTGAGGCTACCTGAAAGCGGGGCGAGGGTGTCGATGACCAAGCCGGCATCGGCAGCCGGCCGGTGCTCGGCGAAGTCGGCCAAAGGTGACGCCGGCGTCGCATTTGGCGGAGAGGCTACCTGAACAATATCGTCGTCGCTCAGGTTGTAGGCGCGTTTCCAGTAGCTTTCGGATAACCGGACACCGCAGCCGGTCAGGATTTGGTCGCGTTCGGCCAAGGTCTTGTCGCCTGCTTCTTCGGTGTACAAAACAAACTGCGGGCGCGGGGTGTCGGCGGCGAAGTTGAAACCGCAGATCCAGTCGATAAGCTGATTCAGGCAGCCTTCGACGATGCGGCAGTCGTTGTCGCGGATGTCTTTGGTTACCTCCAAACCGGCGGTGGCGCTGGCGTGGGTGCTGTCTTTTTCGGTGGTCTGGTCTTGGCCGAGCAAGGCAATCGCAATCTCGGAGCGGCAGTAGCGGATAAATCGGTCGTACACATCAGCACTACCCTGTTTGCCCGCCGCCTCTTTGATTTCGACGCTGGAGTCGTCGGGAATAGTGGCCACCGAGTTGCCGATTAGCTGCTCCAAAGCATCCAGCAGGCGGTCGGTGTCTTGGTCGGTATTGCTGCGCGGCTCGCGGCCGATGATCCACGGTGCGCCGAATTTCTCCGAGAACTCCGCCCAGAATTTCAGGCCGCCGCGTTTGAAGATGGTCGGCCAGTAGATACAGGACAAATCACCGATGCCGTAGGGGTTGATGTAGCTGGCATTGTGGGTCGGGCACAGGAATTTGAAGGCCGGTACCGGTTCGTCGTTCAGGCTGCCTGAAAGGCGGAAGCGCAGCTGCCCGTCTTGGTCGAACTGAAACCACTCCTGCGGCTTGGCCACGATCTCGGACGGCAGCCACAGGCTGCCCCGCTGCCAGATGATTTCCAAGGGCTGATAGCCGTACAGGGTGGCATCTAGGATTTGGTTGATCAGGCGGTACAGGTCAAAACCGGAAAACAGCTCGGCAAGGGTGTCGCAAACCGTATCAGGCGCACCGTTGGCTTCGATGCGCCATTCCATACCGGCCACCGCCGACTTTCGGCGGCGCACATGGCCGGCGACAATTGGGTCGGACAGCAGCTCGCGGTAAACCGAGATGTCGCGCCCGAGCTTTTTCAACACAGGGTCGGGATTGGGCAGATAGCCGCCGAAGCCGCCGATGCCCCAAAAGCGTTGGGCAACGGCGAGGTGGGCGGTCAGGTCGGCGAGTTTGAGGGTAACCGCGCCGTTGGCGGTTTTGAGTTTGAAGTGGGGTTTGGCCATATCAGTATCCTCGGGTTAAGGGGCTGCTGCGGCGGATTTTACGGCTGGCCACACGTACCGGGCCGGTGTTCAGTTCACGGCTGGCGTAGTGTGCCAACACAAAGGCAATCGCCGCGTCGCCGTGGCGTTTTTTGCCGTCCGCTCCTTTGGTGCGGGTGTCGGGAATACGCGGCACGCCTTTGACCAGTTCGAAGGCGCGCAGGTCGGTCAGGATGTCTTCGTCGCGCGGCAGGTCGGTCAGCGTGCCGTCTTCGAGGGCGGCTTTGAACGGGGCGGTATGGGTTCGGTACCAGTTTTCGGACAGCATGACCGCCTCGCATACCTCCGCGCCGAATTCGTCGCGCATGGCTTCGGCAATGGATTGGCCGTTACCGCGTGCATCCAATGCCACACCGCGCAGATTGGGCAGGCCGTGCAGCAGGTGCTTCATAATCTGCTCCTGCTGGGCGAAGGGCATATTGCCCAGTTCCAATACAAAGGGCGGCTTCAGGGCTAGGTTCGGCTGTTGCAACAAGGGGACGATCACGGTGCGGTCGCCGCTGCGGGCAAAGTCTTCGCCGACAAAGCTGGTGCGGGTTTTGTCCAAGCCGTCAAGCAGCGGTTGCAGGATGTCGGCCAGCCAGTCCGCCACTTCGGCAGCACGGCGCGGTTCGGGCAGCAGGCCGAAATCGTCGCTCTGATCGTAACGGATAACCGGCGTGTACGGATTCATGCGGCTTTCGATCAAGGCGCGGTTGAGCCATTTGCCGCCGCCGTTTTTCGGGATGCAGTCCAATTCCTCGCTGGCATCCTCGCCGTAGAAGTCGCGGATTTCCTTGCACCAATCCGCCTCTCCCTCCACCGTCCACTCCAAGCCCCGCCGCAGGCAGATACGGCGGTACAGCCCCTGCTCAACCGCTTCGTCAAAGGTAATACGGTGGATGGAATACGGCTTTTTGCCTGCGCGGATGTCGGTAATCAGCTCGTTGAACGGGTTGTCCACGCCGTCGTGGGTGGAGATGATGTGTACCTGACCGCCCCACATCAGCAAGGCCATTGCAGCTTTGAGCAGCTCGCCGAGCTGCTCGTGGAACGCTGCCTCGTCAATGATGACGCGCCCCTGCTTACCACGCAGGTTGGACGGGCGGCTGGACAGGGCGGTAACACGCCAACCGGAGGCAAAACGAATGACGAAGGCAAGCACGGATTTCTGCTCGTCGCCCTCGACAAACACTTCCTCGGTTTCTTCAATCTCTCCCGCCGCCAAGCCGTAGAACTTCGCCCAGTTGGCACAGTCGCGGATGAATTCGATGGCCATGTCTTTGTTATAGCCGATGTACCAACTGTCCATGCCGTTTGCCGAGGCGGCCAGCAGCGCGGTGTCGGCGGCTTCGCCCCAGCTCAAACCGATACGGCGCGATTTTTCGCACAGCTTGACCGGCGAAGTATCGGCGCACCAGCGCTGCTGATAAGGCAGCAGCGCCATCGGGGTGCGGTCTTCAGTCGGCCGTTTGGCCGGACTGGTGCTTTCAGGCTGCCTCATGACGCAATCCCCAAAATCTGTTTGCGGATGGCTTCGGCCGCTTCGTCGGACAAACCACCCTTTCTAGCCTGTTTGGCTACATCATCGGCAGCAGCGGCCACTTTGGCTTTTACTTTGGCTTGATATTCTTTCAATCGTGTACCGGCGGAGATAAAGCCCGCCATGCGCCGTGCGCCTTCGCTCATCATGTCGAAGCGCTGCATGGGCGACAAATCCTCATCCGACACTTCGCCGATGGCTACCAGCGCATCAAACAACTCAGTCTGTACCAGTGCCATCAGGGCTTCGGCACGGGTGTCGCCTTCGTCGGATGCTCCCTCGGCAATCAGACGGGCGGCCTCGGTGCTGGCCTTGATGCTGGCATAACGCCGCTCCACCTGCTGCCCGTAACGGTGCACGGCGGAGCGGCTGACTTCGTAGCCTTGCTCATGCAGCCATTCGGTCAGCTCGCTGTAGTTGGCAAAGCCGTTCTCGGCCAGCTTGCGCTCAAAGGCGTGGCGGATGTCTTCCGGCAGGGTGGCCAGTGTGCTGCGGCGTGCCATATTTAACCCTCCCAGTATTTATCGGGGCGGGCGATGCCGGGCTGGCAGTCGATGGTGTACTCGGCCAAGTCCACACCGAGCCGGGTCAGGTCGGCAAACCACATGCCGGCAGGCTGCTTGGTCAGATCGATCAGGCGGCGGTCGCTCAGGTATTCGAGCTGCTGGCGCAGCTCCAATGCGGTGGCATCGGGATAAATGCCGCGCATCACGTCCAACAGGAACACTTCGCTGGAGGTGTACGGCCGGGCTTTGTTCAGGGTGTTGATCAGATGCCAGCGCATCCCTTCTCTGCGGGCTTTATCGTTCATTTCTTTTGGCTTTCTATTTTGTACAAGTCGGTCAGTGTGTGCTGGATGCTGTCCATCTTGGCTTCCAGCACGGCTTGGTTGCGGATGTAGTCTTCGCGCAGAACATACTTTTCCGGCAGGATGGCCTTTTGCTCGGCGAACTGGTTGTCCATGCTTTCCAGCTTTTGCTGCATGGTCTCAAACTGCCGCTGCCGCTCGGCCTGCTGGTTTTGAAACTGCGCCAACAACATCTTGCCGAAGCCCCAGCACACGCCGAGAAAAGAGAGCAGGAAGCCGACCAGCTGCCAGAACTCAATGCTGATAAAGGTTTTGTTTTCCATCATTAGGGGTATCCGATTTCTTGGTATGCCTGGCAGCCCACGCAGCGGGTACAGCCGGGGACGGCCAGGCGGCGACGTTTGGGGATGCGGGCGCCGCAATCTACGCAGTACAAGAGCGAGGTGGCGGCCGGGTTTTCAGGTAGCCTGATTTGGCGTAGTGCCTCCTCACGCGCCAGCTCCTCCTGCTGGGTGGCTCTGTCTGAAATATCCATTACTGCTTGCTCCGATACCATTCCTGCCACCCGCGCACTTGGGTGTCGCGTTTGCCGCACCATGCGCCGTAGTCGGCGGCGTGATTGAGCAAATCCGTGGGGCTGCCTGAAACCGGCGGCGCCGGGCGCGGATGCTCGGCCAGCAGTTCGGCAGCGGCGGGCGGCAGCACCGGGCGCTCCACCACCTTAATCGGTGTAGCCAAGGGCTTGTTTGTAGAGCTGCAGGCTGTCAGCGCCAAGGCCGCTGTAACAACGGCCGCTGCTTTGATCGTTTTTGACTGCATTTGCTATCTCCTGTTTGATACGTGTGGTTTGGGTATCCAATCGGCGGCTGGTTTCGGCCAGCTTTGCCGATTGGCCTTGTGCGAAGTCGTACCATTTCTGTCGCTCGGCGCTGATTTCGGCCACCTTGGCGTTGTAGGCTTGTTCGGCGGCCAGCGCCTGCTCGGTATGGCGCTGCTGCAGCTGTGCGATTTCGCCGCGATAGATACGGCGTGCGTGGGTGTAGCCCGCACCGTATACGCTGGCCAATGTCAGGCCGATGCCGAGTGCGTACAGCAAAGATTTATTCGTCGGTAGCATCCACATTTTGATCTCCCTGTTGTTTGATCTGTTCCAGCTGCGGGATGATGGATAGGCCGCGCTTGATGAGGGCATAACCACCCACAATGCAGCCGTAGCTCCACCACATCCACTCCACCGGTTCGGGTGCCATGACAAATTTGTAGGTCATCACGGTATAGGCCACATTCGCCCACACCTTGGTGTGGCTGGCTTGGCCGGTAGACGGGTTGGTAAAGGCGCCGGCAAGCCAGTTTTTAAGGCTATTCATCTTCCAGCCTTTCTGCGCCGTTTGGCGGCGCGTCTGGCGGCAGCCACACCGCTGCGGCGGCCGCTAAGCGGATAACTGGCCGCGCCGACCGAATATTCCAGCCGGGGTGCGGGATGGGTTAGGCTCGGCAATACAGTAGATGATGCCAGCGCTATTAATGTTTTTTCCTCTTTCATGCTTTGACCTCTTCGGCAATGGCGGTTGCAATGGCGCGGCAGATGCTCCATTTGGTTTGCTTCCATTGGGCTAAGTCCGCGTCGTTGGAAATAAAAAACGGCTCGAAGATGATGCCGCCGGATTGGGCGTAGGCTAGGCGGCTGTGCTGGCCGGCGTTGTCGGGCTTATAGCCGCCCTCGCCGCGCAGCTTCCAGCCGCTGATGTCGGCCACAGCTTGACAGAGCCGCTGGCAGGCGGCTTTGTTTTTTGGGGTGGATAAGGCTTCAATGCCTGTCGCGGTTTTATTGAGTGCCGCATTAGTGTGGAACTCGACGGCCAGGCGGCTGCCTTTAATGAGCTTGACTGCCTCGCGCAAAGGCAGGTTACCCTTGCCCTCACCGTCGGTTTTAACCTCCAATCCATAGTCGGTGCGGAGGATGGCGGCGACGATGTTACGCATGTCTTGCGCGATGTCGGCCTCGCGGTCGCTGCCGTTGACGGCGCCGGGGTCGGTGTTACTGTGTCCTGCGGTAATGGTGATATACATAAGAAAATCCCTGCATCAAATGATGCAGGGATTCTGCGCTGGAAGCTGTCCACGGTCTTTTAAAACGTTTTCAAAAATACGTTCGCCGCCGCTTCTAGGATGGTATCAGAAAAATTCGTCCAATGTCTTTTAATTCATTTTCCGAAAATGCGGGAAATCAACGGCACAGGCTTTCACAAGGGACGCCGTCGCCGTCGCGGTCAAGGCGGCCTACGCCGCATTGCCTGAGATAGAAGCGGGCTTCAGCGCAGCTGGTCATTTCGCGGCAGAAGCGTTTGCCGTTGCAAGCGAAGCCGCCCTGATTATTGCGGCGCGGTTCATGCGGTGGCAGGATTTGCCGTGATACCGTGCCGGCACGGCGACCATGCCGAAACTCGCTGGGGTAAATGGGGTTGGGCTCCGACCATAACCCACGGCTGGCGCGGCGCGCCTGCTCTTCCAAGCGCAGATATTCGTTATCCCGCACATATTCGCGGTATGCCCAAGCATAGCCGCTCCGCACCATCTCTTTATTGATGTTCAGGCTACCTGAAAATACCTCTGCAATAGTGCGCCCGTATTTATCCAAACCCTCGGTTCGGAGCTGCACCTGCCTGCCGTGCACCAAAGACGACAGCTTCCGTTTGGCTGCCTGCCCGAAGGCCTGGCCTTTTTCAGGGGCGTCGATTTGGTTCAGGCGCACTTTAATCTGCTGATTGCCCGCAGCCAGGCAAGTCAGCGTATCCCCGTCGGACACTCCGACCACCCGGCAGGAAACGGTTTGGGCGGCCGCCATTAACGGCAGCAGCAAAACAGCTATCAGCAAAGCTCTCATCTCTTCATCCTACTTTATTTTTCGCAAGTGCCGCGATTGCCGCCATCGCTTTGGCTGCATCCTCAATCGCATTCTGCCCCTGCTCGTTGGCCGAACGGAAATCTTCCAACAACTGCCTTTCGCGCTCGTTTAACGGCGCTTCCACATGATAAGCCCCTTGAGGCTCGCGCAGCACGGCAGCCGCCGGGGCTAATTTTACCGGTGCCGGCGGCGTAGTGCTCACAAAGGGTTCGCCTATCCCTGTTAGCAGCCAGTTTAGGTTTACACCCAAATGGGTGCTTATTTTTGCTAGATTATCTACATCAGGCTTTCTTTCCCCGCTTAGATAATTTTGGAGTGTGCGATATTTCAAACCAGAGATTTCAGAAAAAGATTTTATATTCAATCCTTTAATTTCCATCACTTGTTTTAGGCGAATATTTATGCTCATTTGTGCATTTTCCTGTTGCATATACTCATTTGTTCGTATAATATACACGCAACACCACAGTTAAAACCAATCCGACACAGAAAAGGACGAAAAATGACCGAACAAGAATTGCGTCGAATCATACGTCAGGAAATCCAAGCGGCCTTGAGCCGGAAGAAAAAGGCTTTTATCCGGCTGGCTTCCCGGCGGCGGCAACTTCGGATTGAACATTTTCGGCACTCTCTCGAACAAGCTTGGCTGTCGCTAAGAAGCGTTCCAAAGCATAGACCTTATTAGGATCAATCGGAGAATCCGCCTCCGCCGCCTCTTTTATTTTCTGTCGATGGACGGTTCCTATTCCGGACGTGATTTCATCAAAGAAAAGGGGAGACTGCAAACGGATGGCGAGGCAGATGGGATAGAACACCAAGTCGAGACTCTCAATACGGTCACTTAACCCATCTATCCGGCGGTACAGCTCGGCAATATGTTCTTCGGCAGTAGAAAACCCAGGGGCATTGTCGATATGCATGGCGCGGGACTCCTTGGAATAAACGATTAGCACAGATTAACACAGGTAGGCACTAAATGAGTAAGCAACATGACAAATTTCTGCCGCTGCCCTATCCGCAGACAACACAGTCGGCACAGCGGTACTTCGTGCGGCACGGCATCAACCGCAGCGCATGGGCAAGATATTTCGGCTTCGAGCGCACGGTGGTGGAGCACCTGTTGCGCGGCCAACTGAAAGGCCGGCGCGGTATGGCGCACGAGGCGGCGATTAAATTGGGACTGAAAGAGCAACCGGAGGATTGATATGGCGAGCGGAAAAGGACAGCGGCTGCTGAGTGTCTTCAAGGCATTGGAAGCGCACCCGCTAATCGGCATCAGCAATAAGGAAATCGCCGACGGCCTAGACCTTAACCCATCTTACGTTACCCGCGAGCTGGAAGATTTGATTGAGGCGGGGCTGGTGGTGAAGCTGGATAACGGCAATTTCGCCTACAGCGTGAAGACGCTTCAGATTGCCGAACGGTTCAGACGGCAACAGGAAGGCATGATGGCCAGATTGGAAGAGCTGAACCAACGTACCACTACATTTTGATAAGTTGCGACGTCGCAACTTTTGGAGACTAGAACATGAGCAACAAAATGGAAATCATTGAACACAGCAACAGCAACCAGACGGCTATGCACAGTCTGATGGTAATGGAGCAATGGGGCAACGGTGAGGCTTATAACGAAGATCGTTGGATTGAACGTGGCCGCCAAGCAATGAGGCAGACCGTTGAAGGTATGTTTGAGCTTGGTCGTGTCCTAATTGTGTTGAAAGAACACATGACTTGGGAAAAGTTCGCAGACGTCTGCGAAGTTTTTGGGATGTCGGCACGAGCAGCGCAACAGCTCACGCAAGCCACCCGCCGTTTTGCTACACCGCAAATGCAGAAGGCTCAGTCTAAGTTGATGGAGCTGGGTAAATCCAAACTGCTGGAGCTGCTGGTAGAGGAGGATGAGGCGATAGTCGATTTAGCTGACGGCGGCGATATCAACGGTCACACGTTGGACGATGTGGAAAGAATGACGGTACGCGAACTCCGCGCCGCCCTGCGCGAGAGCCGCGAAACCGCCGAGGCCAAAGACAAAATCATCGCCGACAAAAACAAGAAGGTGGACGAGCTGGCCGAGAAACTGGCCAAGAAGCAAACGGGCAAAGAGCCGAGCCCCGAAGACGTGGGCAGCGAGCTGACCATGCAGCTCTCCAGTTTGGAAGTGGCCGCCCGTAGCGACTTGAGCCGCTTTGCCGAGGTCTTCGAACAGATGCTGGCACACGGCGAAGCCAACGGCTACGACCACCGCCCGCAGATGGTGGCGGCCATCAACCAAATCATCCGCGATGCCGAAACCCTGCGCGAACGCTTTACCCTGCCGCAAGAAGCACCGACCAACGCCAAGCCGGAATGGCTGGACGGGGAGTAAACCATGAACCCTGCATTGACCGAGAAACTGGCTGCCGTGGCCGCTCATGCAGCCACCCTCGGCCACGGCGAGAAGGCAGGCTACCTGAAAAGTCAGGCGGCCGAGCTGGGCATCAGCGTGGCCACGCTGTACCGCAAACTGGAGGCGGTCAGCGTGAAGCCCTGCCGCAAACGGCGCAGCGATGCCGGCCGCTCGGAATTAAGCCTGCACGAGGCACAACTGATTTCGGCCGTGCTGATGGAGGCGATGCGGCGCAACGGCAAACGGCTGATGTCGGTCGCCCGCGCGGTGGAGATGCTGCGCGCCAACGGCAAAATCGAGGCTGCACGCGTGGATGAGGAAACAGGCGAGGTGCTGCCCTTGTCCGAGAGCACGGTTACCCGCGCCCTGCGCGAATACAAGCTGCATCCCGACCAACTGCTGCAGCCCGCGCCGGTGAACCGTATGAAATCGGAGCACCCGAACCACTGCTGGCAGATCGACCCCAGCCTGTGCGTGCTCTACTACCTGCCGCGCAGCGGCGAGGACAGCGGCCTGCGGGTAATGAAGCAGGAAGAGTTCTACAAAAACAAACCGAAAAACGTGGTCAAAATCGAAAACGACCGTGTGTGGCGCTACACCGGCACCGACCACGCCAGCGGCACCATCCTTGCCCGCTACTACTTCGGCGGCGAGACCAGCGCCAACCTGTGCGACTTCTTTATCTTCATGATGCAGGAGAAGGCAGACATCCTGAAAGACCCGTTCCGCGGCGTGCCGCGCATGGTGATGCTCGACCCGGGCAGTGCGAATACCTCGGCAGCGTTTAAAAACCTGTGCAAGTCGCTGGACGTGCATGTGCAGATCAACAAGCCGGGCAACCCGCGCGCCAAAGGACAGGTGGAAAAAGGCAACGACATTGTGGAAACGGCGTTTGAAAGCAGCCTGCGCTTTACCGAGGTGCACGACATCGGGCAGCTGAACCGCCTGGCCGAACGCTGGATGCGTTACTACAACGGCACGCAGATTCACAGCCGACACGGCCTGACCCGCTATCAGGCATGGAACAAAATCAAGGCCGAGCAGCTGATTCTGCCGCCGCCTGCCGACTACTGCCGCGAGCTGGCCGTTTCCGCACCGAAAGAAGCCAAGGTGTCGCCCGATCTGGAAATTCGCTTCGGCGGCCGGGTGTACAGCGTGAAAGACATCAAGGGTGTGCTGGTTGGGCAGAAACTGCTGGTGGCCAAGAACCCGTGGGAGCCGACCGGCGCACGTATCGCCACTTACGACAGCGAAGGCAACGAAATCTGGCAGGCGGTGCCGGAGGTGGTGTTCGACGAGATGGGCTTCAGAGTCGATGCCGCCGTCATCGGTGCGGAATACAAAGGGCAGGCCGACACCATCGCACAAAGCCACGCCAAGGCACTGGACAAGCTGGCGATGCAGGCCGACACGCTGGAAGCGGCAGCCGCCAAACGCAAAGGCAAGGCGGTGCCCTTCGGCGGCGAAATCGACCCGTTCAAACATCAGGAAGACACGCTGGCCGCCGCTAACACCCTGTATATGCCCAAGCAAGGGCAACAGATGGCCTACAACACGATGGAAGTGCGCGAGCAGGTGTTGAGCAAGGTCGAGCTGGCCAAGCTGCTCAAACCGCGCATCGAAGCAGCCGGCGGCAACTGGGGCGAGGCAGTGAAAACCCTGCAACGGCTGTACCCGGACGGGGTGGCCGCCAGCCAAATCGAAGAGGTATTCGGCCGCCTGAAAACCGCAGGCAGCCTGCGGATTGTGAAAGGGGCATGAGATGAAGGAAGCATTTAGAAAAATCGGCAAATCGTACGCCGTGGCCGCCGCCGAAATCGGCTGCAGCAAGCCCAGGTTGGTGGCGGTAATCAACCACGGTGAATGGCCGAAAAAAGGCGCAGCCGGGCTGCGCGAGAGTTTGAAGCAGTATTTTGAAAAGAATGGTGCGGCTATCCCGGCGAGCCTGAGAAACGAGCCAGAAACCGCACCTGCCCAAGCAACTGACGAAGACAAGGACGACGATATGTTACTACGAAAAGCCACTTTGACCCAAGCCACCCGCCGTTATTTCGGCCTGGTACGCGACCCGTTCAACGATGAAATCCGCAGCGCGGAAGACGTGTATATGACGCCGGATGTGCGCTATGTACGCGAGGCGATGTTCCAAACGGCCTGCCACGGCGGCTTTGTGGCGGTAGTCGGAGAGAGCGGCGCCGGCAAGTCCACCCTGCGCGAAGACCTGCAAGACCGCATCAACCGTGATGGCAGGCAGGTTATCACCATCGAACCGTATGTGCTGGCGATGGAGGACAACGACCAAAAAGGCAAAACGCTTAAGGCGGTACATATTGCGGAGGCAATTTTGGAGGCGGTATCGCCGGGAACCAGCCCGAAACGCAGCCCGGAAGCACGTTTCCGCCAAATCCACCGCGCTTTGTCGGAAAGCGCGAAAGCAGGCAACAAACACCTGCTCTTGATTGAGGAGGCGCACGGCCTGCCGATTCCCACCCTGAAGCACCTGAAACGCTTTTTTGAGTTGAAGAACGGTTTTGACCGCCTGCTCGGCATCGTACTGATCGGCCAGACCGAACTGGCGCAGAAGCTCAGCGAAAACAACCCGGCGGTGCGCGAAGTGGTGCAGCGCTGCGAGGTGGTGACGCTCTTGCCGCTGACCGACGGGCGGCTGGCAGGCTACCTGAAACACAAAATCGAACGTGCCGGCGGCGACATCACCAAAATTATGGACGAGAGCGCGATTGACGCGGTGGCCGAACGGCTGACGGTGCGCGGCCGCAGCGGGCGCGGGGTGGAAGAGCACAGCCTGCTCTACCCGCTGGCAGTCAATAATCTAGTCAGTGCCGCAATGAATCAGGCGGCCGAGCTGCAGATGCCGGTGGACGGCGACATGGTAAGGGGGGTGTGAGATGAGTGCATTTTGGAACTGGTTTGTACAGGCAAGCTGCTGGCAGGTGCTCGGCAACGCGCTGACCTTGGCGCTGGCGCTGATCATCATCGGCATCGGTATCGGCGAAGCGGTGCGTTATATCCGCATCAGTTGGAAAGGATAACAACCATGTGGCCGGAATTAAAAAACGTTGCTCGGCGCGAAGCTCGGAACTGGTTGATTGCCGCCATCGTGGCAGTGGCCTATGCCGCCATGGCCGGCAGCTGTACCCCGCAGCCTGCCGCCCATCGGCAGCTGGTGGGACAGCCGGATACGGCAGCGGCACGGCTGGCAGCCAAAGAGCGGCAGGCCGAGAGCGAGGCCGTCGAAGCGGTAGCAGTGTACGAACACATGAGCGATCAAGAGCGGATGCGCGGTGTGGTTTTAGAACCGGTGGAGGAATAACGATGAACTGCAATTGTCTGGAAACATACCTTGAAAAAATACAGAAATCTTTAGAGGCCGAAGGTCGGGTAGTCAGTGTCAACCCTACCTTTGTACAGACGGGCTTCCGGATGCCGGATTTGTCTGTTGTGACCTATACCCAAGTGGAGTGGGAAGAAACCGTTACCCGGAAGAATGGGAAACAGAGCAGTAAAAAAATGAAGACATCAGTTACTCATAGCTACTGCCCATTCTGCGGCACAAAAATCCAACCTGCCAAGCAGAAGGAGGAATAAGACATGGTAACCGTAGCAAAATTTATCTGGTATTTGGCCAGCATCGTCTCCGGCGTGTTGGTGTTGACGGTGGCGGCTATGCTGCTGGTGGTGGTGTGTATGGCCGCCTTTAACCGATACGACGATATCTTTATCAACCGGGAGGGCAAATGAAAACCCGTTGTCCCGCCTGCGGTGCGGTGGCCAGCCTCGAAGTGCTGCTGACCCACGATGACGCCCGCAGCCTGATGGTGGCGCTGGCCGGTATCTCCGACGAGCTGGCCAAAGCCGCGCTGCGCTATCTTGGCCTGTTCCGCCCGGGCGAGCGCGACCTGAGCTGGGCGCGGGCGGCCAAACTGCTGGGCGAGCTGGTACCGCTGATTCAGGCGGGCGAGATTACCCGCAAGCGGCAGAGTTACCCCGCGCCGCGCGAGGCATGGATTTGGGCGTTTAACCGCGTTATCGAAGCCCGCGACAGCGGCAAGCTGACCCCGCCCCTGACCAGCCACGGCTTCCTGCTGGAGAACCTGACCTTCTGGACGCCGGACAAAACCGCCGGCACGGCCTTGGCTCCGGCAGCGGATACCGCCCTTTCAGGAAGCCTTAACCCGCAACAACAGACCGCGGCCAGCAGCACCCTGCAAGCGGCCGCAGCCGGTGAGAAGTTTAAGCGATGATGATCCGAAATGATGACCAAAGAAGTAAACAATGCCTTGGTGTCCGGCATCCAACACATGTTCGCCATGCGGTTGCCTGGGCATCCGCCGCTCGATGCGGCCGACGGGACGTATCAGGCATGGATTGCCGCTTTCGATTCGCTGCCGATCGCCTGGGACGACGAGCGCGATGTACCGCGCATCCGACAGGCCTTCGGCGCGTTATGGGCAACCGTAGACCGCTGGCCGACCCCGAAAATGCTGATTGCCTGCATCCCGCCCGTGCCGCCCCCGCCGCAACTGGAAGCTCCGAAAAAGGTGTGGACGGAAGAGGAAATAGCCAGAAACAAAAAGCGTTTGGCCGAAATGTTAGGCATGCTGGCCGACAAGATGATTGAACGAAACCAAATTTTAGACGATGGAAGGAATGAAGATGAGCCAAATTGATATGAGCCAATACAAGAAGGACGCACGCGGCAATCTGGTACCGATTGACAACATCCGCGAAATCGACCTCTTACGCGACGAGTTGGTGATGGAGATTGTCGGTAAGGCGCAGGCGGTGGCCGAGCAGTTGGCCGATTACAAACGAGGGGCGATGGACGACATCAACGCCTTTGTACAGCTGTCCGCCGAACGCTTCGGTGTGGAGCTGGGCGGCAAGAAAAAAGGCAACCTGACCCTGCACAGCTTTGACGGCCACTACCGCGTGCAATATGCCGTACAGGATACCCTGAGCTTCGACGAAGGCTTGCAGGCGGCCAAGGCACTGATTGACGAGGCGCTGCACGACATGCTGGCCGGGGTGACCGATGCCGACGTGTGGACGATTGTGCAGGCCGCGTTTGCAACCGACAAGGAAGGCAACATCAGCACCGGCAAAGTGCTGGGGCTGCGCCGCCTGAAAATCAGCCACCCGAAATGGCAGCAGGCGATGGATGCGGTGGCCGATAGCCTGCAAATCCTGACCAGCAAGGCCTATGTGAGGGTGTACCGCCGCGATGACGAAGGCGATTACAAGCTAATGAACTTGGATATTGCAAAGGTGTAATTATGTGGTTTAGTCAATGTACCGTGTTCAGGCTACCTGAAACCCCGAATGCCGCCCTGCTGGCCGACAAATTGGCCGACGCACCCTTTGCTCCGTGCGGTGGGCTGGATTGGTTTACCGAGGGTTTTGCCGCACCGCAGAGCTTCACCCCCGAGCTGGTCTTTAAGGTTGAACAAACGATGGGGATTGCGTTAAGGCGGGAGGAGAAGGTATTGCCGGGTAGTGTCATCCAGCGGGCGGTAGACGAGCGGGTGGCACGTATTGAGCAACAGGAATGCCGTTCGGTCGGTCGCAAAGAACGGCAGGAATTGAAGGAGCAGGTAACCGATGAGTTGCTGCCGCGTGCCTTTGTCCGCGCCACCCATACCCGTGCACTCTTTGCCGACGGCATGTTGCTGGTGGACAGCGCTGCCGCCTCCAAAGCGGAAAACCTGCTCGCTAAACTGCGCGAAGCCTTGGGCGGTTTAAAAGCCCAGCTGGCACACACCCGCCGAACGCCATCGGCACTGATGACTGAATGGCTGCTGCGCGGCCATGCCGCCGGACGCTTTGAGCTGGATGACATTGCCTCATTGCGAGGCGCGGGTGATGTGCCACCGGAGATACGCATCAAACGGCAAGACCTGACAGCCGAGGAAGTAGCCGGCCATGTGCGCTGCGGCAAGGTGGTGAGCGAGCTGGGCTTGGTTTGGGACGGGCGGGTTGCCTTTGTGCTAACCAGCGAGTTCACGCTCAAACGTATCCAGTATTTGGACGTGCTGCAGGAAGCGGCGGAAAACCACGGCGACAATGCCGCCGACTTGGCCGCTGCTTCGCAGGTCATTGTGTCCGCCAACCTGAGCGCCTTAATCGGCGAGCTGGTTGAATTGATGGGCGGTTGGCAGGAGTAACGATATGGCCAAAGTAATCATTACCATCGAAGACGTGGAAAATACGCTGGACATCGGATGTACCAGTGACGTACCTATGGTGCGCGGTATCTCCTCCAAGAATACCCCGGCACAGAATTATGCCGCCATAGCGATGATGACCATCAATGCCAACGCTCGCCTACGTGGTGAGGAAGTGCAAGATGTCCCAGAGATTAAGCAGTAACCCGCGCGGCACGGCCTGCCGCAATTTAAACAGGAGTTAAACCATGACTAAATCAGAGTTAATCAAAGCCATTGCCGAACACGGCGAATTGAGCCGGGCCGATGCCGAAATCGCGCTGCTGGCCGTGCAACACAGTATCACGAAGGCTTTGGCCAAAGGCGAGCGGATAACCCTGCCCGGCTTCGGGACGTTCAAGGTGGTCGAGACGGCCGCGCGTACCGGCCGCAATCCGCAAACCGGCGAACCGGTCGACATCCCGGCCAAACGCAAAGTGAAGTTCACACCGAACGAGAAGCTCAAAGACTTGGTTAAAGCGTGATGTTCAACCCATGCCGCTGCCACAGTGCGGCGGCATCAGTGGAATATTAGGAGAGTCCAAATGCGTGAACCCAAAGCCCACAAGAAAGCCCGGCTGATTAAGCTATTGCACGTGGCCAAGAACCAGCTGATGCTGGACGATGCTGCCTACCGCAGGCTGCTGGCCAACGTATCGGGCGGCAAGACCAGCAGCACCAAACTGTCGTTGGAGGAGCTGGAACTGGCGCTGCGCGGCATGAAGGCGCAGGGCTTCGTGGTCACCACCAAGGCGCAGGCCGAGAGCGGCAGGCAGGATATCCCGGTGCGCGAGGCAGCGGACGGAGTGGATGCGCAAATCAAAAAAATACGCGCCCTGTGGTTGGAGCTGCACCGCTTGGGCGCGGTACGCAGCCCGAGCGAATTGAGCCTGGCTCGTTTCGTCAGCCGCATGACCGGCGTGGACTATCAGGGCTGGCTGAGCGTGGACGATGCTTCGCGGGTGATTGAGTACCTGAAACAATGGAAAAAACGGGTGGCAGATAAAGGGAGGGAATAATGGTAGACAAATATAACGAGCTGGCTTCCGCCATATTTGATGCGTGGGTCAGGTTGTTGGTGGACAAAGGACTGTCTGAGGAAGAGGCAGAAAAATTGTCGGAAGAGGCGGTTGACTGCATCTTGGATACCTTCAGCGGGGAGAATATCTACATACCGCGTAACATCTCCGCCCGCGCTGCAGCCCGTAACCGTAAAATCTACGATGAGTTTACCGGCTATAATCACGATGAACTGGCACGAAAATACCAAATAACGAGACAGCGGCTGTACGGCATTATTCGCCAAGTGCGCGGGCAGATACTCGCTGAGAAACAGGCCGACTTGTTTGGTACGCCGGAACAATAAGTCTGAATCGCGCACTAAGTCGGTCAGGAAATCGCCTGACCGATGTCTTTTTGAAAGTTGGTATGTTTGCCTATCCTGACCGCCAAACGCGCTAAAAACGCAAATTTGGCGGTTTCAGATTTTTAGGCTCAACGCATTTTTGAAAACGTTTTAAAAGACCGCGGACAAATCCGCGAGCAGAATCCCCGTATCAACCGATGCGGGGATTTTTATGTTTGAGATTTTTCGAGCCGGTACGCATACCGACAACAACGGCCGACAGGTCAATATCAGCGCAGCCGATTTGGCTGAGGCTGTGGCGGCCTACGACCCGAAGCTGCACGAAGCACCGATTGTGGTCGGCCATCCCAAAACCGACGACCCGGCCTTCGGCTGGATCAGTGACCTGAAAACTGAGAACGGCGTGCTGTTTGCCGATTTCGCACAAGTGGATGACGACTTTGCCGGATTAGTGAAGGCCGGACGCTACAAGAAGGTGTCGGCTAGTTTTTACCCGCCGGACAGCCCGAACAACCCGAAACCCGGCGTTTGGTCACTGCGCCATGTCGGTTTTTTGGGTGCTCAGCCGCCCGCGGTCAAAGGCCTTGCCGCCATCAACTTTGCCGAAGGCGAGGTGTATGTGGAGTTTTCCGAGGCGGCGCACGGTATCGCCGCCCGGCTGTGGCGCAATATGCGCGAATGGCTGATTGCCCAGTTTGGCCAAGACGCCGCCGACAAGGTGGTGCCGGACTGGGAAATCGAAGGCATCAAGGAAATGGCCGCCCGGCCCGACCTGCCGCCCGACCCGGTGTTGTTTGCCGATCCCCCTCCCACCCCC
Organism: Eikenella sp. NML03-A-027; assembly: GCF_001648395.1. Taxonomy (NCBI): domain Bacteria; kingdom Pseudomonadati; phylum Pseudomonadota; class Betaproteobacteria; order Neisseriales; family Neisseriaceae; genus Eikenella; species Eikenella sp. NML03-A-027. Next base: position 100,242 of record NZ_LXSM01000006.1, on the reverse strand, counting down.
AACCCAACCGACCATAAGGAGTCTCCCATGTCTGAACAAGACCAAGCCGCCGCACTGGCTGCCGAAAAGGCCGCACGTGAGAAGGCGGAGGCCGATGCCGCCCAGGCCAAGGCCGAATTGAAGAAGCTGCAGGATGAGCAGGCAAAAGATTTGCGCGATGCCGCCCACCAGCAAAACACCGACTTTGCCGAGGGCTTAGTGAAAGAAGGCCGCCTGAAACCTGCCGACAAAGCCTTGGTGGTGCAGGTGCTGGATTTTGCCGAGCACCCCGAGCACACCACCGCCGACTTCGGCGAGGGCGAGGCGGCGAAGCCGCTGGGCGCTGCGCTGCGCGAGTTTTTGGCGGCGGTACTGCCGCAGCAGCTGCCGACCGGTGAAATGGCTAGAGGTGGCGAAGCACAGGCGGCAGGCAGCCTGAACTTTGCCGAGTATGCCGACCCGACCGAGCTGGATTTGCACCAACGTGCCCAAGCGCTGGCTGCCAAAGAAGGCATTTCCTATGAACAAGCAGTATTCCGCTGCATGAAATAAGGACTGACATCATGAGTCAAAACTATTTGAAAAAATTGCAGGGCGTTTCCCCCATCCTGACCACTGTGGCGCAGGGCTACGCCCCCAACCGCTTTATCGCCGAAACGGTGTTCCCGGTGGTATCGGTGGAAGCCGAAATCGTCAAATTCCCCACCCACGGCAAAGCTGCGTTTGAGGAATACGAAACCCGCCGCGCCATCGGTGCCGACAGCAATGTAATCGTGTTGGACGGCAACGGCTGGGAAACCGTTACGCTGGAAGAGCACGACTTGGCTGCCGGCGTGGACTACCGCGCCGAGAAGGAAGCTTATTTCAGCCAGAAGGCCAAAGCCGCCCGCCGAGTGAAAGACGGCGTGCTGCTGAAAAACGAAATTATCGTGGCCGGTTTGGTGCAGAACGCTTCCAGCTACGCCTCCGGCCACGTCAGAACCTTAAGCGGCACCAGTCAATGGAGCGATCAGACCAACAGCAACCCGCTCGCCGACGTGGATGCCGCCAAGGACAAAATCGCTGAAGCGGTCGGTCTGCGTCCGAACATCATGGTTATTGGTGCGGGCGTGCTGAAACACCTGCGCTACCACCCGAAGCTGCAGGCGCAGCTGGGTGCCAACGATAAAAAACGCATTACGCTCGACATCCTCAAAGACCTGTTCGAACTGGAAGACATCATCATCGGCGAGAGCCGCCTGACCGCCAACGGCCAATTTGCCAACGTGTGGGGCAACCATGTCAGCCTGCAGATCCGCGGTGCCAACAGCGCCGGACAGCCGGCAGACGAAGGCAACCCCAGCTTCGGCTACACCTTCCGCCGCAGCGGCCTGCCCTTCATCGACACTTACGAAGGCGTGGGCGGCAAGGTCGAATATGTACGTTACACCGACATCAAAAAGGCTGTGGTAACCGGCGGCAAATGCGGTTATCTGCTGAAAGACGTGGTGGCTTAAATCAACCGAAAGGCTACCTGAAAATTCAGGTAGCCCGCCAAATACAGGAGCAAGACAAATGGCAAAAACCAAAAAGGCTGTGCTGACCGAAACCATCATCGCGGCAGCCGCCATCGTACAGAAACGTTTCGTGAACTTTGAAGGCAAACAGGCTACCGCCGGACAGCCCGCCGTAGGCGTGTCGGTATACGACGCCGACCAGGGCGACAGTTTGGCCGTGGATGCGCTGGGTATCGTGCTGGTGGAATCCGGCGGCGCATTGGCCGCAGGCGATGCCGTGGCTTCGGACGCGCAGGGCTGTGCGGTAAAACAGGCCGCCTCGGCTGTCACTCTCGGCCGTGCTTTGGACGCTGCCGTCGGCGCCAACGAAGTCATCCGCATCAAACTGGGAGCCTGACCATGATTAAAACCTATATCGCCAACACCCCGCTGATTCTGGCTGATGCCGAGGGCAAGGAGTTCCGTGTCGAAGCCGGTGAAGCCGTAGACCTGACACCCGAGCAGTACGAGCTGGTGGCCGCACATGTGACCGCAGGCAGCATCTCGGACGCAGACTTGGCCGCATCCGGCTACCAGCCGGACGGCACAACACCGGTGCCGGAACAGCCGCCTGCCGAACCGACCCAGCCCGAACAACCGGCTGAGGCCGAAACCGCGCCTGCCGAGACAGAGCAGCCGGCACAGGCTGAAACCGAACAGCTGGAAGAATCTGCCGAGCAGGCTGAAGAACAGTCCAAACCCCGCGGCAGAGGCAAAAAGGACTAGGCTATGTACATCACGCGCGAAGACATCAAGGCTGCCGTCAGCCTGGCCGAGCTGACCCAACTGACCAACGATATCGGCGGCAGCACAGAGCCGGACTGGGCGGTGGTGGACAGAGCCATCGCTTATGCCTGCGAAATTGCCGACGGCTACCTGATGGGTCGTTACACCCTGCCGCTGGAGCCGGTACCCAGCATCCTGCGGCCGGTGTGCAGCGACATCGCGCGCTACTGGCTGCATACCCGCCGCATCAACACTGCCGATTTCCCCAAACCTCTGCAGGCAGCCTACGACAACGCGCTCAAGCTCTTAGCGCAGGTACGCGACGGCAAGCTGCATTTGGGTGTGCGTGCCGACGAGCTGGCCAGCGATACCGAGCGGCCGCAGGCCGAGCGCGGTGCCTACCGGGTGCGCGGCAATGCCAAGCAAAACTGGGGAGGCTACTGATGTCTGCCACCCGCCCGATTCTGATTGCCGTGCGCGATTACTTGGCCGCCGAGCTACCCGCCTACACGGTGGAGCTGTTTCCCGACGACCCGGCCGGCTACCGCTTTATGGCACCGCTGGGCGCGGTGCTGGTCGGTTATCAAGGCAGCAAGTTTGCCCGTCCGGACGGCCTCGGCCTAATCGGCCAGCAGCGCGACGTCACACTGTCGCTGACAGTGTTCGGGCGTGGCCTGAACCATGACGGCGCAGCCTTGGATCTGCTCGACGCATTGCGGCTGGCCATCACCGGCTACCGCCCGCCCGACTGCGAGCCGTGCCACCTGATCAGCGAGCAGTTTTTGGCTGAAGAAGGCGGGGCGTGGCAGTACCAGCTGATTGCCCAAACCGAAACCCAGCAGGTCGAACGCCGCCCGGCGGATACCCGGCCTAAAGTCAGCAGCCTGTATCTGCGGCAGCAAGGCCAGCCGCTCAATCCCGATATTAAACCCAAACCCTAGGAGAGTTTTATGGCAGCAGCATTCCATCACGGTACCGAGACCAAACGCATCGACGGCGGTACCAGCCCGATCTACACCGCCGACGGCGCGATTACCGCCATGGTCGGCACCGCGCCGACCGGCGAAGTCAACAAATTGACTGTGTGTTCCGCCGCCCGCGATTTCTTACCGTTCGGCAGCAGCTTAACCGGCAAAGGCTTTACCCTGCCCGATGCCGCCAATATCTTTACCCGCTACAAGGCCGGCACCGCCTATGTGGTCAATGTGTGCGACCCGGCCAAGCATAAGAGCAGCGTGGCCGACGAGGCATTGACGGTCGATGCCGACACCCTGACCGCCCGCACCGCCCATCCGGCCTTGCAGGCAGGCTATACCGTGAAAGACGGCGGCAATACCCTGAACGAGGGCAGCGACTACACCGTTACCGATGCGCTTGCCGGGGAGATTGTGTTCAAAACCAAACCCACCGCGCCGACCATCAGTTATACCTACACCGACCCGTCCAAAGTAACCGAAGATGAAATCATCGGTGCCTATGTGGCCGCCACCGGCCAGCGTACCGGACTGCAGGCGGTGATTGAAGGGTTCAACCGCTTCGGCGCCGATGCCAAAATCATCATCGTGCCGGAGTACGACAAGACCGCCAAATGCCGCGCCGCCATCGAAGTGCTGGCCGAGCAGATTAAGGCCATCGGCTATGCGGCAGCGCCGCAGCAGACCACCCTGAGCAAAGCCATCGAAGGCCGTGGCCCGTTGGGCAGTATCAACTTTCAAACCTCCAGCGACCGCATGATGCTGTTCTATCCCTATGTGTTGGGTTTGCTCGGCGTGGAGAGCCTGGCTACCCACGCTGCCGGCCTGCGTATGAAGACCGACGTGGAACAGGGCTACTGGTACAGCTCGTCCAACCGCGACCTGCTGGGCGTGACCGGCATCGAAATGCCGCTGACCGCCCGTGCCGACGATCCGCAGAGTGACACCAACCGGCTGAATGAAAAAGGCATCACCACGGTGTTCAATAGCTACGGCACCGGCTACCGCCTCTGGGGCAACCGTCTGGCCTGCTTCCCGACCGTGTCCCACATCAAAAACTTCGAGGTGGCACAGCGTACCGGCGACGTGATTGACGAATCCATCCGCCGCTTCGAATTGCAGTATATCGACCGCCCGATTGACGATGCCCTGATTGACAGCCTGCTCGGCTCCATCCGTACCTATCTGGGCACCCTGCAATCCATCGTCGGTTACAGCGTGGACTTGGATTATGACTACGACTTGGTGGATGCTTTCAGTAAAGGCCAGGTGCCGCTCAAATACGAATACACGCCCAAGCTGCCGGCCGAGCGCATCAGCAATGCCAGCGTGATGACCCGCAAATATCTGGCCAACTTGGTCAGCCAACGATAAGGAAGGAATGAAAGATGTCCGATATCAAAGTGATTTACAACGCCAATGTCTACATCGACGGTAACGACCTGTTGGGCAAGGCCAGCGAGTTCAAACTGCCGGAGTTTGAGTTTGAGCAGGACGAGTACAAAGGACTGGGGCTGAAAGGCACGGTCAAGCTGCCGATGGGCGTGGCCGCACTCGAGGGTGAGATTACCTGGAACAGCTTTTTCCCCGAAGTGGCGCGTAAAGCCGCCAACCCCTACAAAGCGGTGCAGTTGATGGTGCGCGCCAACGTGGAGACCTACGACACCACCGGCCGCGTGAAGGAAGTGCCGCTGGTGACGATGGTAACCGCCACCTTCAGCAAGAATGCGCTGGGCGGCTACAAACCGAAAGAAAAGGCAGAGTTCAGTTCAACGTACCAGACCACCGAAATCCGCCAAGTGTTAGACGGGCGCGAAGTGCTGTACTACAACGCCCTGCGCAACGAATACCGCGTGGACGGCGTGGACGTGGAAGAGACCTACCGACGCAATATCGGGGCTTAATTTAGAAAACGTTTTAAAAGACCGTGGACAGCCCCACAGGCAAAATCCCTACATCAAATCCGATGTAGGGATTTTTATTTACCACCGGCGGTTTTGTCAGGCCGCGCCGCCCGGCCAATTTGAAAAAGGATTGCAAAAATGGCTCAGAACGAAGCACAAAAATTACAACAAAAAATCGGTGTTACCCAGACCATCCAGCTGGTACAGCCGATTGAGACACCAAACGGCACGGTTACGGAAGTGACCACCCGCCGCGTGCTGGTGAAAGACTACAAGCGGGCAGCCGAGTTGTACCCGAACAGTGCGGCCTTACAGCAGATCCATGTCATGGCCTTGGCTTCCGGTCTGATGCCGGAGGATTTCGAGAATATGGCGTGGGAGGATTACAGCAAGCTGCAGACGTTTTGTATTGGGGCAAATTGATTGGGATAGCTACCACCAAGCCGCTGCCGATTTGGCTTGGTGGTTTGGCTTTTCGCCCAAGATGATTGAAGAAATGTCGCCGGATGAGATTTTGATTTGGCAGCAGCAGGCCAACCGGCAGGTTAAAGCGAAGTATTCGAAGATGTAGAGCCCGGCTGTTTCCAGTATCGGAACAGTCGGCAGATGCCGGTAATAAGCACGGCAAGGGAGAAGCTGGCGGCGGTAAAGACCACACCGGCAGGCCATGCCAGTATCAGCCCAAAGACGGCAAACCCGAACAACGCCGTCCAGAAGCCGACAGCCGCCCACATGCTGGCAAACAGCCACAGGGAAGCGGTGGCCACCATCAGACAAAACAGTATGGCGGCCAGTGAGAGGGTGAAATTGTTTTTGAAGTCAAGTTCCATAAGTTGATTATTAGCACAGGTAAACCAGTATGGCAAAGGAATTTTTAGTCGGTGTAACCATTGCCGCCGCATTGAAGGCCGGATTTACCACAGTTTTCGGCCGCGCCGAGCGTACCGCCAAATCTCTAGGCTCGGCCATCAAAGAAGCGACCCACGCCAATGATGCGTTTGGTCGCTCTATCCGTCAGCAGCAGAGGCTGATGCCCTCGCGCAACCTGTCCGAACAGAGCCGTGCCTTTGCTGCCATGACAATGCAGATCCATCGTGCCACCCGCGCCCAGAACGACCTGAACAAGGCGATTGCCGGCCAGCGGGCAGCACAACAGCACCGCCAGCAGCTGCGCTCCGAGATGGTGGAGACAGCCGGCCATGCGGCGGTTATCGCTGCGCCGGTGGTCGGGTCTATCCGTAAATTTATGGAGCAGGAGGATGCGTCTGCCAACCTGAAAATCTCCATGATGCGCCGCGACGGCAGCTTCGGCCGCTTCAACGAAATCGACCGGCTGACCACCGAATGGGGCGCCGCCCTGCCGGGGAATAAAACCGATTTTACCAATATGGCGCTCGGCTTGAAGAGCCAGGGTATTTCGGATGAAACCATCATCAACGGCGGCGGTCTGGCTACCGCCCGGCTGAATACCGTGATGGGCATTCCGATCGCCGACGGCAGCTTCTTTGCCAAAAACATGGAGGCGCACGGCATCAAAGAATCCGAGCTGCTACGCTCGGCCGACCTGACCCAGCGCGCTTATTTTGCTGCCGGCCTGACCAAGGAGGACATGTATCAAGCCATGTCCTACTATGCGCCGAAGGTTAATACCCTCGGCCTGACCGGCTTGGAGAATCAGAAACAGATTTATGCAGTGGAAGGTTTGGCTGCCAATAAGGGGCTGGAGGGTTCCAGCTTCGGTACCAACTTCAACATGATGCTGAGCCAATTGTCCAAAGGGCCGACCATGATGGAAATGGCCGCCAAGGGCATGCGGGCGGAAGTCCGCGATATGGTGGAGAAATCCGGCGCCCACTTCGACTTTTTCAACAAAGACGGCAGCCTGAAATCACTGCGTGAGATTACCGGCACGCTGGAATCCGAGTTCGGCAAAGTCCGCGCCCGCTTCGGCGATAAAGGCGTGATGGATGTGGCGGACGCTTTATTTGGCCAAGAAGGCGGCCGCGTGGCTTCTATTCTCGGTCAGGCAGGCCTGGGCGGATTCGATGCCATGATTGCCAAGATGGAGCAACAGGCTTCACTGGAAGACCGGATCAAAGTCAAAACCGGCACCCTGTCAGGCGCAATAGAGGCGCTGGGCGGGATGGCCGAAAATGCCGCCGCCAAGTTCGGCGAAGTATTCGCACCTGATTTGAAACGGTTTGCCGCCTATGGCCAAACCATGATTGAGCAATATGCCATGCCTTTTATCAGTAGGCATAAAGAAGCCATTAAGGTGGTTGCCGGATTAGCGGTTGGTTTGATTGGCCTCAAACTGCTCTTCCTTGGGTTTGCTTATGCGGGTTCTTTGGTTGCCATGCCTTTCCGTTCAATGTGGACGGGATTTCAGAAAATCCGCTCCATGCGCAATATGTGGCGGCTGTTCCGCATGAGCGGGGTATCGCGCGGCGTGAGCCTGCTGCGTACCTTCGGCATGTCCGCCCAATGGGCGACCCGCATTGCTGGCGGACTCGGCAGGGTGGCTGCACCGTTTACCTCGGTATTCGGCCGCATCGGCCAAGGTGCCGGCGTATTCGGCAAACTGAATGTGGCATTGGGCTTGGTGCGGCAGGGCTTTATGTTTCTTGCCCGTTCGCTGCTGACCACGCCGGTCGGTTGGGCGATTATGGCCATCGCCCTAGCGGCCATGTTGATTTACAAATACTGGAATCCGATCAAGGCGTTTTTTGCCGGCGTGATTGACGGCATTATGAAAGGGCTGGAGCCGGTCAAACCAACCTTAATCGCACTTGGCGAGGCGTTCAGCGGTATTTGGGCAGCAGTGCGGCCATTCGTGCAGCCGATTATCGATTGGTTTGGCGAGCTGTTCAGCGTCAATCAGGTGGCCGAAGGCAGCGCCCGCAGTTTCGGTGAGACCTTTGGTTTGGTTATCGGCGGCATCCTGAGTTCGGTGGTGCAAACCGGCGCCATGATTTTGGACGGTTGGCGCATGATTTTCGACGGCATTTCCTCGCTGGTCGGCTCGGCTTGGACGGAAATCAAAACCGCCTTTGACGGCGGCCTGCTCGGTATCCTCGGCCTGATTCTCAACTGGTCGCCCATTGGCGCGTTCTATTCGGCCTTTGCGGCCGTTCTCTCGTGGTTCGGCATCGACCTGCCGGCCAAGTTTACCGAGTTCGGCAGCAACATTATCCAAGGGTTATGGAACGGGCTAATCGCCAAATTCGAAGCGGTTAAGGGCTGGTTTGCCGAGAAGGCGGCGTGGTTTAAAAATGCCTTTGCCCAAAGCAACCAGATCCGATCGCCAAGCCGCGTGTTCCGCCGTTTTGGCGGCTGGATGATGGAAGGCCTACAAATCGGTATCAACCAAGCCGCACCGCGCCCGTTGGCCGCTATCGGCTCGGTTTCGCGTGGTTTGCAACAGCGTTTTAGCGACAACACTTCCTCGTTGGCCGCTTCAATGGCCGCCAACAGCGCCGAACTCTCTGCTGCACGGCAAGGCACGGCTGCGGCAGGCGGCATCACGGTGCATTTCTCTCCAACCATCAACGTGCCCGGTGGTGATGCGGGGCAGATTCAGGCAGCTATGCAGATGAGTTATCGCGAGTTTGAGCAATGGTTTGAACGGCTGATGGCCGATAAAGCCAGGAGGGCTTATTGATGTTTGCCATGTTGGGCGATATCCGTTTTGAATTATTGGGCAGCTTTACCGACCTTGAAGAGACCCACGGCGCCAGCTACGCCAAGCACGAGGTGCTGGCCGGGCGGCCGAGGTTGCAGGCGATGGGCAACGATCTGACCCAAATCCGCTTCGGCATCAAGCTGCATTGGAAGCTGGGCGATGTGGACGCAGCCTACAAGGGCTTGATTGCGGCCAAAGAGGCACAGCAGGCGGTGTCCTTGGTGTTCGGCTCCGGCCGTTTTGTCGGCTGGTTTGTGATTGAGTCGCTGACCGCCCGCACCCTGCTGCAGGACGGGCGCGGCCGCACCGCCGCCCGCGAGCTGGACGTGAGCCTGACCGAGTTTGTCGGCGACCCGAACAACCCGCTGCCGACCCCGGGCGTGGCCAACGGCCAAAACCCGCTGCTCGCCATGTTGCCAGAGTCGGTGCGTGCCCCTTTGTCCAAAGTGGCCGATGCGGTGCAGACTGGGGTACGCATTTACCGCAGCGTCGAGCAGGAGGTCGGCCAGCTGCAAACCCTGATTAACCATGCGCGCGAGCTGAAACACGACCCGCTGGCCTTGTTCGGCGTGGTGGGCGATGCGGTCAATCTCGGCGGTACGGCGCTGGGTAAATTGAACAGGCTGCCTGAGGTCGGCAAATACATCGGCAACCTGTCCGGTGCGGCCGAAATGCTGGCCTACGGCGGCCAGGCGGCGCGCGAACTCTCCGGCGGTTTGGCCGCGCTGCGCAACGGTGCGCAAAGCGGCGCGGTGGGCGGCTGGCTGGAAGGCGGCGCGGCGGCTATTGCCTCAGCCGCCGACAGCCTGAACAACGGCGCACGCGGTGCGCAAAGCCTGACCGCGTGGCTGGCCGGCAGAAAGGACGGGACGAAATGAGCGAATCGGTATTAAGACACCTGACACGCGAGGGCGACCGCTGGGATTTGATTGCCTGGCGATACTACGGCAACCCTTTGGAAATCTCCCGCCTGATTGCCGCCAACCCGCACCTGCCGGCGGCCGAGCAGTTTGCCGCCAACCTGACCGTGTTTGTACCGGTTATCCCGGCCAAACCCCAAACCCAAGCCGACATGCCGCCGTGGCTGCGCGGCGATAACGGAGACGACGATGCAGATGCCTAACCTCCATCTGGGTGCCTTGCTTTCAGGTAGCCTGAACAGTACGACCAGCCATCCGGTGACCCTGCCCAAGGTCATCATCAAATACGAGCAGAAGGATATTACTAGCGACATCCAGCCCTATTTGTTATCGGTGAGCTACACCGATTACTTGGAAGGCCAATCGGACGAAGTGCAGGTGGAGCTGGAAGACGTGGACGGCCGCTGGCGGCAGCAGTGGTATCCCGAGCAGGGCGACAAAATCAGCCTGGAAATCGGCGACCAGATTAACGGCATGCTTAAGCTGGGCAGCATGGAGCTGGCCGAGATTGAGTACCACCATCCGCCGTCCGTGATTACTCTGAAAGCGCTGTCCACCGGCATCACCAAATCCAACCGCACCCAGCGCGGTCGTGCCTACGAACACACCACGCTGGCCGACATCGTGCGCCGCATTGCCCGGCGGTTGCACCTAAAGGTAACCGGCACCATCCGGCACATCCCAATCGAGCGCGTGACCCAGTATCAGGAGCGTGATGTGGAGTTTCTGACCCGTTTGGCCAAAGAGTACGGCCACACCTTCAAGATTGTCGGCAGGCAGTTGGTTTTTCAGGCTAATGATGCATTGGCCGAACAAAAGCCGGTGGTGGTGTTGCAGCCGGAAGACATCAAAAATTTCAGGCTGCGCGACCTGATTAAGGGCGTACCGCAGGAAGCAGTGGTGAGCGGCTACGATGCCAAACGCAAGACCACGCGCCGCACCCGCCGCCAAAGCCGCGCATTGCGCCCGGGCGGCAAGCGCGCCAGCAGCGGCGACACGCTCAAAATCGTGGCCAACCGCGGCGAGAGCCAGGCGCAGGTCAATGCCCGTGCCGATGCCGCGCTGGCCAATGCACAGCAAAGCCAAGTAGCCGGCAATTTCTCCATAGTCGGCAACGCCAAGCTGGTGGCCGGGCAGACCGTGCAGCTCAAGGGGTTTGGGAAGTTTTCTGGCAAGTATTTGGTCAAGCAGGCTCGGCACGAAATCCGGCGCGGCGGCGGCTTTACCAGCGATTTGGAGGTCAAAATGGTCGAATATGTGCCGGACGAGCCGCCGCAGCCGGCCACCGCAACCCAACCCAAAAAACAGGCAGCCAAAAATGCGAACCCATGACTTTACCGCCACCCTGCAGTTCGGCACGGTTTCGGCCGTGGACGCGGCCAAACACGCGGTGCGCGTGACCGTGCCGACTTTGGACGACATCCAAACCGACTGGCTGCCGGTGGTCAGCCTGGGCGCGGGCGGCAACCAGTTCTACGCGCTGCCCGACCCCGGCGCGCTGGCCGTGTGTTTGTTGGACGCGCGCGGCGAGGGAGGTGTGTGCCTCGGCGTCATCTACAACGAGCAGGACGGCACGCCCGCCGCCGATGCGAATATGTGGCTGCGGAAATTCAGCAACGGCACCGTCATCAGCCACAACCGCGCCGACGGCCAGGTAACCGTGGACACGCCGGGCAAGGTGGTGGTTAAGGCTGCCGCCAAGGTAGAGATTCAGTCGCCGGAGACCGAAATCACAGGCAACGCCACGGTCAAGGGCATGCTGACCTACACCGCCGGCCTGACCGCCTCCAACGGCGGCGGGGGCGATACCGCCAGCATCGAAGGCACCGTGCGCATCAACGGCGAAATCATCCTCAACGGCATCCCGCTCTCCGGCCACGTCCACCCCGGCGACTCCGGCGGCACCACCGGCGGCATGCAGGCCGGCTGACCACCGATTTTTGAAAACGTTTTACAAGACCGCGGACAAGCGCCGCAGCACAATCCCCGTATCCGACCCGATACGGGGATGTTTTTTTAAAGCCGTTTAAAAGACCCGCCCCCCGCCGATTAGTCAGAATAAGCCCATGACGACACCGACCACCCCGCGCAGCCGCCACTGGCAGCCCGCCCCTCTCGCGAGCGGGCAGGACATTGTGCAAGACCTCGACGACATCAACCAGTGCATTGAAAACATCCTCGCCACCCGCAAGGGCAGCGACGTGCTGCGGCCGGATTTCGGCAGCAATTGGTTCGACTACATCGACTACCCGGAAGACGAATTTATCCCCAACACCGTGCGCGAGGTCATCCTCGCCATCCAAACATGGGAAAAGCGCGCGCTGGTCGAGCAGGTCACGTTTGACGGCCACGCCCCGCATATCACCATGACCGTGCATTGGCGCGTGGCGGACGATGTGGCGGGCGAAATCTACCGCACCGATATTGCAATAAAGGCTACCTGAAAATGGATTTGAGCAAACTGAAACGCGAAGAGGTCAAGATTGTCGACGACGACTTGGCACAGAGCCTGGCCGCCATGATTGCCGACTACGAGCAACGCGCGGGCAAGGTATTGCAGCCGGCGCATATCGAACGCCTGCTGATCAACACCTTTGCCTACCGCGAGCATTTATTGAGGCAGCAGGTGAACGAAGCCTACCGCCAGCAGCACCCGCGCTTTGCCACCGGCCTGATGCTGGATTTGTGCGGCGATGATGTGTCCACCCCGCGCCTGCAGGCGCAGCCCGCCCTGACCACCCTGCGCTTTAGTGCAGTATTGAGCGGTTTGGAACAAATTGCCGTACCCAAGGGCACGCGGGTCAATGCCGGGCAGACCAGCTTTGCCACCGCCGAAGCTGCCCTGCTGACTGCCGCCCAAAGCAGCGCCGAAGTGGCCGCCGAATGCACCGAAACCGGCACAGTCGGCAACGGCTGGTCGGTCGGACAAATCAACAGCCTGGCCGAGCGGCTGCATCCGACAATTGATGTGGCCGTTAGCAACACCACCGTTTCCGCCGGCGGGGTGGAAATTGAAGACGACGAAGCCTACCGCGAGCGCGTGTTGCTGGCACCGGAGAGCTTTAGCGTAGCCGGGCCGGTGGGTGCCTACCAATATTGGGCGCGGCAGGCGAGTCCGGCGGTGGTGGACGTGTACGTGGCCAACGATACCGACGGCGGCGGCCAGCCTATAGGCGGGCGGGTGGCAGTGACCGTGCTGGTCAAAGACGGCCTGCCCAATGCCGAGCTGATTGGCAAGATTCAGGCTGCCTTATCGGCCGAGAAACGCCGCCCGCTGTGCGACACCGTGGTGGTTAAAGCCCCGACCGCCGTCGATTACACGCTGGACGCCGAGCTGACCCTGTTTACCGGCACCGATGCCCGCACCGCCAAAGCGGCGGCCGAGCAGGCATGGGCGGTATATGAAGCCGCCCGCCGCAGCCGGCTCGGCTTGGACATCGTGCCGCTGGACATCATGAGTGCCCTGAAAGTGGCCGGTGTTTATAACGTGGTGCTGCATAACCTGCCGCTGACCGTGGTCAAGCCCGACCAGTGGGCACGCTGCACCAGTACCACCATCCGCATTGCCGCACAAACGGCGGAGGGTTAGACGATGGCCAAACTCTCCTATGCCGCCGTCATCGAACGCGACCAACGCGCCCGCGCCCTGGCCGAATTGGGATTGCGTTTGGATTTGGCCGAGCTGCCGCAGCTGATGCCGCGCCTGGTCGATCTGGTCGCCCCCGAACACCTGCCGCTGTTGGCCGAGAGCCGCAGCATCTTGGGTGCCGACGGCTACTGGCTGGCCGAATCCGACGATGCGCGGCGCAAGCTGATTAAGGGTGCCTACGAGCTGCACCGCTACAAAGGTACGCCGTGGGCAATCCGTGAGATCGTGCGGCGGCTCGGGTTTGGTGAGGTGCGGATTATCGAAGGGCTGAACGGCCAAACCTACGATGGCAGCATCAACTACAACGGCAACCATGTTTACGGTGCCGGCAGCTACTGGGCGCACTACCGCATCATCATGAACAGCGTGATTACCAACGACCAGGCCGCGCTGTTGCGCAAAACGCTGGCCGCCTTCGCGCCGGCACGCTGCCTGTTGGCAGCCTTGGATTATCAGGCCGTCCCTCTGCGTTACAACGGGCGGGCGGCCTACGACGGCAACTTTAACTTTGGAGCAGCTTAAATGGCGAATATCACGGAAGAACTGAACAACCCGCAATGGGCGGAAGGTATCTACCAGCTGGAAACCACCGACCCGGTATTGGGCGGGCCGAACGGCATTGCCAACCGGCAGGCCAAGGAACTGGCTGCGCGGACGCAGTATCTGAAGAAGAAGCAGGAGGAGTACAGACCGGGTGCGGCCAGCACTACTAAGGCCGGCATCGTACAGCTCTCGTCTGCCACTGACAGCAACAGCGAAGAGCTGGCAGCCACGCCGAAGTCGGTGAAGGCGGCTTACGACAAGGCTGTTGAATCTGCCGGCAAAGGCTTGCCCGTAGGCGCAGTAATCGGTTTCCCCCGCGCGATAACCAGCCAAGAAGGCTTTTTAAAGGCCGACGGCAGCACTTTTGCCCAGGCTACCTATCCCGACCTGTATCGCGTACTGGGCAGCAACAGGCTACCCAACCTCACGCGCTCCGACATCGGCATGACTGCCTACTTCCCGATTGCGGACATCCCGGACGGCTGGATTAAGTACGACGACATCGCTACCAAGGTAACGCAGGCCGCCTATCCCGAACTCTATCGCAAGCTGGTGGCGCAGTACGGCAGTATTGCCAACGTCAAGCCGGTAGATGATTACTTTGTGCGCAACGTGGGCAGCAGCGGCCAAATCGGCCAACAATACCCGTGGACGGTAGGCGACCACCATCATGTTTTTGGGCTTGTGGCCTACGGCAACGACGACCTGCTGCTCAAACGCCTGCCGGTGGATAAGTATTACCCCAACCAAATAAAAGCAGGCGACCCGATGTTTGTCATCTACGGACAACTGGGCGGCAATGAGGGCAAAAACAACGGTACGGATATGTTTTCGGCGGTACATGAGCAAGCGGCTATCGGGAAATACTCGCAAAAACACGCCATCCCCATCACTTACGACCACGCCTACACCGACCAATACACGCCCAAACCCTATTATCAGGACAACACCCCGAAATACATCGGCATGGTGCTATGCATCAAGGCCAAAGACAGCCTGGATGACATCGTATTTTGGATTAAGGCTTACGGCAAAGTGACCAATGCCGGAGCACTGGATGCCTCCACTCTGGCCGCACAGTTGCAGGACAAGGCCGACAAAAACCATACCCACCGCGCCGCCGACATCAGCGACTTGGGCGATGCGATTAAGCAGCAGATGGCCGCCGCCATGCAGCACCAAGCCGGCACCAACGGCTACACCAAACTGGCCAACGGTCTCATCGACCAATGGGGCGAGATGTTGATGGGCTGGCAAGGCGAGGGGCCGGTGAAAGTAGTGTTTCCGATTGCGTTTACCTCTGAGTGTTTCAACGTGCAAATCACCGTCAAAAGCAGCGGCCGGTCGGGCTCGGTGGGCACGGACTTAACCATCGGCGCGGGAGAAATAACGGCCACCGGCTTTAGCGCCATGCTTAACACATGGGCTCAAGGTGCGGCGGCCAATGATTTCCAAGGCTTCGCTTGGCGCGCCATCGGCAAATAACGGGAGATGACTCATGACACTGTATTACTCACAATCCAACGGCGGTTTTTACGACGACCAAATCCACAGCACCGTGCCGGATGATGCGGTAGCCATCAGCCCCGAGCAGCACGCTGCCTTGCTGGCGGGGCAGTCTGGCGGACAAGTGATTATGCCGGGCAAAGACGGCAAACCCGTGCTGGCCGAGCAGCCGCCCTGCCCATCCAGTACTTGGGACGGCGAGCAATGGCACATCGACCCCGAGTGCGCTGCCCGGCTCAAAGCTGAGCAGCAGGATGAGATGTGGGAGCGCATCAAAGCCAAGCGATACGACAACCTGCGGCACGGGGTATTTGTCAAAAGCGTGGGCAAGTGGTTTCAAACCGATGATGCCAGCCGCACCCAATATTTGGCGCTGGCAGTCATGCCGAGGCTACCTGAAAAGCTGGCTTGGAAAACGATGGACAACAGCTTTGTGATTATGACCAAAGCCCTGCTGGGTGAACTGATGGAGCAGATGCTGGTGGACGAGCAGGCCGACTTTGCCAACGCCGAACGTCACAAAGCGGCGATGGAAAAAGCTGAACATCCGCTGGAATACGACTACAGCGACGGCTGGACGGCCAACTACGAACAGTCCGCCGCCGAGCTGGAGGAGGCTGAAAAATGAGCGAACAGCAAATCTACCTCGCCCTCTACCGTGGCCGCCGCGACGGCAGCGGCTGGCGTGTGTGGTGTGCCCGAGCCACCGACTGGCTCACCCGCATTCTCACCCGTGGCCAGTACAGCCACGCCGAAATTGCGGTGCGCGAGCATCCGCAGGCATCGGTTTATACCTGCTACTCCGCTTCCATTCGTGACAAGGGCGTGCGCTGCAAAGTGATGCCGCTGCCGGCGGCTAAATGGGATTTGATTCCATTGCCCTCCACCCCGGAGGCACACGAGCAGCTGCAGCGGGTATGGACGGCCACCGAGGGGCAGGGTTACGACCTGATGGGCGCATTGGGTATCGCTTTCGGACTGCCGCAAAACCGCCACCGCTGGTTCTGCAGCGAATGGTGTGCGACAGCCCTAGGGCTACCCGCAGGCTGGCGCTGGTCGCCCAACGACCTCGCTGTTATCGTACCCGCCCTATATAAGGAGGAGGCATGAAAATACCCGCCACAGGGGCGGGTATACGCAATAAGTAAGACGGCGGCGCGGCCGGTGTTTGCCCACCAAACCGCGCCAGCCACGCAGAGCGAGCCTGCATGACCCAAGGCCGCCACCTCTAGAGGCGGGCGGATTCTAACATACCGGTAATGCGGGAGCTGCAAAAATGCAATATCGTTGCAAAAACTGCAATAAGCTGTTGGCCAAAGGCGAGGGGCAATTGGAAATCAAATGCCCGCGCTGCAAGGCGGTCAACCAATTTGGTTCTTTAACAACCCGGAGTGCCCGCGAGCGCCAAACTTCAAGGAGCAAGCATCATGGGCAACATCCATCCCGTCAGTCCGCTTAGGGGCTGGCTGGGCGGCAAATACCGCCTGGCCGGTACCATCATTCCGTTAATCCCGTCAGACCATACCTGCTACGCCGAAGTGTTCGGCGGTGCGGCATGGGTGCTGTTCAAAAAGCCGCCATCCAAAGTGGAGGCCATCAACGACATCAATGCCGATGTCATCAATTTATATAGGTGTGTCCAAAACCACCTGCCAGAACTGCTGCGGCAGGCCGAATACCTGTTGCCCAGCCGCGATGAGTATTGCCGGCTGCAGCATTGCAATCCCTCCACCCTAACCGACATCCAGCGTGCGGTGCGCTTCCTCTATCTGCACCGCATGGGTTTCGGCGGGAAGGTAGCCGAGTTCTGCTGCGCTGCCACCAGCACCCGCCCGCCCAAGTTCCGCGCCGACCGGTTGGCCGAGGAGCTGCAACACAGCCACCGCCGCCTGCAGGGTGTGATGCTGGAGCGGCTCAATTACGACGACTTCATCGCCCGCTACGACAAGCCCGGCACCTTCTTCTACATCGACCCGCCGTATTGGGACTGTGAGACGATGTACGGCAAAGGCATCTTCGCTAAGGCAGATTTCGAACGGCTGGCCGAGCAGCTACGCCACATCAAAGGGCGCTTCCTGCTGTCGATTAACGACGTGCCGGCCATTAGGGAGATCTTCACCGGCTTCCAGTTTAAAGAGGTCAGCCTGCGCTACAGCATCAATAAGGAGATTACTACCGAGGCTGACGAGCTGTTGATTGCCAACTACCCCATCAACATAGAGTAGGCGGAGTCAGCTTGATGTAAAAAATCCCACCAAGTAAGGTGGGATTTGTAACGTTGTTGCACAGGGTGCAATAATATCAGGACTGATTTATCGCGCCGAAGTGGGGATATTTATCGCGCGCGGCTTCAAAACTGACAACAAAACCGTGCCGTAAGGAACAGCGAAGATGCGGACTATACGCCTACCAAAATATTTTGTCAAATACCTTTTGACCCGTTCTTTACCAACAACAACACAGCCATCAGACTACAAAAGGAAAATAACCTTTTGACAAGATAACCACAGATGCAATAGAATACGTAGTTCTTGTGTTCCAGACATTAATCGGACACTAGATAAAAATTAAATCTTTGATAATACCCCCACATGGAGTTGAGTATGTACGCGGTCATAAAAACCGGCGGCAAACAATACAAAGTTGCTGTTGGCGAAAAATTGAAAGTAGAACAGATACCTGCCGAACTCGACAGCCAAATCGAACTGACTGAAGTTTTGATGATTGCTGACGGCGAGTCTGTAAAAGTAGGCGCACCTTTTATTGAAGGCGCAAAAGTAACAGCCAAGGTAGTAGCTCATGGCCGTGGCGAAAAAATCCGCATTTTCAAAATGCGTCGCCGTAAACACTATCAGAAACGCCAAGGCCACCGCCAAAATTTCACCCAAATTGAAATCGTGGCCATCGCCTAAGTTTTTAACCTAATTCAGGAGTATCAAACATGGCAAGTAAAAAAGCAGGCGGCAGCACCCGCAACGGCCGCGATTCAGAAGCCAAACGCTTGGGCGTAAAAGCCTACGGCAACGAGCTGATTCCTGCCGGTTCCATCATCGTTCGCCAGCGTGGCACCAAGTTTCATGCAGGCAACAACGTAGGTATGGGTAAAGACCATACCCTGTTTGCCAAAGTGGACGGCTACGTAGAATTTACCGTAAAAGGCGTACACAACCGTAAAACCGTTAACGTTCGCCCCTACACTGGTGCCGACGAATAATCAACGGCTAGCCTAATTTCAGGATGCTACTTCAGGTAGCATCCTTTTATTTTGCCTAAATTAAATTATCCTGGCTAACACCCTTATTCCGCACACAAGTATTATCCACATCAAAAATCTGCTTAGCTACCAACTGCTATAATCCTGCCATCTTTAGTTTTCAGGTAGCCTCACCATGCCCGTCACACCTATCCTAGCCATCACCTCCGGCGAGCCTGCCGGCATAGGCCCCGATATCTGTCTTACTTTAGCTCAGCAGACTTTACCCTGTCGCTGCGTTGTCTTAGCCGACAAACAACTCCTCACCGAACGTGCCCAGCAACTCGGCTACAACACCCCCCTTGCCGATTATCATCCCAACCATCCGCCCGCCCCTGGCACACTGGAAGTTTTACACATTCCCCTCTCCGCCCCCTGCCACACCGGCCAACTCAACTCCGCCAATGCCCGCTACGTACTCTCCCTGCTTGATCGTGCCTATAGCAGCATCTGCCAAGGTGAATTTGCCGGCATGGTAACCGCCCCGTTGCACAAAGGCATCATCAACGACGCCGGCATCCTCTTCAGCGGCCACACCGAATACCTCGCTGCCATCAGCCATACCGAACAAGTCGTCATGATGCTGGCCGGCAACGGCCTACGCGTTGCCCTCGCCACCACTCACCTCCCCCTCAAAGACATCCCCGCCGCCATCACCCGCCCACTGTTGCACTCCGTGTTGCACATTTTACACACCGACCTGAAAACTAAATTCGGCATCACTAAGCCCACCATCCTCGTGGCCGGGCTCAACCCCCATGCCGGCGAACAAGGTCATCTTGGCTGGGAAGAAATCCAAATCATTGAACCCGAATTACAATCCCTGCGCGAGCAAGGCCTCGATGTACGCGGCCCCTTCCCCGCCGACACCCTATTCCAGCCTTTCCTGCTCAAAGATGCCGACGCCGTGCTTGCCATGTATCACGACCAAGGCCTGCCCGTACTCAAATATGCCTCCTTCGGTCAAGGCGTGAATATCACCCTTGGCCTACCCTTCATCCGCACTTCAGTCGATCACGGCACTGCTCTCGACCTAGCCGGTACCGGCCGCGCCGACCACGGCAGCCTGCTCACCGCCATTCAAACCGCCCTCGATATGGCCAAACACTGGCAACACCACCGCGCGCCATCATAGCCGCACACTATCAGGCACAAAGGCTACCTGAAAATCTGCCACTCATGCAGCAGTCTTAAAACTTTCAGGTAGCCTTCAGTTCAATCTATCCACATGATATAAAAACACTTCCCTGCACACAAAGACTACCTGAAAAAATCTACAACACTTCCAGCCAGCACTCAGCCTCACCATTGGCAAAATCATTGAACCCAGTGTGCTTTTTCCCTATAATCGACACCCTTGTATGTAAACCTAACCTCTGCCACCTATGGCCACACCCTTCATCGAAATGCAAAACGTCGCCTTTGCCTATGGCGAACGCCCCATCCTGAACAACGTCAGTTTTCAGGTAGCCCAAGGCACGTTTGCCGCCGTGATGGGTGGTTCCGGCAGTGGTAAGACCACCCTGCTGCGCCTGATTACCGGCCAAATTGCGCCCACTTCCGGCCGCGTGCTGATTAACGGCCGCGACCTTGCCGCATTCAACGCCAAAGAGTTGCACCAACATCGGCGCAATATGGGCGTACTGTTCCAATTCGGCGCACTGTTTACCGATTTATCCGTATATGAAAACGTGGCTTTCCCGCTGCGCGAGCAAACCGACTTGCCCGAAGAAATCATCCGCGACTTAGTGCACCTGAAGCTCAGCGCCGTCGGCCTGCACGGCACGGAAAACCTGATGCCGGACGAGCTATCCGGCGGCATGTCCCGCCGCGTTGCCTTGGCGCGTACCATTGCCCTCGACCCCGCGTTGATGCTGTATGACGAGCCATTCACCGGCCTCGACCCGATTTCTCTGGGCGTAATTGCCGACTTGATCAGCAAAATCAACCGTGCCCTGCGCTCCACCAGCATGATGGTTACACACGATGTGCCACGCTCGCTGCAAATTGCCGACCAAGTGATTTTCCTTGCCCACGGCGAAATCCTGTTTTCAGGTAGCCCAGAAGAAATGCGCAGCCTCGATTCGCCGTGGATTACCCAATTTATCAACGGCCTGCCCAATGGCCCGGTCGCCTTCCGCTATCCGGCTGAACGCGGCATACAACAAGTTTTGCTCAATAGCTAAAATTATGAATTTTTTCCGAACCCTAGGCGCGAAAACGCTGGATTTTCTGCAGGAGCTAGGCAAAACCACCCTATTCCTGTTTGCCGTGCTGGCACGCTCCGGCACGTTGCTGCTGCGCCTGCGGCTGGGCATCCGCCAAATGTATTTTACCGGCGTGCTCTCCATCATTATCATTGCCGTATCAGGGCTGTTCGTGGGCATGGTATTGGGTTTGCAGGGCTACACCCAGCTGGCTAAATTCAAATCGGCCGATATTTTGGGCTATATGGTGGCTGCATCGCTGTTGCGCGAACTGGGGCCGGTACTGGCCGGCATTCTGTTCGCCAGCAGCGCCGGCGGCGCGATGACCAGCGAAATCGGCCTGATGAAAACCACCGAGCAGCTGGAGGCGATGAAGGTAATGGCGGTCGATCCCGTTGCCCGCGTGGTGGTGCCGCGTTTTTGGGCAGGCGTGATTTCCATGCCACTGTTGGCTTCTATCTGCAATGTGGCCGGCATTTACGGTGCCTATCTTATCGGCGTGCGCTATTTGGGCTTAGATGGCGGCATTTTCTGGTCGCAGATGCAGGCGAATATTGATGTGGGCTACGATGTGGTGAACGGGTTGATTAAATCGGTGGTGTTCGGCGTGGCTATTTCTCTGATTGCCGTATATCAAGGCTTCCACTGCCGCAGCACGCCGGAAGGCATCCTGCGTGCCAGCACCCGCACCGTGGTGAGCAGCGCACTCACCGTTTTGGCCTTGGATTTTGTTTTAACCGCCATCATATTTATCGGATAACCGGATTATGAAAAGAAGCACTTTAGAACTTTGGGTCGGCGTTTTTGTGGCCTTAGGCATTGCCGCTGTGGTATTTTTATCACTACGCGTAGCCGGCGGGCAAACGGTTTCCCGCCAGTCGTCCTACACTGTTTCCGCTAGCTTTACCGACATCGGCGGTTTGAAAGTAAAAGCCCCGGTGAAGGCTTCCGGCGTAGTGGTGGGTAGGGTATCCTCCATCCAGCTCGACCCGAAAACCTACCGAGCCAATGTAAGCCTGAATATCGACAGCCAATACCGTTTCAGCACCGACGTTTCCGCCGAAATTCTCACTTCCGGCCTGCTGGGCGAGCAATACATCGGCCTGCAGCAGGGCGCGGAGGAAACCGAGCTGAAAAACGGCGACACCATTGAAATTACCAGCTCCGCTTTGGTGCTGGAGCAGTTAATCGGCAAATTTATGACCAACACCGTAGAAAAAAACGGCGCAACACAATAAACACACTACAACATTTTCATTTTTCACTGGGAAAGGAAAACATCAATGAAAAAATCCGCACTCACAGCTGCCCTGAGCATTGGCATTATGAGCATCGGCCTGGCCTTCGCTACGCCGCAGCAGGCCGTGGCGCAACTCAAGCAGAACAGCACCCAAGTGCTGAACATCTTGCAAAACGCAAAAAACAACAACGATGTGCAAGTTCGCCGTCAGGCCGAAAACTATGCCATCCCCTATTTCGACTTTACCCGCATGACCGAGCTGGCTGTGGGCGCCAACTGGCGCAACGCCACCCCGGCGCAGAAAACTGCGCTTACCGAACAGTTTAAAACCCTGCTCATCCGCACCTACTCCGGCACCATGCTGCAATACCGCAACGCCAACGTGGTTATCCGCGAGAACGCGGTTCAGCGCGGCAACAGCATTATCGTTACCGCCGACATCACTCCCGCCGGCGGCAAACCGGTAACCATGGATTACACCATGTACCAAAGCGGCGGCAAATACCGCGTTTATAACGTGGCCGTAGAAGGCGCCAGCCTGGTAACCGTGTACCGCAGCCAGTTCAACAACACCATCGCGCAAAAAGGCATCGACGGCCTGATTCAAGAGCTGCGCAGCAAAAACGGCAGCTGAGTCCATGCACAGCGAATGCCGCGATGAAACCGTGTACCTCAGTGGGGAAGTGACCGTTGCCACGGTAACCGCCCCGCTGTTTCACGCCTATTGCCAACAGCTGGGCTACCTGAAAAACAGCCCCTCCCCCGCAATCGATTTCTCCGGCGTAAGCCAAGCCGATTCCGTCTGCATTTCCCTTATGGCCACCGCCAAACGCAGCCGCCCCGAAGCTGCTTGGGTGTTCCGCGGCCTGCCCGCCGGCGTGGCCGCTTTGGCCGAACTGTATGAAGTAGGCGGCTGGATAACATCATGAAAAAACTGCTCACCCTTACCCTGCTGACCATCGGCCTGTCCGGCAATGCCTTGGCCGAAGGCGTCGCCTACGACCCCTATGAAGGCTACAACCGCTTCATGTTTGGCGTAAACGACCGCATCGACCGCCACTTCCTTTCTCCCGTGGCACGCGGCTACCGCGCCGTTACTCCCCGCCCCGTGCGCAGCGGCATCGGAAACTTTTTCAATAACTTGCGCGACATCGTGAGCGTGGGCAGCAACCTATTGCGGCTCAACATTTCCAAAGCCGGCAGCGACCTCGTGCGCGTGGGCATCAACACCACCTTCGGCTTCGGCGGCCTCATCGACATCGCCAGCGAAGCCCAAATGCCCAACAACAAAAACACCCTCGGCGACACCTTCGCCAGCTGGGGCTGGAAAAACAGCAACTACTTCGTCTATCCTCTGCTCGGCCCCAGCACCGTGCGCGATGCACTGGGCAATACCATTACCAGCGTTTATTCCCCCGAAAAACTCGCCTTCGGCAACGGCGCCGGCTACTGGGCCGCCACCGGCGTGAAAACCCTCGACACCCGCGCCAACCTGCTCGACCTCACCGACGGCGTGAACCAAGTTGCGCTCGACCGCTACACCTTCATCCGCGATGCCTACATGGCCGCCCGTGCCAAACAAATCGGCACCACACTGCCCGGCAGTGAAGACGACTACGTTCCCAGCTTTGAAGAAGAGGGCGGCAACACCGGTAACGAAGCCGCAGCCGCCACTGAGCAACCCTCCGCCGAACCGGTCACCACCACACAGCCGCCTGCCGACTCCGTAGTAAATAGCACCACATCTGCTGCCGACACCCCAGCAGACAACACAAACAGCGGCCGCCCCGCCCCCAATACCATCTACGAAGAAATCCTCAGCCGCTAAAATTGCCGCCCTTCCGATTTTCAGGTAGCCTTTCCACAAGCAGAAAAGGCTACCTGAAAAATAAAGGCTACCTGAAACCCTTCCCCCACCGCCTCATCAAAGGAGCGCATCATGTACGAAATCAACCGCAGCGTATTCCGGCTGGTGCCGCTACAGCCGTTTTGGAACTGGCTCACCGCCCTGCCCGGCGCCGAGCTTGACGACCTTACCCTCGAAGACCTGCAAAACAACGCCAACGCCTACCTCACCAACCCCTGCGATGACGGCGAAGAAGTGTGGGCGGAAATCAAACCCCAAATCGACACCATCTTCGCCGCCGAACTGGCCGACTGGTGCGAAGACGAAAGCCAATGGCCCGATTTGTATCCCGACATCTTTGCCGAATGGTTCGATATCCAACTCTCCCCCATCCTCTGCGATTTGTCCGCCCGCGAAGTAGAGCGCGAACCCTTCCAACCCCTGTAAAACCAAAGGCCGGCAGCCCGCACGCCGGCCATTTCCATCCCTGCCATGCCACACCACACCCACCTCACCGTACGCGGCTACCACCTCGACGTATACCGCCACGTAAACAACGCCCGCTATCTCGAATTTCTCGAAGAAGCCCGCTGGGACTATTTCGACCACAACAGGCTGGCCGAATTCTTCCGCAACAGCCGCTACGGCATGGCCATCGTCCACATCGACATCCACTACCGCCGCGCCGCCCTCCTCGGCGACCAACTCGATATCGAGACCGCCTTTGCCCAAGCCGATGCGCGCCAAGCCGTGATCAGCCAAATCATCCGCAAAACCGGCAGTCCACACATCCTCGCCGAAGCCCGTGTCAGCTTCATGCTCATCGACCAAACCTCCGGCCGCGCCATCCGCTTCCCCGCCGAACTGCAGCAAGCCATTGCCGCCCATATCCCATCCAACCTCGCAGAACCCGCCTCATGAAAAAATACCTCGGCGCCTTCCTCCTGCTGGCCGTGCTCGCTGCCGCCAGCTACATCCTGTTCGCCCCCAAACGCCTCCGCCTTCGCCCTGCAAAACCTGCAAGGCCAAAACGTGGATCAACCCGCCCCGCAAGGCAAAGTTACCCTCATCAACTTCTGGTTTCCCTACTGCCCCGGCTGCATAACCAAAATGCCCAAACCCACCGTCTGCTCTTCACCGTGCTCTACGACACACAAGGCCAAACCCAGCAGGCCTACCAAGTCATCGCCGCTGCGTTTCCTTTCTGATGGACAAAAACGGCCAGATCGCCAAAACCTATGTGGGCGAGCCCGACTTCGCCGAAGTGTACCGCCTGGCCGACCAACTGCTTGCTGAATAGACAGCACAATATTTTCAGGTAGCCTTCCTTCGCGGAAAGGCTACCTGAAAAAATAAACTTCAAAACCATCAATCAATAATCCACGCCATGAAACCCCAAAAACGCCCCCTCGACGGCGTCCTCCTGCTCGACAAAGCCACCGGCCTATCCAGCAACAGCGCCCTCCAGCAAGCCCGCCGCCTCTACCATGCCGAAAAAGCCGGCCACACCGGCGTGCTCGATCCGCTGGCCACCGGCTTGCTCCCCGTCTGCTTCGGCCAAGCCACCAAATTCGCCCAATACCTGCTCGATGCCAACAAAGCCTACATCGCCACCCTCCGCCTCGGCCAGTCCACCGACACCGGCGATGCCGAAGGCAGCATCATCGCCACCAGCAACACCAAAATCAGCCAAACCGATTTTCAGGTAGCCTGCCGCCAGCACCTTGGCGCACAGCAGCAGCTGCCTCCCATGTATTCCGCCCTCAAGCACCAAGGCAAACCCCTCTACCAATACGCCCGCCAAGGCATCGATATCCAACGCCAGCCCCGCAGCATACATATTCACGACATCCAAATCCTCCGCTTCCAATTCCCCGAAACCCAAATCAGCGTGCAATGCAGCAAAGGCACCTACATCCGTACCCTCGCCGAAGACATTGCCAAAAGCGCCCACACCCTAGCCCACCTCACCGCCCTGCGCCGCACCGCCACCGCCGGCTTCCAAATCGAACACAGCCACAGCATCGAAAGCCTTACCGCGCTCACGGAGGAGCAGCGCGATGCCTTACTGTTGCCCTGCGACACATTGGTGCAACATCTGCCGCAGCACACCGCCAGCGAACAAACCATTCGCGCCCTGCGCTTCGGCCAAACCCCTGCCGCCCCACTGGAGCTGCCGGAAAACACCCCCCTGCGCATCTACTCCGCCAACCGCGAATTCATCGGCCTCGTCACCAGCCAGCAAGGCTACCTGAAAGCCCTGCGCCTGATGAGCACACAAGCCAACTAAATTGGGTAACCCCAACAATCCGATCAATCCCGACGATCCCAATCCGGGCGGTGGCAATCCTCCTCCCCCTCCCGCTAATCAGCGTACCGGCAAGGCCATCACCCTATCATCTAACGGCTATCAGCGCATCAGCGAGCAGGCTCTGTCCTTTACCCAGCAAAACTTTGGCGTGCTGAAGGTAGATGGTCAAGAGCTGAACATTATCCCTCCCAACATAGTTGCCGGCGGTCTGCTCAATATGCAAGCACGAAACACCGCACGCGTAGGGCAAGTGATGACTCAGTCCAGCTATAGCTATGTCCGCGAAGGAACCGATGCCCAGGGCTATATGTTTTCACAAGGCATCGTGACCTCAGCCAACGACATGCCTACCAGCGGTACATTTAACTATTCCGGTTATGCCGTTCACGCCCCAGTGTCCAACCAAACCAATGCCCAGATTGAAACCGGCACGGCCAACTTCAATGTTAATTTCGGCAACCGCACTATCAGCGGCACGCTTTCCCCCACCAACAACTCAGCCGTTGTGTTGGATAACGGTATCATTTCCGGCAACAGCTTTAGCGGCACGGCCAACTCTGGCGCGAAATTCAGCGGCCACTTCTATGGCGGCCATGCCGACGAGATGGGCGGCACCTACCAAAAACAAGGTGAGTACACCGGCGCTTTCGGCACACGGGAAATCGCTCCTTAATCGATCTGGCTGAAACGCTTTTGCTGTGTAGTTAATCAAAGCAGCAACACAACAGGCTACCTGAAATTTTAGCTTCACAGAAACTGCGTAGCATTTTCAGGTAGCCTGTTTCTTATTCCATTTTAATCAGGCAGGCGGCTATCTCATCCCGCCGCTTCCGTTTCAAACCACAACTTCAGCGTTTGCAAAGCCTGCCCACCGGCCTGCAAGGCCTTGCCTGCCGCGCCGTGTTTGATAACCGCCAGCAACACAAAAGCCCCATCATGCGCCACACTGTTAATAACAATGCCCACTTCCTCGCCATCGGCCTCCACCTTGCTGCCAATGGCTACAGGCTGGACGCTGCGGCACACCGCCATACCGCGCCGCACTTGGCCGCGATACTGGGCACGGGCGATGATTTCCTGCCCCGGATAGCAGCCTTTTTTGAAATGCACGCCGCCAAGCAGGTGCTGATTCAGCATTTGCGCCACACAGCTTTCTACGGTGGGCTGCGAAATCCACGGCCGCCCCTGCAAAATTTCAGCGGCCTGCCAGGCTTCGGCAGCGGCAGGGCAGTCGGCATCGGGCAGTGTCGCCGGGCTGAGCACAATGCGGTTACCGCCGGCCAAAACCAGCGTAATCAGCCCATTATCGTCTTCTTCTGCAGCAAATTTGAGTGCGGCGGCATCCACGCCCGTATCCGCGCTGCTTTGGCCGTACACCTGCCAAGCACTGTCGGTGTGGAACACTGTTTTGCTGCGCAGCACAAACATCCGCAGCCGCTTTATCGTGGCTTCCAGCAAATCCGCCGCCATCACCAGCAGGAAACGGTCGGCACGGCGCAACACCAGCATATTGGCCAGCACCCGCCCGCGCGGCGAATTGTAGGTGGCGAAACAAACCTCGCCCGGCTGCAAATCCAAAATGTGGTTAGAAAGCTGGCTGTGCAGAAATTCGGCAGCATCCGCGCCACTTACCTCCGCCACGCCGAAAAAGGGCAATTTGCAAAGTGTGTGCATGGTTTTCTCCTGTATTTTAGCAAATGAAATTTAAACCGATACTGCATTGGCCCGACTGTACTATCTGCGGTCAGCCGCCTTATCTCGATTTAAATCTAATTCACGACACCTGATTTAGTCAGTAATTCTTCTCGCCAAAAAAGGCATAAGTTGCATCGTGGAACAGCTCGCTTTGTGCGCTGTCGGAATATTCCAGCCGTGCCAATTCATCGTCAAACCCCGCGCGTACTGCCTCTAGCACATCTTGCGCCATATCCGGCGGCAGACTGCGCAGCAGGCTTTTCAGCGCGCTGCCCAACACCAGGTTTTGCACACGCAAAGCCTCGCAACTCTCTTCCAAATAGCTGATTCTCTGATTGATTTCTTCCATAACATTCTTCCTTTCCGCCCCAGGCCACGCTGCCGGGCAACGGGGCGGATTATAAGCTCAAGCCCGGCGCTTGGACAGCCGCCACCCACAGAAGCATATTTTATGAAATAATATCGTCTGTTACGTTTTCAGGTAGCCTCACGGCGAGCAATGAAAGGCTACCTGAAACAGTCAATACCAAGCTAACCCCTCCTCGGAAAAACCACCATGACCCAAGCGCAAGATAATCTGGTTTTCACCCTCAACGACGATACCTCCACCCCGCAATCCACCACATCAGACACCGAAGATTGGGAAAAAGGCCTGGAATGCCTGCAACAAAAACGCCGCCATCTGGCCAAACAGGCACAACAACCGCCCGCTGCCCAATCCAACCGCCTCCCTTCTGCCGCCCTCCTATACGACACTTTGGTGGCCGAGGCCAACCCAACGCCTGCGCCGTCTGCCACGCCTACTGCCGAACCCCGCACCGTACCGCTTCACACCCCCGCGCCCGTGACCGAAACTGCCGCCCAAACCGCCAGCACCAACACGCGCCCCAGCGCGCTCAGTGGCAGCCGCCACCGCCGCCTGAATCTGGATGAACAAAAACAGGCCTATCAAGCCTATTTCCAACATTGGCAGCAACAGCACAACCTGCAAACCGCCAGCTCCGAAGCCGAGCTAAACAACCCGCAAATCCTGTTTCAAGAAGACTGGCTGGCCGCCCAACATTCCCTGCGCGTAGGCCGTGACGAGCCCGTAATCGAGCAGGCTACCGTGTGGCTGGGCGGCGCACAGCCCACGGTAACGCCCGATCAAGACGTGGCTGAACAAATCGAAGCTGCCACCGAGGCCGCCGCACAGCCCGAATACGATGCCCAAGCCGAGCCCGGTACCGCCGCGCTGGCCGCCGCCGCCGAAAAAGTGGTGCTGCTCAATGCCTATGCCCTGCCCAGCAATTTGCAACACAAAATCCTCTGCCTGAGCGAGCAAGTCCTGCTCGAACGCCTAGCCGAAAAACTGCGTCCGCATCTGGCCGATGCCGTATCTGGCATGGTGAAAACCGCGCTTCAACGGCAAACCGCACTGATGGTGCAGAATATGCAGCAGGCCTTCTTAGACGAAGTGCCCCGCTTGGTAAACGATGTATTGGCCTACAACCTCACCCGCGCCCTGGCGGCCGTGAAAAAAGAGCAGCTATGACGGCTAAAGCCCAAATAAAGGCTACCTGAAAATCCCCACCGATTTTCAGGTAGCCTTTGCCATTTTGCGCCGCCTCGATGCCTCCGCATTCATATCATTTCAACAGTTCATTGTATTCAAAATAAATTTTTGCAAAGTAAATTCCTTCTATTTGCATAAAAAACTGCTAAAATTCGCTAGACAATTCATTGGTTGCAGTACTTTCATCAACTTGAATTAAGGAGTAGGAAATGGACAACAAACTCGGGTTCAAACCCATACCAATGGCGGTGGCCGTTGCGCTCACGCTGTTGATTTGGTTTGTCATTCCCGTGCCGCAGGGCGTTACCCCCAATGCCTGGCATCTGTTGGCGCTGTTTGTGGGCGTGATTGCCGCCATTATCGGCAAAGCCATGCCCATCGGCGCATTGTCGATTCTCGCCATTATGCTGGTGGCCATTACCAAGGTAACCGTGCCCGAGCTTGATCCAGAAGGCAACCCGATCAAAAACCCAGCCACCGTGGCCATTAAAGACGCGCTAAGCTCCTTCGGCGACCCGCTGATTTGGCTCATCGGTATTTCCATCATGATTTCGCGCGGCATCTTGAAAACCGGACTGGGCGCGCGTATCGGCTACTACTTTATCTCCTTGTTCGGCAAGAAAACCCTGGGCATCGGTTACAGCTTGGCCATTTCCGAGCTGATTCTCGCCCCGGTAACGCCCAGTAATACTGCGCGCGGCGGCGGCATCATCCACCCGATTATGAAATCCATTGCGGGCAGCTTCGATTCCGACCCGGAAAAAGGTACGCAAAACCGCATCGGCAAATACCTGGCCTTGGTAAACTACCACAGCAACCCGATTACCTCTGCTATGTTCATCACTGCCACCGCGCCCAACCCGCTGATCGTGGATCTGATCGCCAAAGCCACCAACTCCGATATCCATCTGAGCTGGGGCACTTGGGCTGTTGCTATGCTTGTGCCCGGTTTGGCAGCTATGTTCCTGATGCCGCTGGTGCTGTATCTCTTCTTCCCGCCCGAAATCAAAGAAACCCCGAACGCTTCTCAGTTTGCCAAAGACAAGCTGCAAAAGCTGGGCCCGATGAACCGCGGCGAGAAAATTATGTTGGGCATTTTTGCCATCCTGCTGCTGCTGTGGGCAGGCATTCCAGCCATGATTTTCGGCAAAGCCTACGCCGTCAACCCGACTACCACCGCCTTCCTCGGCCTCTCCCTGCTGCTGCTCAGCGGCGTGCTTACCTGGCAGGATGTCCTGACTGAAAAAGGCGCGTGGGACACCGTTACCTGGTTCTCCGCCCTGGTGATGATGGCTACCTTCCTCAACAAACTCGGCCTGATTGCCTGGCTCTCCAGACTCTTGGAAAGCGGCATCGGCGGCATGGGTATGGGCTGGGTTGGCGCGGTAACCCTGCTGCTTCTGGCCTATATGTATGCTCACTACATCTTCGCCAGTACCACCGCCCACATCACCGCCATGCTCAGCGCCTTCTATGCCGCCGGCCTGGCCCTGGGCGCGCCCCCCATGCTCTACGCCCTGCTGCTGGCCTCCTCTTCCAGCATCATGATGACCCTCACCCACTACGCCACTGGTACCTCTCCCGTGATTTTCGGCTCCGGCTACACCACCTTGGGCGAATGGTGGAAAGCAGGCTTCATCATGAGCGTGGTCAACCTCGCCGTCTTCGTGATTATCGGCGGCGTTTGGTGGAAAGTGATGAATTACTGGTAAACCCAAAGCTTTACACCAGTAACGTTGAAGCATAACGGAAGGCTACCTGAAAACTCAGCGCAGCGAAGTTTCTGCGAAGCTAAAGTTTCAGGTAGCCTTTATAGTATAGTGGATTAAATTTAAATCAGGACAAGGCGACGAAGCCGCAGACAGTACAGATAGTACGGCAAGGCGAGGCAACGCTGTACTGGTTTAAATTTAATCCACTATAGATTAACAACGCACAATGTAGGCCGATACGACCGAGCTTGAGCAATCGGCATTCCAGCTAGCCCATGCTGTTTCAGGCTACCTGAAAACGAAAGAAGGGCGCACCGATTTTTCAGGTAGCCCCAAATTGCAGAAGCCGTAGGTCGGACTCTCAAATCCGATATTTCCAGCATAACGGTTTTGTCGGATACAAGTATCCAACCTACGGTTTGGTGTTAGATTAAAGGCTACCTGAAAATCCTTTTAGCAGGTTTTCAGGTAGCCTTTCCCTTTTTCGGCCAGCAACCCATCAGTTCCGCCGTTCGGTAACAAAAGCGGCCAGTTGGCGCAGACGGTCGGCACGGGCATCGAAGCCGGACAAGGCCTGCTGCGCTTCGGCCACGAGCCGTTCGGCATAGTCGCGGGCGGTGTTCAGCCCCATGAGTTTGACATAAGTGGGTTTGTCGGCTTCTTGGTCTTTGCCGGCGGTTTTGCCCAATGTGGTAGTGTCGGCTTCGCAATCGAGCACGTCGTCGATTACTTGGAAGGCAAGGCCGAGTTTGGCGGCGTAGTCGTCGAGCCGCGCCAGGGCGGCATCGTCCAAATCGGGGCAGCTTAGCGCGCCCAGAGCCACGGCGGCGCGGATGAGAGCACCAGTTTTCAGGCGGTGCATGGTTTCCAATTCGGCTTGGCCGATGCGCTGCCCCACGGATTGCAAATCGATGGCCTGCCCGCCGGCCATGCCGAGGCTGCCGGAAGCACGGGCGAGGGTGTGCACCATTTGCAGCTGCCGCTGCGCGGGCAGGCCGTTGGGGCGGCTGAGCACATCAAAAGCGAGGGTTTGCAGCGCGTCGCCCACCAAGAGGGCGGTGGCTTCATCGTATTGAACGTGGCAGGTGGGCTTGCCGCGGCGCAGGCTGTCGTTGTCCATGGCGGGCATGTCGTCGTGTACCAAGGAATAAACGTGCACCAGCTCCACGGCGGCCAGGGCGGCCTCGGCAGTGGCGGCTTCGGACTGGCCCAATTCGGCGGCAGCCAGCACCAGCAGCGGGCGCAGCCGTTTGCCGCCGCCGAGCACGGCATAGCGCATGGCTTGGTGTAGCCGCTGCGGCAGGCTGTTTTCTTTGGGCAGCACGCGCTCCAACACGAGTTCGGCTTGGGCGCGGGCGCGTTGTTGCCAATTATCGGGTTTATTCATCTTGTTCCAACACCAGCTCGCGTTCCACGCCGGAATCCAGCACTTGCAGTTTCTGCTCCACCTCGGCCAGCCGCGCTTGGCAGAAACGCACTAGTTCGCTGCCTTCCTGATAGGCGGCCAGCGCGTCTTCCAGCGGCATATCGCTGGCCTGCATGGCTTGGTTGATGGCTTCCAGCCGGCTCACGGCTTCTTCAAAAGTTTTCGGTTTTTTCTTGGTCATGGCGGGTTTGCGGCAGTTTGATTCAAGGGCGGGATTGTAGCACAGCGGGCGGTCGGGTTTTAGGTAGCCTCCTCTGCCGCCTAAGTGACTGGGATAGGAAATCAAGCCTACTTAATTTTCAGGTAGCCTGCCGCCGTCATCGTATAACATATACTGACACACCGCCCGCTTTCATTTACAATCAGCACAGTAAAGCAGCCGGAATAACCCGTCCGGCTGAAATATTTTGTTTGTGACCACCCATCAAAAGGAAATCCGATGCGTATCCGAACCGCCCTCCTCCTGTCGCTGCTCGCCCTGCCGCTTCCTGCGCTGGCCGGTGAGCTCAACGGTGCCGAGCTGAGCCTGCCCTGGGGCATCCCCTTCGTGCTGATTCTGCTCTCCATCGCTACCGGCCCGCTGTTTTTCTCCCATATTTGGCACCACCACTTCGGCAAAATCACCGCTGGCTGGACCCTGGCCTTCCTCGTCCCCTTCACCCTCGTGTACGGCTTCTCCACCAGCCTGCA
Organism: Eikenella sp. NML03-A-027; assembly: GCF_001648395.1. Taxonomy (NCBI): domain Bacteria; kingdom Pseudomonadati; phylum Pseudomonadota; class Betaproteobacteria; order Neisseriales; family Neisseriaceae; genus Eikenella; species Eikenella sp. NML03-A-027. Next base: position 66,889 of record NZ_LXSM01000006.1, on the reverse strand, counting down.
TGTGCTGGTGCACGCCTTGGTGGCCGAATACATCCCCTTCATTTTACTGCTGTGGGCGCTCTACACCATCTCCGGCGGCATCCTCGTGTGGGGCAATCTGCACGGCAGCCCACGCATGAACACCGCGCTGCTCGCCATCGGCACGCTCCTGGCCTCCGTGATGGGCACCACCGGCGCCGCCATGCTGATGATCCGCCCCATCCTCAAAGCCAACGACAATCGCAAGCACCGCGTGCATGTGGTGGTCTTCTTCATCTTCCTCGTGGCCAATATCGGCGGCGGCCTCACCCCGCTGGGCGACCCCCCGCTCTTCCTCGGCTTCCTCAAAGGCGTGGATTTCATGTGGACAGTGCAACACATGCTGCCGCCCGTGTTGATTAGTGCCGCTGTGCTGCTCACCGTGTTCTACATCCTCGACAGCAAATACTTCGCCCAAGCTGACGAAATCCTTGCCAAAGACCCGAGCCCAGACAGCCTGCCCGAAAAAATCAAACTCATGGGCAAATGGAACTTCCTGCTCCTGGGCGGCGTAGTGGCAGCCGTGATGATGTCCGGCATTTGGAAGCCTGCACACCCTGGCCTGGAAATTTTCGGCACCCATTACGCCCTGCAAAACCTCACCCGCGACCTGATGTTGGTGGCACTGGCCATTACTTCCCTCGCCACCACCCCCAAACAGGTGCGTGCCGGCAACGAATTCAACTGGGGGCCCATCGCCGAAGTGGGCAAACTCTTCCTCGGCATCTTCATCACCATCGCTCCCGTATTGGCCATACTGCAAGCCGGCGAACACGGTGCGTTTGCCCCGCTGATTTCCCTCGTGCACGATGCTTCCGGCAATCCGATCAATACCATGTATTTCTGGATGACCGGCATGCTCTCCGCCTTTTTGGATAACGCCCCCACCTACCTCGTGTTCTTCAACATGGCCGGCGGCGACACACACACCCTGATGAACGGCCACCTGTTCCACACCCTGCTCGCCGTGTCCATGGGTTCCGTGTTCATGGGCGCACTCAGCTACATCGGCAACGCCCCCAACTTCATGGTGAAAGCCATCGCCGAACAGCGCAAAGTGCCCATGCCCGGCTTCTTCGGCTACATGGCCTGGTCGTTCGGCATCCTCGTGCCGCTGTTTATCCTGCACACCTTGATTTTCTTCGTGTGGCAGATTTTATGATTCCATAGTAGGTAAAAGGCTACCTGAAAGTGTAAGCTTCAACGAAGTTAAAACGGCTACGCAAGTTTCTGCGCAGCTGGAATTTCAGGTAGCCTTTATTATTCAAGGAAGCCACCATCCAGTACAGGCTGCCTGAAAACAAGAGCTCCAACAAAGTGAAAACATAACTATCCTTTCTCGCGAAGAAACACCATCTTGCCGCAATACGCTACTACCCATCGCCACAAAACCCTTATACTGCCAAACATTACAGCTAAAGCACTTATTGCTTCATACCGCGTTGGCTCGCCCGGTATGAAAAACAATTGCTGCAGCCGTATCCACCACGCCCGAAAGGGAAAAATCATGACTCAACAAATCCTGCAAGAATCCACCGGCACACTCTGCAGACAAACAGCTCGCTCCAATTGAAGGACTGTTTTTAAAGTACACAGCCTGTAGAACGGCACATTATTTGATACAGGAGGGGCTACCTGAAGATTTCAGGTAGCCCCTTCCTCATGTCCCCCCCTCAACTTTACTTGCTCGGCAACTGCCACATCCACACTGTTACCGCCAAACACACTATCACCATCCCCGCACCTGCCCACCAGCGCTCTGGGAAACGATACAGCATCCACGCACACGAACAGGACATCATCAACGCCGATATTATCTTGCCCTTAAGCGGAATCACCCGTTTGCGCTCCCAGTCACGCACCATCGGGCCGAAATGGCGGTGTTCGCTCAGCCAACGGTGGAAACGCGGCGATGTGCGCGACCAACAGCCTGCCGCCAGCAACACAAACGGTACAGTCGGCAAACCCGGCAAAAAAATGCCGATAATACCCAAGAGTATAGCCAGCCAACCCGCCAGCCACACCAAAGGCCGCCACAACGGTAAGTAAGAATCTTGACCAGTTTGCCGGCGATGCCGTATCCACGCCACCCCAGCCGCCAGCCCTGCCGCCAAAACCGCAATCATCCATTCCATTTTGCCCATTATTCCTAATTCTCCCGCAAGGTTTGGTACGATTGTATCATTTGGTGAAGGAAATGCGACTTATTCACATATGCCAAAATGGCGTGAATATTTTGAAATAGAGCCGCAACGGCAGCCGCATATTTTGCATAATCGTTCTTTACTTTGAAGGTTGAGGTCGAACCCGAGATAAATTTCAGGTAGCCTTTAAGTAGATGGTTTGAGGCTACCTGAAACCGGAATAATTAAAGAGACAAAGGCGGCAAACGCTACTCTTCCCGCTCTGCATTCGCAGCATCGTAAGCATCCACAATTTTCTGCACCAAGGGATGGCGTACCACGTCTTCGCTGGTAAAGGTGTGGAAATAAATGCCCTCGATGCCTTGCAGTTTTTCCCGCGCGTCTTTCAGGCCGGACTTAATATTGCGTGGCAAATCGATTTGGCTGATGTCGCCGGTGATTGCTGCCTTAGCGCCGAAGCCGATACGCGTGAGGAACATTTTCATCTGTTCCGGAGTGGTATTTTGCGCTTCGTCTAGAATCACATACGAGCCGTTCAGCGTACGCCCGCGCATATAGGCCAGCGGTGCAATTTCAATCAGCCCGCGTTCCAGCAGCTTGGTAACGCGGTCGAAGCCCATCAAATCATACAGCGCGTCATACAGCGGGCGCAGATAAGGGTCTACCTTTTGCACCAAATCGCCCGGCAGAAAGCCGAGTTTCTCCCCCGCTTCCACCGCAGGGCGAACTAATACAATGCGTTCCACCTCATGTTTGCTCATTGCGTCCACTGCTGCCGCTACTGCCAAATAAGTTTTGCCCGTGCCCGCCGGGCCTAGGCCAAACACAATATCGTGGTTGAGCAGTGCGCGGATATAACCGTTTTGGCGCGGCGTGCGTCCGCCCAGCTTGCCGCGCCGCGTTTGCAGGAAATACTGATATCCAGCTTCGCTCTTTGGCACAAAAGCCTCGTCGGCTGTTTTGGCCTCTACCGCTGAGAGCTGGATGTCGTTATCGTCCAAATCCCGCCGCTCAGCCAATTCGGCCAGCTTTAAGAGGGCGGCCCGCGCTGCATGAGCATGATTGCCAATAAAGGTAAATTCGGCAAACTGTCGCCCAATTTCCACTTCCAACACTTTACCAAGTTTTTCTAAATTCTCTTCCAGCGGCCCGCACAGCCGCTGCAAAACAGAGTTGTCTATCTCTTCAAATTTCAGGTGTACAGTGTGGCTCATAAACTCTCAAACATTTATTTCAAACTCCCGGCTGCACCGCCTTCTGACAGCCGGAACAATATAATTTATACGATAATAGGCCGTATCGCGTACCAGGGCAATCCTCGCCGCGCAACCAGATGCTGCCAGAAAGCACAGCCCTGAAACAACACAAAACCCGCCCCTCAACACAGCGCTACATTGTTGCATAAAGCATACAACTTCGCCCGCATCTGCTGTTTTGCCCGCGATTGGATTTGTTTTTTTGCCGCCGAACAATTATATTGCAGTTATGAAATCGCTAATGCGGCGATTGCGTAAGAGCTTAAATAAAGGAAGACGAAGTTTCTTTTTTAAGTGTGTATTTTTAGTTTAGACATAGATAAAGGAATGCAGCATGAAAAAAACCCTGATTGCATTAGCATTGGTTTCCTTGCCGGTTGCCGCTTCTGCAGAAGTGATTCTGTACGGTAACATCCGTGCCGGTGTTGAATTTGTTCGTGAAGGCACCTCTGCCCAGCCGAAGAGCGTAAGAAACGCTTGGGGTGTGGTTGACTACGGTAGCTACATCGGCTTCAAAGGTTCTGAAGACCTAGGTGGCAACCTGAAAGCTATTTGGCAAGTTGAAGCTAACACCAGCTTGGCCGGTGGCAGCTTTGTAAACAACCGCGACAGCTTCATTGGTTTGGAAGGTGGTTTCGGTACTGTTAAAGTTGGTCGTGTAAGCACTCCACTGAGAAATGCTGTAGTTGCCCAAGACAACTGGGAATATGGCAGCTACCTCTTAGGCTTGGATCGCTATACCCGTTTCGGTACTCGCCGTACCAGCTTGAACTATCAGTCTCCTGACTTTGGTGGTTTTGACTTCTCATTCCAGATGGCTCCTGGTGCTAACGTACACGGCGGCCGCACTAATGACGGCAAGCCGGTATTTGGTTTGGGCTTAGGTTACAAAAACAGCGGCTTCTTCGCACGTTACGCAACTGAATACGCTCGCAAATCTACCAGTGCTGCTGCCGGTCGGAAAGACAGTCACGCTCACAACCTGTCTGTAGGTTATGATGCTAACAACCTGTATGTTGCTGGTGGTTTCCAATACGCTAAAAACGTAAACACTGACTTCTTTGCAGATGCTGACGTTGCTGCTACCACCGAAAACAACGGCAAAACCACAGAGGCCCAACTCTCTGCTGCTTACACTTTCGGTGCCATTACTCCGAAAGCAACTGTAGCTTACGGTCGTGCTAAGAGTGATAATGTTCGGACCGATGGTGGCCGCTACCTGCAAGCCATTGTTGGTGCTGACTACGCGTTCTCTCGCCGTACCACTGGCTTGGTATCTGTAGGTTGGTTGCGTGAAAAAGCCAATACTAACGATAAAAACGTAAACAACTGGGGCGTAGGCACTGGCGTGGTACACAAATTCTAATTTGTGGCTAGCCTAGTCTAGTAACCCAACAAAAAGGCTTGCTTCGGCAAGCCTTTTCTTTGCCTATACTCTTCTTAATTGTTTGGAACATAGGAAAACAGGGTTACCTGAAAGTAACGCTTCAACGAAGCTAAACCAGGCAATCTGTATTTTCAGGTAGCCTTCGATTTAGTATAGCAAACTATGTGCATGGAGTGTGCCGCACGTATACTGGAACTTTCCCTTGCAATATTTCTCTCGCAATATGGCTCACAAAGTTGCTCTGCACTCACCTTGTACATGGAGGAGGCTACCTGAACCCCTTCAGGTAGCCTTTTCTCATCCAGCCCAGTGGTTTAATTGGTAAACGGATGCTGCAGCACGATGGTCTCCACGCGATCTGGGCCAGTGGAGACGATGGCGATGGGTGCTCCGCACACTTCTTCAATACGTTTCAGGTAGCCTTTGGCGTTTTCTGGCAACTGATTGAAGCTTTGTACGCCGAAGGTGGATTCTGTCCAGCCGGGTAAGGTTTCGTAGATGGGCGTGCAGCCGGCTACGGTATCGCTGCCGAAGGGCAGGATATCAGTGGTACTGCCGTCGGAAAGGGTATAGCCGGTGCAGATTTTGATTTCGGGGATGCCGTCCATCACGTCGAGTTTGGTGATGCACAGGCCGCTGATGCCGTTGATTTGGATGGAGCGCTTGAGGGCGGCGGCATCAAACCAGCCGCAACGGCGGGCACGGCCGGTTACCGAGCCGAATTCGTTGCCACGTTCGGCCAGGCCTTTGCCGGTTTCATCGAACAGTTCGGTGGGGAAGGGGCCGGAACCGACGCGGGTAGTGTAGGCCTTCACGATGCCGAGTACATAATCCAAGGCCTGCGGCGGCACGCCTGCACCGGCAGAGGCAGCGCCTGCCAAGCAGTTGGACGAGGTAACAAAGGGATAAGTGCCGTAGTCGATATCCAACAGCGTGCCTTGCGCACCTTCAAACAGCAGGCGTTCGCCGCGCTGAATGGTGTCATGCAGGCTGCGCGACACGTCGGCGAGCATCGGCAGAATACGCTCTTTGAAGGCGTTGATTTTGGCCATCACGTCATCAAACTGCACGGGTTCTGCGCCATGCAGGTGTTGCAGCTGCACGTTATACACTTCAAGGTTGGCGCGCAGTTCGTCGGACAAGAGCTCGGTATTGGCCAAATCGCCCAAGCGGATGGCGCGGCGGGCTACTTTGTCTTCGTAAGCCGGGCCGATGCCGCGGCCGGTGGTGCCGATTTTGCCGGCACCTTTGGAGGCTTCGCGGGCATGATCGAGCGCAATGTGGTAGGGCAGAATCATCGGGCAGGTGGGGGCGATGTGCAGCCGACCGGCCACGTTTTTCACGCCAGCCGCGGTGAGCTCGTCGATTTCGCCGAGCAGGGCTTCGGGGGAAACCACCACGCCCGAGCCGATATAACAATGCAGGTTTTCATGCAGGATGCCGCTGGGAATCAGGCGCAGCACGGTTTTTTTGCCGTTCACCACCAGCGTATGCCCGGCATTGTGGCCGCCTTGGAAACGCACCACACCGGCGCACTCTTCGGCCAGCCAGTCTACGATTTTGCCTTTGCCCTCGTCGCCCCATTGCGCGCCGATTACTACGATATTTTTTGCCATAATGTTGTTGCCTTTGTTGGATAATTGGTAGAAATGGTTTTTTATAACTTCTGCCTACATTAGAACCTTGATGTGTTCTGGTAGCATGGGCAGGGTAAGGAATGTTAATTCATACATACTGCTGAAAGCTTTGGCCTGTGCTTCGTCTATATCGGTAACCAGTAAGATAAAGTTTTCGGCGGGAATATTCAGCCGTTTGCGTAGGGTAAGGTATTTATCCAAATCGCGACGGTACTCACCGGTTTTGCATTCGATTACCAAAGGCTGTTTGCCAGTAGGCAGAAAGACGACATCCAGTTCATGCAGGTCTTCATTGGCGAAACGGATTTCCAAGCTTCTGGCGCAAGAGAACGAATAAGTTTTCCCCCGTTGCTTGGCTTCTTTCAATATCTGCCCGAGTGCGTACCATTCCAGCCATTCGCCACTAAAAAATTGGCGGACAGGTACGGCACTTTGTAGCTTCAAGTGGATGAGTTTATCTTGTTTTTGATAAGAATAGCGTGAAAATAGGGTGTTGCTATAAAACTCGCGGCAGAGGGTGTTAATTTGTTGGGCGTCTTTTTGCGAGTATTTCTTCAAATCTAAATTCAGCCCGCTGTGGCTATTGCGGTATGACCAAGCAATTCTGCCGATAATATCTTTGAATACGTTGTAATACTGACCAATACGTTCGGCAGCTTCATCGTAGTAGCCACTCATGTCCACGGCGGAATAGTCGAAGTTTGGGGTAATTTGTTTGTCAGCAAACCATTGCGCTAATCCGAAATGCTGCTGTGTAGTACTTAGAACTTCAGTATTCGACAATTTAATGCCGTATAGTGGATTGGTATCACTTGATTGTGTGGCCTCATTTGCTAAATTAGAAACCTGTTCGCTTTCCTGCTCTTTCAACGCATTTAGTTCACGCATAACAGCAGCGTAGCGGTTAATCAGCTGGCTGATGAAATACACGGTATCGTAAACGGTAACTGGCTGCCCACATTTTTGGCATACGGCACCTTCTTGTACAGAATGTTCCCCTAGTTGTTTACAATGGTTGCAGCGATAGACGCCCATTACCTCCCCTTTTTAATCTTATTAATCTTAATAAATAAGAAGCACTTAGATTTTTCAGGTAGCCTCCCCATACCAATAATTAGGCTACCTGAAATTATTTATGCCACCTGCGTTTGATGCTCGCTTCCCGCGCGTTCGCGGATTGTGCCTAGGCGGTACACGGTTTCGCCTTGTTCGGTGAGGAAGGCCTGCGCTGCCTCAGCCTGCTCGGCAGGCACGATAACGGCCATGCCGATGCCGCAGTTGAAGGTGCGGTACATTTCCTGCCGCTCCACGTTGCCGGCCTGTTGCAGCCATTGGAACAGCTTGGGCAGCGGCCAGGATTGGGCATCGATTTGCGCCACACAGTTTTCGGGCAGCACGCGCGGGATGTTTTCGGTGAGGCCGCCGCCGGTAATGTGTGCCATGCCTTTGATTTCAAATTTTTCCAGTGCGGCCAAAATCGGTTTCACATACAGGCGGGTGGGCGCAATGATGGCTTGGCGCAGGGTTTTGCCGCCGTCGAATTCGGTATCCAAATCGGGATTGCTGCGCTCGATGATTTTGCGGATGAGGGAATAGCCGTTGGAGTGCGCGCCGTTGGAGGCGAGGCCGAGCACCACGTCGCCGGGCCGGATGCTGCGGCCGTTGATGACTTTGCTTTTTTCCACCACGCCCACGGCGAAGCCGGCCAAATCGTATTCGCCTTCGGGATACATGCCGGGCATTTCGGCCGTTTCGCCACCAATCAGGGCACAGCCGGATTGTTCGCAGCCCTCGGCGATGCCTTTAATCACATCGGTGGCGCGCGACACATTGAGCTTGCCGCAGGCGAAATAGTCGAGGAAAAACAGCGGCTCTGCGCCTTGCACGAGGATGTCGTTCACGCTCATGGCCACCAGGTCGATGCCCACGGTGTGGTGAATATCCCATTCAAACGCTAGTTTCAGCTTGGTGCCTACGCCGTCGGTGCCGCTTACCAGCACGGGGTTTTGATACTTTTTGCTGATTTCCACCAGTGCGCCGAAGCCGCCCAAGCCGCCCAACACTTCGGGGCGCATGGTGCGCTTGGCAAAGGGTTTGATGTTTTCGACCAGTTGGTCGCCCGCATCGATATCGACACCGGCATCGCGGTAGCTGAGGGATTGGGTCATGGCACTCTTTCGGGGGAAAATTTAAAACAGGAAAACGCTATTTTACCTGATTTTAAGCAGCAGCTAAGGATTGAATTGGGCGGCCTAGTCCAGCAGGTTGTCGAGCGCACGCTCAATGGTGGGGAAGACAAACTCAAACCCCTGCTGCAACAGGGCTTTCGGCGGGGCAAATTGGCCGTCTAGCAACAAATCGGCCTGCTCGCCCAGCATCAGGCGCAACATCTGCTCGGGAACGGAAAACAACAGCGGGCGGTGCAGCCGTTGGGCGGCGGCGCGGGCAAAGTCGATCTGGGTGGTGCGCTTGGGGGCAGTAAGGTTGTAGGCCTGAAAGCCGTTGTGCGTTTGCGTGGACAGGAAACGGATGGCGGCCACGACATCATCCATATGCACCCACGGCAGGGGCTGCTCGCCGCTGCCGAGCCGGCCCGCGCAATAGCGCACCGGTTTGAGCAGCTGCGGCAAAATGCCGCCATTCCTGCCCAGCACCACGCCAAAACGGCACACGACCACCGGCACGCCGCTCTCCTGCTGTACGCGCTGTATCGCCGCCTCCCCTTGCTGGCAAAGCTGCGAAGGGAAAACATTTTGCGGCGGCGCGTTTTCCGCACACGGCGGCCAGCCCTCCGCGCTGCCGTTGCCATAATAGCCCACGGCGGAAGCCTGAATGATGAGGCGCGGCGGTTGCGGGTGGCGATGCAGCCAGTCGGCCACAGCCTGCACCGGCTGCAAGCGGCTTTGCAACAGCTCCTGCTTGCGCTGCGCCGTCCAGCGGCCTTCGCCCACCGACGCCCCCGCCAGGTTAATCAGTAAATCGGGGCGGATGCTGTCGTAGAGGTGGTGCAGCGCGGCGATGTATTCAAAACGCTTATCCGCCTCCCGCGCACGGGCCGGATGGCGGCTAACGATAATCACACGATGCCCGTCGGCCTGATACACCGCAGCCAGATGGCGGCCGATAAAGCCGCCGCCGCCGATAATTACGATGGTTTGCCGACTCATGCGCACCTCCGGCCGGCAAAAGAAAAGGCTACCTGAAACATGGTTTCTCTTTCATGCGTAAATTTTCAGGTAGCCTGCCATGTTCCGGGCGGGCGTGCAAGTTTATCGGTGTGGGGATATTCGGGCTGTGTGTTTCAGGCAGCCTCAGCGGCGCAGATTGCCTGAAGCACAATCCTCTTGCTTGGAGAAGGACAAAACCGCAAGCACTCAAAATAACTAAAGGCTACCTGAAACCTTTCAGGTAGCCTTTAATCATACTTACTACAGCAGCCTACTGATGCCGGCGCAGCTCTTGGCGCAGCGACTGCAAGCCGGAGCGGCGGTCGGCGATTTGCAATTGCAGGTTGCCGGCGCGATCAGACTGGTTGTTGCGGCGGGCGGTGGCCAGCTCGTGTTCGGCCTGTGCCAAGGCGCGTTCTTCACGGCGGATGTCGCGGGTGATGATTTCCTTGGGCGTGAGCGGTTTGGCGGCGGCAATCACCGGCGCAGGGCGCACGATGGGGGTGCTGCGGCGTTCCGGCTCAGGCTGGTGGCGCAGGGTAACGCGCATGGGCACCGGTTTACTGATTTCCACATCGCTGGCGGCTGCCACGGCTTCCTGCCACACATCGGGCAATTCGCTGCTGCCGTTATCGGCTTTGTCGGCAGTCTGTTTAACTGGCTCGGAGGCAGCAGCCACAGGTGCGGAAGCGGCAGCAGCCTGTTTAGGCAAATCCGCCTCTTCCTCGGTCAAAGATTTGGCCACGGGGCGGCAACGGCCTTGCGGCAGAGCAGTACGCACGCTGCGCCCGTCGGCGAGTTGGCAGAGATAGGAAATTTCGGCTGGAGCGGTTTCGCTGCGGGCGGCGGGAGTTTCGGTAGCGGCACTGATGCCGAAAGCCAGCAGCAAAAAGCTGGGCAGGGCGATGTGGGCTAGTTCTTCGAGCATGATTTGGTGTGTATAGCTAAGCACTTAGTTCTCCAATATAGCATTGGCACGCCTATATTAGAGAATTAATCTGCTGTATTATGAATGGATACGGTATTATATCAAACAGCAGGCACACAGGCTGCTGGCTTAGGTTTAAACAGGTAAACAGGCTACCTGAAAAACACAACGGGATTTAAGCAGCGTGAATTCAATTTAATTCAGGACAAGGCGCAGCATAAAGGCTTAAAATACTCGTTTTTCCAGCAGGAGATAGCCATGGCACAATTCTTCGCCATCCATCCCGAAAATCCCCAAGAGCGGCTGGTGAAACAAGCCGCCGAAATCGTGCGCCAGGGCAGCGTGATCGTGTATCCCACCGACTCCTGCTACGCGCTCGGCTGCCAGATGGGCAACAAAGAAGCCATGGAGCGCATCCTGGCCATCCGCAAAATCGATTTGAAACACCACCTCACCCTGATGTGCGCCGATTTGAGCGAGCTGGGCACTTATGCCAAAGTGGACAACAGCCAATTCCGCCAGCTCAAGGCCGCCACCCCCGGCGCCTACACCTTTATCCTGCCCGCCACCAAAGAAGTGCCCAACCGCACGCTGCACCCCAAACGCAAAACCATCGGCCTGCGCGTGCCCGACAATAAAATCGCCCTCGCCCTTTTGGCCGAGCTGGGCGAGCCCATGCTCTCCTGCACCCTGATGCTGCCCGGAGAAACCGAGCCGCAAACCGACCCCTACGAAATCCGCAACCTGCTCGAACACGCCGTGGACTTAATCATCGACGGCGACTGGTGCGGCACCGAACCGACCACGGTAATCGACATGACCGACGGCACCGAGCTTATCCGCCAAGGTGCGGGCGATACATCGGTATTTGGGTTGTAACCGTCAGACTGCCTACAAGCTGATAAGGCTACCTGAAAGTTCCAGGTAGCCTTTATCATATTTCATGATTGAAACGAGTATTTTTCAGGTAGCCTGAACCTTATTCCCGCCGTTTTTCACCCTCCGCCGCCAGCAAGCCGGCCAGCAGTTGTTCCGATTGGCGCAGGCTCTCGATTTGGCTGCCGATGTGTGCGAGTGTGTCGGCCAGTTTGCCGCGCAACGCTGGGCAAAAGTTTTGCGGCTCGTCATTTAAGCAGTCGCGCATCAGAGCGATGTCTTTCAGGGCGAGGCCGGCGCGGTTGAGCAGCACCACCTTGCGGACAAAGGCGATGTCTTGCTCGCGGTATTCCCGATAACCGCCCGGCGTGCGCGCAGGCACAAGGATGCCGGCACTTTCATAAAACCGCAGCATCCGCACACTGATGCCGCTTTGCTTGGCAAATTCGCCGATTCTCATCTTGACCCTCACACTGTGTCATTCTGTAAGCTCCCATCTATTGTAACCAAACAGGAGCACCTATCCCCATGAACCGTAGACAATTTTGTGCCGCTGCAGGCGCGGGCGTATTGCTGGCAGGCTGCAAAAACCTGGCCAAACCGCAGGGCGAGCCTGTACGCGTGTTTATCATCCACGGCTACGGCGCCACAGTGGCCGACCATTGGTTTCCATGGCTGGCACGGCAACTGCAGCAACAAGGCATAACTGCCCTGCCCGTTGCACTACCCGACAGTATGCAGCCCGATTACCACCGCTGGCAAGATGCGCTCTCGCAGGCAGTAGGCATGCCGTCCGGGCGCACAATTTTAGTGGCGCACAGCCTAGGCACGATTTCGCTGCTGCATTATCTGAGCCGGGTTCACCCGCACAAAGTAGGCGGGCTGGTGCTGGTGTCTGCCTTCGGCGCACGCGTTCCCTCGCTACCGCAGATTAACGGTTTTAATGTAGACAACTATGTCGACCAGTGCCCGGTGGATTTCGCCGCCATACGCCAAATGACGAGCCGGATTGCCTTATTTACCGCCGATAACGACGATATCGTGCCGCCGGAAAACACCCGCCGTTTGGCGCGGCAGTTGGACGGCAAATTGGAAGAAATCCCCGGCGGCGGCCACTTTTTGGGCAGCGAAGGTTTCACCGAATTTCCGCAGGTATTGCAAGCGGTAGAACACATGGCAGCGGCCATTCAAGGAGAAAGCCATGTTTAAAATCACCATGCTGGTGAAGAAGAAAGCCGAATTATCGCAACAAGAGTTTTTGGCACACTGGGCGTCGCATTCGGCCAAAGTGTTGCAATACCAAAACATCCTCCGCATCCGGCGCTATGCCAAAACTCTACCGCTGGACGCCGCCTCCCAGCAGGCCTCGCAACGGCACACCCAAGCATTCCACTTCGATGCCATGGGCGAATTATGGTATGACAGCCGCGAAGACTTCGCCGCCGCCCGTACCACGCCGGAAGGCGCCGCCGCGCTGGCCGAGCTGCGGGCAGACGAAGTGCGTTTTGTGGATATGGCACAATCGGTGATGTGGTTGGGCGAGGAAGAATGTGTAGTCAGCTTGGCCGGAGAAGCAAACTGAAGGCAGCACAACGATTTTGTGTGGCCTATCTTCCAGCTTTCAGGTAGCCCCTGCCCTACCCAAAAACAAAACCGCCTGCATCCATTGTGTGTAGGCGGTATCGTTTTGGCGTGGCTAAGTCGGGTTACAGCACGGCCAGGGCGGCTTCGTAGTTGGGCTCTTGGCCGATTTCGGGCACGAGTTCGGCGTGCAACACTTTATTGTTTTCATCCAGCACCACCACGGCACGGGCGGTGAGGCCGCGCAGCGGGGTGTCGGCCAGGGTGATGCCGTAGTCGGCGCCGAAGCTGCTGCGGAAGCTGGAGAGCGTTACCACGTTTTCAATGCCTTCCGCGCCGCAGAAGCGGGAAAGGGCGAAGGGCAGGTCGGCAGAAACGCACAGCACCACGGCATTTTGCAGCGCGGCGGCGCGTTGGTTGAAGGTACGCACGGATTGGGCGCACACGCCGGTGTCAATACTGGGGAAAATATTGAGCACTTTGCGTTTGCCGGCGAAATCGGCCAAGGTTTTGTCGGACAAACCGGCGGCGGTGAGGGTGAAGGCGGGAGTGGCGGCGCCAACGGCGGGCAGGTTGCCTACAGTGTTGGCGGGCGTGTCGCGGAAGGTGATGTTTGCCATTTTGCTATCCTTTTCTTGATGTTGATGAAGATTGCTGTTACGCGGCGGCAAGGATAGAGGTTTTTCTACGGATTGCCAAGCAATGGCTACCTGAAAGCGCAGCTTCAACGCAGTTAAAACGACGCGCAGCAGCGTTTTGTGAGGCAATACAAAGCGGCGAGCCGCAGGCAATACAAAAATACAGCCAAGCAACCCAACACCATATCGGCCATTCAGCCGGCTCACTATCCAACTTTTCAGGTAGCCTCACCCATCCAAGGCATCCAACAAAGCAATCCGCGCGCGCAAGCCCCAATAGCTGGCCAGGCCGGTGGTGCTGTGGCGCACACGGCCGTTTTTCACCAGCACGATAGTAGGCGTTACCTGCACCTGCCATTGCCGCGCCCAGCCGCCGTCTGTATCATTTACCGTATCGAATTGCCAGCCGTGCGTTTTCAGGTAGATCCTCACTTCTTCATCGCCGCCCGACTGCAAGGCCACACCCACCACAGGCACGCCGTTGCGCGCGAGTTTGTCCACCGCCGGAGAGGTGTGCCGGCAGATGCCGCACCACGAACCCCAGAAATACAGCACGGTAGTGCGGCGGCCGCCCAGTTCGGACAAGGTGGTTTGCCGCCCTTGCAGGGTGTGTAGCGGCAGTACGGCAGTCTGGGGCGGCACGACAGGGGCGCGATACCAGTCAAGCAGCAGGCTGATAACGATAAAGGCGGCAGCCATCGTGGCGGCTTGGCGCAGGAAGGAGAAAAGGCGTTGGCGGATGGGCAGCATGGTTTGGTTTGAATGGTGTGGAAGGATTGGTTTTTAACTTCATTAAAGCTGCGCTTTCAGGCAGCCCTAATCCCCCAATAATAAAGGCTACCTGAAAAACGATGCGAAGCAAAGTTTCTGTGAAGCTAAAGCGCAGCTTCAATGAAATTAAAACGAGCAGAAGCTAAAATTTTTTGGCAGCCTATGTTGAGCCTTATTTTTCTTGCAGCTTGCGGATTTCGTTTTTGAGCCATTCAGCCCAGTTGGAACGTTGGCGGCAGAGGGCTTCACTTCAGTAGAGGCAGTCCCTGCCATACCGCGCGAAGCTTCGGTATTGCGGGCAAACATTCGGGCAACAAAGAAGGCAAACGTTTCCGCGCTTTGCCACATGCCGCCATGCTCGCCATACACGCGGCAGGCTTCAGGGTGGAGCACATCAAGCAGGGCTTCGATTTCGGGTTGCCGGGCAAGCCATGAGCCATTGTCATCATCAATAAGTTGGGCACTTCCTCCAGCCAGCATTTGATGTTTTCCAGCCCCTGAAAGCGCGGGTTGTGCCAGAGCAGGCACAGGGGCGCAGGCAGAGCTTTAGTTTCCGGTATGCCTTGCGGGTTATTGTGGTCAAATCGCCAAACAAGTTCATACAGGACGCGGTTGTGCTTGGTTACGGGCAGGGCGAGCAGGATGTCGCGGACTTGCTCGGGGTATGCCAGAGGCTGAGTTTGGTCATGATGTATTCGGTGTGGGGTTGGCCGGTTTCAGGTAGCTTTTCCGTTTCCGCGCCCAAGCCACGCAAATTTGCGCTCTTTTATCGGCAGCGTTATATTTCTCCATACATAAATCTTTCTCCAAAGGAGTGAAACCATGGAAAAACTCACCCCCAAATCCTTCATGATGCACCTGCTCAACGGCTCGGCCTTGGGCATTGTGGTAGCTCTGGTGCCGGGTGCGCTGTTGGGCGAGCTGTTTAAGGCGCTCACGCCGTATTGCGAGCCGCTAGGCATGCTCACACAGATGATTGGTGCCACCAACGCCATGGTCGGCATCGCCGTAGGTGTGTCCATCGGCTATATGTTTAAATTCACACCAATTGAATCGATTTCGGTGGGGATGGCTACCATGGCTGCCGGCGGTGCGGTGCGTTTTGCCGATGGCATCATCCAGCTCAAGGGCACGGGCGATATTTTCACCATGGTGTTCACTGCCGGCATTGCCGCCGGCCTGATTGTGCTGCTGCGCGGCAAGGTGCGCGGCTATGCGATTTTGGTGGTGCCCGTGGTGAGCCTGTTTGTGGCGGGTGCGCTGGGGCGGCTGGCGTTTCCGTATTTCATTGCCTTTTCTCAGCTGCTGGGCTCTTGGATTGCCCACCTGCTCACGCTGGAGCAAACGCTGATGGCGGTGTTGATTGCCATCGCGTTTGCCTGCCTGATTGTGTCGCCGGTGTCTTCCGTGGGCATTGCTACGGCAATTCATTTGGCTGGCGTGGGCTCGGGTGCGGCCAATTTGGGCATTTGCGCCTGTGCGTTTTCGCTGGCCGTGGCCGGGCGGCGGGTGAACCCGTTGGGCACTTGCGCGGCGCATTTTGTGGGCTCGCCCAAGCTGTCCATGCCCAATATCATGGCCAAACCCAAGCTTTTGCTGCCGATTATGCTCAATGCCGCGCTAGCCGGGGTGCTGGCTTCGCTGTTTCAAATCCAAGGCACGGAATTTAGCGCGGGCTTCGGCATCAGCGGCCTCATCGGCCCGGTGAACCATTTGAAACTCGCCGGCTGGGGCGTGGGGCAACTGGCGGTGTCGCTGCTGGTGTTTGTGATTGTGCCCGTGGCCGGGGCGTTTGCGGTGGACTGGCTGTTTGTGAATAAGCTTAAATGGATTGCTCCGGAAGATTACAAGATTGATGTGTAATGGGAAGAGGCTACCTGAAAAATGGGAAAGCAGTTTTAACTTCGTTGAAGCTACGCTTTCAGGTAGCCTTTGGTTCGTGTGCCGAAAGGCTACCTGAACAAGCAAAATTACCTTGCCCTACTATATAATCTGCCGCCATGAACACCATCGAATCCGCCCAAAACCCCGCGCTCAAATATCTGGCCAAACTGCTGCGCAGCGCCCGTGCGCGCCGCGAGAGCGGGCAGGCCGTACTGGAAGGGGCGCATTTGCTCTCCGCCTATTTGCAGGCCGGCGGGCAGGTGCTGCAAGCTTATGTGCCGGCAAGCAAAATGCAGCAGCCGGAAACCGCGCAGTTGCTCTCACAGCTACCACTCGAACAGGTGGTGCAGACGGCGGGCGCGGCCTTGCAGAAAATCACCAGCCTCACCGATGCCGAAGAAATCACCGCGCTGATTGCGCTGCCGCCCACCGAGCCGTTTGATGCCGAGGCCGATTGCGTGGTGTTGGAACATATTCAAGACCCGGGCAATATCGGCACGATTCTGCGCAGCGCGGCAGCAGCGGGCGTGGGGCAGGTGGTGCTTTCCGCTGATTGTGCCGATGCGTGGTCGCCCAAGGTGTTGCGCGCGGGCATGGGGGCGCATTTTGCGTTGTGCTTATTTGTTGAGCCGGATTTGGTGGTGTGGCGGGAACGATGCCGCGTGCCGCTGCTGGCCACCGCGCTGCGCCGCAACAGTGTGAGCCTGTACGATTGCGATTTGCGCGCGCCTGCCGCCTGGCTGTTTGGCAACGAAGGCGCGGGCGTGAGCGAAACCATGCTGGCGGTAGCCAGCCGCCTTGTACATATTCCGATGGCGGCACAAACCGAATCGCTGAACGTAGCGATGGCGGCCACTGTTTGCCTGTTTGAGCAGATGCGGCAGCGGTTGTAGTGGAAGTTCGGTTTTCGGCTAAAAGGCTACCTGAAAACTCAGCTTTCTTTGGAAGCCTCGTTTTCAGGTAGCCTTTTGGTTGCACAGCGGCATCATCTTTAATACGATTTTGCCTATGCGGCTGTTTTTGGCAGCGGTTTTGTGCCATAATTCGCGCCTGCCTGTTTTAGCAGGCACTAGGAGTTGGCGTGGGTCTTCCCGGCTCGGCCAGCTTGTCCGGCCGCAAGGCTATATTTTTGGAGTTTTATTATGGCATTAACCGTAGAACAAAAAGCGCAAATCATCAAAGATTTCCAGCGCAAAGAAGGCGATACCGGCTCTTCTGAGGTGCAAATCGCTCTCTTGACTTTCCGCATCAACGATCTGGCTCCGCACTTCAAAGCCAACCCGAAAGATTTCCACAGCCGCCGCGGCCTGCTGAAAATGGTGAGCGCCCGCCGCCGCCTGTTGGCCTACCTGCGCAACACTGATGTGGATACCTACCGCGATGTGATTACCCGCTTGAATCTGCGTAAGTAATCTTTGCCCAATAAAAACCGTGCCGCTGGAGCTTTCCGGCGGCACGGTTTTTTGTTTTAGCTGCTCTTTAACTTGATAGCAACTCAGCTTTGACTTTGCCAAAACCTCGGTCCGCTTCGCAGAAACTCGTCCTCCTGAGGAAACCTCGTTTTCAGGTAGCCTGTCGGGTGTAAGGCTACCTGAAAATAGTATCGTTCAAGCGTTGCTTTTGGGCAGCTGCGTTGGTTCTTTTTCCTGCTCTGCTTGGTATGAAAAACGCGCTACAGCCATAGGGCAGGCTTTCAGGTAGCCTTTTCCAACAGGTGGGCGATTTCGGCCACGATGGCATCAGCGGTATCGCGTTTGCCCATTTCCGGCAGCGCGGTTTCGGCTGAATCGCTGATGAGCGTTACTTGGTTGTTGCCGCTGCCCATGGCGCTGACGGCGTGGTTGGCCACGATCAGCGGCACGCCTTTGCGCAGCCGTTTGGCGCGGGCGTGTTCGAGCACGTTATGGCTTTCGGCGGCAAAACCCACGCAGAAGGGCGCGTTGGGCAACCGAGCCACGGCGGCGAGGATGTCTGGGTTTTCGGCCAATTCGATAACGGGCGGCGTGCCGCTGCCATTTTTTTTCAGCTTTTCGGCGCTGCGGTTGGCCACGTGATAGTCGGCTACGGCAGCTACGCTGATGAATACATCGCAGCTGCCTACTTCCCGCACCACAGCTTCGTGCATTTCACGTGCGCTGTGGGTATGGTACACGGCCACTCCGGCGGGCGGGGCTACCTGAAGCTGCCCGGCCACCAGCACCACTTCTGCTCCAGCAGCACGGCAGGCCTGTGCCAGCGCCACGCCCATTCGGCCGCTGGATAGGTTGGTGATGCCGCGCACGGGGTCGATGGCTTCAAAGGTGGCGCCGGCCGTGAGCAACACGCGTTTGCCGGCCAGCAGTTTTGGCGTCCACAAATCGGGCAGCAGTTCGGCCAATTCGGCGGCTTCGAGCATGCGGCCTTCGCCGGTTTCGCCACAGGCCTGGCTGCCGCTGGCGGGGCCGAACACGGTAATGCCATCGGCTTGCAGTTGGGCGATGTTGCGCAGGTTGGCCTGGTTTCGCCACATTTCCACGTTCATGGCGGGGGCAACGGCCAGCGGGCAGGTGCGGGCGGCGGCCAGGGTGGAAAGCAGGTTGTCGGCTATGCCGTGGGCGATTTTGGCCAGAGTGTTGGCGCTGGCGGGAGCGATAAGGAATACGTCGGCCTCGCGGCTTAGGTGAATGTGTGCCATGCCGTCGGCGGAATCGGCAGTATCGTCCGTCCACACAGTGTGCCCGCTTAGGGCTTGGAAGGTTTGCGGAGAAACGAAACCGGCAGCGGCGCAGCTCATGGCCACGCTCACGGTATGCCCCTGTTTTCTGAGCAGGCGTACGAGTTCGCAAGATTTGTAGGCGGCAATGCCGCCGCTGATACCGAGCAGAATGTGTTTGGTGGGCATGGTGCATGGCGTGATGTGAAAAGATGGGCGCTATGGTAACACAGGGATGGGCAGGGTGTTTCAGGTAGCCTTCGGATAGGGAAATGCTACCTGAAACTAGTTGTTGCACATTAGATAACAGAGAAACAGTATCCATTTAGAGTAATCAGTTCAAAGAGATGTGTTGTATTGCTGTTTTGTATCTTTTATCCATCAATTGCTGTTGTTGGAGATAAGTTTTCGTTAGTTCTCTTGTTTGCATATGTTAGAATCCGCCGTTTTTATTTTGCGGAACGGTATGCGAGCATTTGAAACCTGTTCAAATGCATCAGCGTATTTGCACTTTAAGGAGTTAATTTAATGAATAAAATTTATAATATCGTGTACTCTGAAGAGCGTGGCACCTGGGTGGTGTGCTCAGAATTGGAGCGCGCTAGCCGGAAGAAGTCTTCCAGTAATTCTGCCGCCAAGATGCTGGCTTCTGCTGCGGTGATTGGTCTTGGCGTATCTGCTTTGCCCGCAGCGGCTTCTACCTGTGGTAATGGTAGTGCTGTTACCAGCGGTGGCAGCTGCGATATGGGTATTTATACTGCCGCTGCGAACGATAATAAAGTCGGCCAAGCTTTGGTAACCGGTGGCGATACTGTTACCTTAACTTCACCCGATATCAACAACATCACCGGTAATGCGAATGATCGTTCTATCCGAAGCGGGAAATTGAGCGACCTCTTTACCGACCCCACAATTCTTGCTGAGCTGAACCAGCGCCAACGTCTGCTGGCCAATCAAAAAGGCCGCACAGTTAATGTAACTGATCCTGCAACCAACAGTAATCAAACAGTAAACGTTTACAACAACGTTGGCTCTATATCTGCGGCGGACATTCAAAGTACTGTATCAACGGGTAATGACATATACGTTGATATGCGCTTGGGTACCGCCAATGGCAACGGCAGCAAAATTATTGCCAGCTTAGGTGATCCGGCTGCTACTATGGCAGATGAGACTACTACTAAAAACACTGTAAGAACACTGATTGCTTTAAAAAACTCTCGTCTGGTGCAGGCCGAAAATGGCGGATCGGCAGAATGGGTCTCTAAAAACCGCATTTACTTTGAAGAAACCCGTGTAGCTTCCCAAGAGTTGGCGATTAGTCAAGATTTGTTTAAACCAAAAACCGTTACCTTCAAGGGAGTAAGTCACACACTGAATACAGTGCAGGATCTGATTAACTATAATAATAATGTATTAATTCCTGCTGTTGGTACTCCAGGCTTTGCCAACGCCGGTGAAACCCAACAGGCGGCATATGATCGCTATTTCAATGAGGCTGCTGCGACTGAAACGAAGGTTTTCCGACAAAACAACTCCATTAACACCCATCCAGATTCCACCCTTCCGATTGGTGAACGCTGGGTGCTGGCTGCAACCGGTGCGGGTTCTACTGCCACCATCAAGAATGGCGGGCAAATTGATGTAAGCCCCGGTTTGGAATCAGGCAACGGTGGCGGCATGCTGGCCGAAAACGGCGGCAAAGCAGTCATTGAAGAAGGGGCACAATTGTCCGGCCGTTTTAACAGCCTGACCGTGCGCGGTGCGGGCAGTACAGCAGTCAACAATGGTGTGATTTCTGGTGGTTTCTTTGCGTCTGATAATTACGACACAACTCAAGCTAGCCAAGCCAACAAAAACGACTACTATTCTTTGTCTACCACCATTCATGCTACCAATAGCGGTAAATTTGAAAACAATGGCATCATCAATCTTGCCGGTTATACCTATCAAGGTTATTCACATAACAACTATGCACTCCGCGTAAATAACAATGCCACGGCAACCAATAAAGCCGGCGGTGTTATTAATGTAGCCGTAAACAGTGCTCCGAATAGCGGTATTACTGGTGTACGTGTAGAAAAAGATGGTACGTTTAACGGTGAGAAAGATAGCCAGATCTTCATCGGCCGTGCTGCACAATACAGCAAAAATGCGCCGACTAAGCTGATTGGTAATGCTACTGACCAAGTTGGCATCTTGGTTAATGGTAGCAATGCTGTTGTTAATCACGATGGTAAGATTACCATTGGTGAACAGACCCAAGGTGCTACTGCGATCCGCGTAGGTAAAGACAGTACGGCTTCGACAGTAGTTAATTTGGGTGCAGACAGCACCATCAATATTGAAGGTAAGGCTCGCGGTGTTGGCGGTGCCCAACCAAAACAAAACGTTGGTATTCAGGCGCAAAACTCTGGTGCAGCTCAAATTACTAATGCCGGTGCAATCAATGTAATTGGTACGAATGCTGTCGGTGAAAATGTTGTGGCTGAAGCAGGGCATACAGCAAAAATCACCAATACTGCCAGCAGCAAAATTACGGTAGAAGAGGCTTCTGCCAACCAGGTTACTCGTAACTACGGTATTTATGCTGACGGTCAGGGTACTGGCAAAGCTGATGTGGTTGCAGACGGTACGTTGACCTTGAAAGGTGACAACGTAATCGGTGCGCACGCACGCGGCAATTCAACAATGACCGTCAATGCGGGCATGAAAGCCGTATTCGATAATTCTACCAATGCGAAAAACCAAATTGCTTACCACATCAATGGTGGCAATGCTGTTGCCAACGTAGCTGCCTTGGCCAACAGTACCGACATCACTACCGAGAACTCCACTATGTTCCGTGCAGATGCTGGCGGTACCGTAAATGCATCCAACCTCACCGTTACTGCATCCGGCAAAGATGCCGTGATTCTGGCTAGTGATGGCGCTGATGCGGCAGGTAAGGCTTCTGCCATCAATGTGAATAATGGCACTTATAACCTGACCGGCAGCGGCTCTAAAGTGGCCTTGGTATCCGGCGGCGCAACGGCAACCCTGAAAGGTACGGCCAATATTGCCAATACTGCCGCCAATGCAACCATTGGTATAGCAGATGGTAAAAACCACGGCTTAAACAACCAAACAGTTGCCGGTAGTTCACCTAATAACAAAACCAAACTGGTTTCCAATCTGAACACCACCACCAGCGCAGCTGGTGTAACCGGATACACTGCGCAAAACAGCAGCACAGTGGACTATTCAGGTAGCCTGAATCTGAATGGCGCCAACAGCGTTGCCGTACAAACGCTGAATAACGGTACAGCCAACCTGAACAACGCAACGGTGAAAGCCAATGGTGATGCTTTGCGAGCCAATGCTGGCAACAACACCATCAACGTTAATGGCGGCACGGTAACCGGCACCACCAACGTATTCAATTCAGTTGCTGGCACCAACTCACTCGTTGCCACTAATGGCGCAGTGCTGAATGGTGTTATGTCGCTGGCGGCAGGTACTTCCTCTGTAAATCTGGGTAACGGCACCACCTGGAACAATACCGGCAATTCCACCGTAACCAGCTTGGATAACTCAGGCACCGTAGCCTTTGCCACACCGGTTGCAGCTGCTGTTGGTAATTACAAAACCATCACCGTAAACGGCAACTACACCGGTAATAACGGTAAATTGGTGGTGAACACCCTGTGGAACAGCGATGCCGACAAAGATTCTGATCACCTGATCATCAAAGGCACCGCTAGCGGTACTACTGTGGTTAGCACGCCGAACGGCATCATCGGTAACATCCGCAAAACCAACGCCCAGCAATTCTCGTCTGACGTGGTTACTGTAGAAACACCGAGTACCAATGCCCCTGGTCAGCAAGAAGGCCAGCCTGACGGCAATGCCATCTTCACCGGTACGGCTAATACCACCAATGCCGGCCAAGCTCAGCTTGTATTGAAGAGCACTGCTGGCGGTAAAAACGTGTATGCCTGGACGCTGTTTGCCGACCCCAATGCAGGCCCGTCGACTTACATTTACGCCCCTGCCGTGGCCGGCTATGTGTTGATGCCGCAAGTGAACCAAGAAATTGGCCACCACACTATCGGCACCCTGCACGAGCGCCGTGGCGAGAACCAAACCCTTGCTTGGGATGATTGCGCCCGTTGCGGCGAGCAAGCCAAAGGCCAAACTTGGACCCGCCTCCTTGGCAGCCGCCTCGATAGCGATGGCAAAGAACGCTTCAATTTTGAAACCAAAATGGGCGGTTTCCAGATCGGTCACGACTTCGCTGTTCACCGCAACGATAAAGGCGGCCACCGTCTCACCGGCGGCTACCTAGCCTATACCCGAACCAGTACCGATTTCTTCGACCGTTATCGTGCTGTAAACGGCAGCATCAGCCCTGACCACTACAGCGGCAAAGGCACTACCGATGCGGTTAGCCTCGGCTTGAGCAACACCTACTATGCTGCCAATGGCAGCTACTTCGACTTGGTTGGCCAGCTGAGCTGGTTGCGTAATAAATACCAAGATCGCGACAGCACCAGCGTGAAACAAAACGGCTGGGGTGCTGCCCTCTCTGCCGAAGTTGGCCGTCCGTTTGCCTTAGGCAGCCATGCCGACAACCAAGGTGGCTGGCTGATTGAGCCGCAGGCACAACTGGTATACCAATACGTTGGTCTCAAAGATTTCAACGACGGTATCCGCCAAGTTAGCCAAGACAAGCAGCACAGCTTGCGCGGCCGCCTCGGTGCCCGCTTGGCCTACAACGGCCCCAGCCGCAGCCTGCGTACCAACACCTTCTATGCCGTGGCCAACGTATGGCACGACTTTATCAAGCCGCATGGTGTAGATATCGGTGAAGACAATGTGCGCGAGAAACGCAACGCCACTTGGGGTGAAGTTGGCCTCGGTGCCCAGCTGCCCGTATCCAACAACGCCTATGTGTATGGCGATGCCCGCTACCAACACAACTTTGGCAGCACCAGCCGCCATGGTTACCGTGGCAGCGTAGGCTTCAAATACACTTGGAAGTAAGCGTTTGATGCAGCAAAGGCTACCTGAAAAAGTTTGAACGAACAGTTTTCAGGTAGCCCCAACAAGGATTGAATACAATGAATCAGATTACAAAAACCCTCCTCCTCACAGCCTTGGCCGCCGGTTTGAGCAGCCAAGCCGCCGCCCGCGACGTACGCCACCGCTGGTGTGCCGAAGAAGCGCCTGTTGCGCAACCCGTTGTGGCAACGCCGCAAGTTGAGCGCATCAACCTCTCGGCTGATGCCTTGTTCCGCTTCAACCAATCGGATGCTGCCGATATGTTGCCCGAAGGCAAAGCCACCCTCGACCGCTTGGCCGAAAACCTCGTTAGCCGTCAAGCTCATATCGACAGCATCACCCTCACCGGCCACACCGACCGCCTCGGCAGCGAGCAATACAACTACAACCTCGGCCTGCGGCGTGCTCAAACAGTAAAAGACTATCTGCAGGGTAAAGGCATGCAAGCCCCCATCAGCGTAGCCAGTGCCGGCGAAAGCCAGCCGGTTACCACAGCTTGTGCCGGCACTCGCGCTACTGCTGCTCTGAAAGCCTGCCTGCAGCCCGACCGCCGCGTTACCGTGGATATTTCCGGCACGGCAGCGCAAGAGTAGTTCAGCCTGGAATTGAGGCTACCTGAAAAGCAGCAGAGCGGAAGTGCCGCCAAGCTGAAATTTCAGGTAGCCTTTTCTATGCTTAAACCAGAGTATTGAATCGTTTGGAATCTTGGGCATGAGTTGAGGCTACCTGAAAAATGGAATGATGGCTTGTTGACTTGGCCGGGCAGCTTTCAGGTAGCCTTTTACAGTACCGGCATGCCTTCAGTCGGCACCACTTTCCCTACCGAATCGGCTAAAAGCGGGCGCATTCGGTTTTTTTCATTGCCCCTGCCGATGCTCTATCCTACAATTACGCTTTGCAGTCTGTGATTTATCGCTTGAAATAGAAAAAACGATACGGGGGCAAATCGCCTTGCCGCTCCAATGCCACCGTTTTACCTCGTGCCTATTTTAAACAAGCATACACAAACTGCCACTTGCGGCTTCCCGTGCGGAAGCCGGTTTGCAACTGCTGCGGAGCCCTGTGCCCATGTCTGAAAAATATATTCCTCCCCAAAAGCCCTATCTGCAAATCAAAGACGTGGTGAAAACCTACGGCGAGAATTATGCGGTGGACCACATCGATTTGGATATCGACCGACACGAAATCTTCGCCCTTTTGGGCAGTTCCGGCTCGGGTAAGTCCACATTGCTGCGTATGCTGGCGGGCATGGAAACGCCAGATCAGGGCAAGATTATTTTGGACGGGCAAGACATCACCCGCCTGCCGCCCTACGACAGGCCGATTAACATGATGTTCCAAAGCTACGCCCTGTTTCCGCACATGACGGTGGAGCAGAACATCGCCTTCGGCCTGAAGCAGGACAAAATGCCCAAAGACCAGATTACCGAACGGGTGGAGGAAATGCTGCGCCTGGTGCAGATGAGCAAATACGCCAAACGCAAGCCGCACCAGCTTTCCGGCGGGCAACAGCAACGTATTGCGCTGGCCCGCGCGCTGGCCAAACAGCCCAAACTTTTGCTGCTAGACGAGCCTTTGGGCGCGCTGGATAAAAACCTGCGCCAGCAAACCCAGCTGGAATTGGTGGATACTCTGGAGAAAGTGGGCGTAACCTGCATCATGGTAACGCACGACCAAGAAGAAGCCATGACCATGGCCACGCGCATCGCCATCATGTCGGAAGGCCAGCTGCAACAGGTGGGTACGCCGCGCGAGGTGTACGACTTCCCCAACAGCCGCTTCACCGCCGAATTCATCGGCGAAACCAATATTTTTGAAGGCCACCTGGTGGTGGATGAGGCCGACCATGCCGAAATCGACTGCCCCGAGTTGGCACAGAATATCCTCATCGACCACAGCGTGGCCGGGCCGGAGGAGCAGACCATGTGGGTCAGCATCCGCCCGGAAGACATCAATATGCACAAGGAAAAGCCGGCTAATGTGGGCGAACACAACTGGACCATCGGCACGGTGAAGGAAATCGCCTATTTGGGCAGCTTCGCCATTTATCATGTGCAGCTGCCCAGCGGGCGCATGGTGAAAAGCCAGGTGTTGTCGTCTTATTGGTATTTGGCCAACCTAGAGCCGCCCACTTGGGACGAAACCGTGTATCTGAGCTGGCCGGCCAACCAGCCCGTACCGCTCACCCGCTAAAGGCTACCTAAAAACGTAGCGAAGCGAAGTTTCTGCGAAGCGGACCGAGGCCTCCGCGGGAAGACGAGTTGCTGCGGAACTAAAGCTCGGCTTCATGAAGTTTTGGTGCAACGAAAGCAGAGTTTTGCGGAGCCAAAACGCGGTTGCAACACAGTTAAAACCAACATACCGGTTCGGCAAGGCAGCCGAACATGAAAAGGCTACCTGAAACCTGAAACCGCACTTTCAGGCCAGGGCAAGCAAGAGAGGCTACCTGAAAAATGAAATGGCAGGCTTTAAAACGCAAACTCAGCCCCGGGCAGGGGCTGGTTATCGGCATACCCTATTTGTGGCTGCTGGTGCTCTTCCTGATCCCCTTCTTCTTCGTGTTGAAAATCAGCCTGGCCGAGCAAGCCACCTCGATTCCGCCCTACACCCCGCTCTACACGGTGGACGAGGCGGCCGGGCGCGTGAATATTTCCCTGAGCTACCTGAACTACACCGGCATTTTCGATAATTTCTGGTCATCGCTGTGGCTCGGGCTCAACCCCTTTGCCGATAAATCCGGCAGCAACCTGTATGTGCACATCTACCTGCTCTCCATCAAAACTGCCATCACCACCACGCTGATTTGCCTGCTGGCCGGCTACCCCATCGCCTACGCCATCTCGCGCAGCCGCGAAAAATGGCGCAACCCGCTGCTCTTGGCCATTATGCTGCCGTTTTGGACTTCGCTGTTGCTGCGCGTGTATGCCTGGATGGGCCTGCTTTCGCAAAACGGCATCATCAACAACCTGCTGTTGCGCTGGGGCTGGATTAACCAGCCGCTGGACATGTTCTACAACAGCTTCTCGCTCAATATCGTGATGGTGTACACCTATCTGCCCTTTATGGTGCTGCCGCTGTACACCCAGCTCCTCAAGCTGGATAACCGCCTGCTCGAAGCCTCTGCCGATTTGGGTGCCGGGCCGGTGAAATCGTTTTTCTCCATCACCCTGCCGCTCTCCAAAAGCGGCATCATCGCTGGCTCCATGCTGGTGTTTATCCCGGCGGTGGGCGAATTTGTGATTCCCGATTTGGTGGGCGGGCCCGAACACCTGATGATCGGTAAAGCCCTGTGGCAGGCCTTCTTCACCCAAAACGACTGGCCGCTCGCCTCGGCCATGGCCGTGGTGATGGTGCTGCTTTTGGTGGTGCCTATCGGCCTGTTCCACCGTCATGAAGCCAAACAGCTGGAAGGAGCGCGCCGTGGCTAGAAAATCTGTATCGTCCACCTGGTTTCTGCGCATCTGCCTGTTTTTGGGGCTGGCCTTCCTCTATATCCCGCTGCTGGTGCTGGTGGTATATTCCTTCAACCGCTCCGAGCTGGTTACCGTATGGGGCGGCTTCTCCACCAAATGGTATGGCGCGCTGCTGAATAACAGCGAGATTTTGGAAGCCACCTGGCTCTCCATCCGCATCGCGCTCATTTCCTCCGCCGCCGCCGTGGTGCTCGGCACCATGGCCGCCTATGCCCTGGCGCGCATCAAACGCTTCCGTGGCAGCACCTTATTTACCGGCATGGTGTCCGCCCCCATGGTGATGCCCGACATCATCACCGGCATTTCGCTGGTGATGCTGATTTTGCAGGTGCAGGCCTTGCTGCGCGGCTCCAGCCTGAGCTGGCTGCAATTCGAGCGCGGCTGGTTCACTATCTGGCTCGGCCACACCACCCTGTGCATGGCCTACGTTACCGTGGTCATCCGCACCCGCCTGGGCGAGCTCGACCAATCCTTGGAAGAAGCCGCGCAGGATTTGGGTGCCAAGCCGTGGAAAGTTTTCTGGGTGATCACCCTGCCGCTGATCGCCCCCGCCATCGCCTCCGGCTTCCTACTCGCCATGACCCTTTCCATGGACGACCTGGTAATCACCTCCTTCCTCAGCGGCCCCAACTACACCACCCTGCCGCAGCTGATTTTCGCCAAAGTAAAACGCGGCGTGAACCCGCAGATGAACGTGCTGGCCACCTTCCTGATCACCATCATCGGCACCCTCGTCATCACTGGCAACTACTTCATGATGCGCCGCGTAAACAAACGCGACCGCGAAGCCGCCCTGGCCTATAAACAAGCCCAAGAAGCCGCAGCGGCAACAGCCACCCCGCCGCCCTCCGCGCTGATTGAAGCCGAAGAGGCTGCGCAGAGAGAAGATACAGCTGACGAAACAGCCGATACCGGCAGTACACCACCGGGATAACAAACTGGCCGCAGATGTGACTTATTGCAAATAAATGCCAATATTTACAGTATATTGATTGCCATCCGCCATGAAGAAGCCTATATTGAAGGCTACCTGAAACCTTTTTTCAGGTAGCCTTCAAATACATCTGCAGAAAGGGAAAGAATATGGCAACCATCCATGCAAATACCCAACTGAAAACCGGCAACACCGTAAACGGCCTGAGCGGCCTGAAAGATTGCGAAAGCGGACGCTGTTTGAATTTGAGATTAGACGGCAAGGCCGTGGCACCACGGGGCTGGAAATCCGTCTGCCAACCGCCCGAATCAGATTATTACTTCACTTTGGAAGGCAGTGTAGGCAAGTTCTGGCCGTCTGCCGGACATAGACGGATGCTACCAAAAACCAGTTTCCGAACCCGGCAGGAAATGATTGCTGCCGCAGAAACTTTCTATGGGAAGTATTTCACGAAAAATAGAACCAGTCAGCCCCACAATGGCGAAGCGGAAGATCCTGGCTCATCCATTGCAGAGCAAATGAGAACTCATGAATCTGGTGCAATCACAAACAATACTTTTCGCGAGCCGCCGAAAGATCCGGGTTTCAAATATAGTGTCGTTTCTGCCGTTTGCTGGTTTGGTAAAATTAGTTGTTCCGCCTCATACGCCGATAAAGAGATATGCCGGAAACCCGCTTTGGAAACCTGGCCGAAAGAAACCTGTTCCGAATTAATCTACGATGCCGCCTCCGGCCGTTTCAAGCCCGCCTGCGCCCAACACGATCCGTACCTGCCCGAGAGCCTGAAAAACGAACGCCGCTGCCTGAGCCTGTGCGATACCGAAGGCAACTGCGTAATCATCCGCCGCACCGAGCGCGGCATTGAGTTGTGGCAGGAAAAATACAAACAGCGCGCGCTGATTGATCCGGCTACGGGGAAGGTGTTGGGTGTTAAATATGAGAAAAATCGGATTGTTAAGGAGTTAAAGCTTACTTTCAATGATATAGAAATTAAACATAATATTATCAAACGGATTATTCGAATTGGTGAGCAGGCTGTATTATCGGCATCACAGTCAATTACTGTAAAGCTGGAGGGTGGTATTAAATTAATCAAACAGCATGACACACAAATTCTTATATCTGGTGAAAAAGTTGGGCGGGCTATACTTAACGCAGATAGCTTGTGTGAAAACCGGAAAATAGAGCTAGATGTAAAACCAAGCTTCAAAGAAGAATATTTAGCAGCCCTTTGGCCTGCGTTGGAAGATGCCGGAATTACTAGAAATAAGAACGAATTGGCGGCATTTTTAGCTAGTTCTGACGTTGAAACACATGGTGGAACCAGTATGCGAGAGAAGCTTGGTTATTCGCTAGAAAGATGGAGAGAGCTGGCTAAAGAGCGGAATCAGAAAAATATTCAAAACTGGCTAAATAGACATGCAGTAAATACTGAAGTAGATTTTGCTCAAATATCTATTGAGGATCAGTTAAATATTATGTATGAGGGCATGAATGGTAACGTCGAGTTTGGCGATGGGTATAAATTTCGTGGTCGAGGTGGTTTTCATCTGACAGGAAGAGGAAATTATTATGCCTTTGCTAAGTATGTTAATAGAATGGATATTATGGATAACCCTGACTTATTGGCGACAGATCCAGATTTGGCAGTAAAGAGTGCCATTTGGTTTTGGACGAAATACCGGCCTGAATTACCAGAGCTGGCACGGCAAGGTGATTATAAACGTGTGCGACGAATAGTTAATGGAGGTACTATTAACATGGTTGAATATAATAGGCTAATTCAAGGTTATTTAAGCGGTAAGGGAGCTTTAATCAGGCAATAATATACTTCTATTATCATTAAATATTTGTTTGTGAGGGATTTATGAAAACAGTATTGCTAGCTTATATGTACGTAATAAGCTCTTTTATACAGGCGGAAATAAAAAAGCCAGAAGCATTGGCTATAACAGTTTTTTCCTGTACAACAGTTGATGGGAAACAATTGGCAATTTATCAAAAAGATGATAACTATAATAGTTTTGGCCGTCCCAATCACCCTGAATTGGTTTTCAGTAATCCGAAACAAGATGTTTTAGAAAGGAGCTTGGATAATACAAAAACCGGTGGCTCCGAATTGTGGGGTGAGAAAAATATGATAAATGGTCGCTATAGCTATAGTGTATTTTGGGCTGTGAATAAATGGGATAATGATGTGATTGTAGGAGTTGATATTTCAATGGAAGGAAATTTAGATACTGTGCGTGGTGATCTAAATTTTTCTTCGGCTCGAATTCTTTGTGATAAGAATAAGCCGATTTACACTTATCCTGGATCGTGATTAGGGGATAAGTTGTGCAAGGAGGCTACCTGAATTTTTCAGGTAGCCTATAAAAGTTCTACTGTGAATATGAAAGGATGGATATGCCTAGATTTGTTTTTTCTATACTTTGTGTGCTGATAATGCAGCAAGCATATCCAGAAGTTGTTTTGTACAATCAACATATGCCAATCTCAATTTGCGGCAGCAATGTAGATGGAGCGGAATCGGTTGCCAAACAACAGGCGGCTTTGCAACAATTTTCCAGAAGCAGTTTGTTGCTGTTGAAAAACGAGGCTCCACCTTCGGCAGCAGGCAGGCAAAAATTATTGCCCGTTATGCCTGAAGAGCAGTTGAATCAGCGATACCCAAGCTGTTCTGCCTATCTGCAAGCGAGGTATCGGAATCTGGCGGATGCGGCGGCGCAAAATAAGCAGGGAGGAAACGGGCAACGGGATATTTTAACGTACTTTATGCTTTCCGTTTACCATTGGCGGGATTCACAAACGAAGGCGATGAATCCGGCATTTAAGGCAATCATGGATGATGTGTTAAAGGATAACCGGCCTTTGAGAGATTATATTTTGCAGGAATTGGAAAATTAAGTTGAGAGAAAGGCTACCTGAAAGCGCAGCTTCAACGGAGTTAAAACGCAGCACAGCGGAGTTCCTACGAAGCTAAATTTCAAGTAGCCTTTATTGCAGCGCTATTCCTGCACTTCAATCGCGCTGCCGCTATCCAACTCGATGATTTCGCCGGCGACGATTTTGGCGGTTTTGCGGGTTTCGGTTTCGCCGTTGCGGCGCACGCGGCCTTCGGCGATCCAGGTTTTGGCTTGGCCGCCGCTGTCGGCCAGGCCGGTGAGTTTGAGGAGGTCACACAGGGCGATGTGTTCGTGGCCGTTGAGGGAGAAGGTTTGCATGGCTTTCGTTTCGAATATTTGGTTTGGCGGGCGATAGAGGCTACCTGAAAAATATGTTTCAGGTAGCCTCTTTGTTTGGCTATTTATAGCTTGCCGAGAATGTCTTCGCTCAGGGCGAGGTCGGCATTTTTATTGATGCCGATCTGGCGGGCGAGGATGTTGCGGGCGATTTGCTGGGCTTCTTCGAGGGAGTGCATGCGGTAGGTGCCGCATTGGTATTCGTTCAGCTCGGGGATTTGGCTTTGGTCTTGCACGTTTAAAATATCCTGCATGGCGGCTTGCCAGGCGGCGACCACGGCTTCTTCGCTTGGGGTGCCGATGAGGCTCATGTAGAAGCCGGTGCGGCAGCCCATGGGGGAAATGTCGATGATTTCTACGTTTGCGCTGTTGAGGTGATCACGCATGAAGCCGGCAAACAGGTGTTCCAGCGTGTGGATGCCTTTTTCGGGCAGGATTTCTTGGTTTGGCACACAGAAGCGCAGGTCGAACACGGTGATGTCGTCGCCTTTTGGGGTGCGCATGTTTTTGGCCACGCGCACGGCGGGGGCGTGCATACGGGTGTGGTCTACGGTGAAGCTGTCGAGCAGGGGCATGGCGGTTCCTTTGTGTGTTGGAATTGCGAAGACGGTATCATACCATTTTCACTTGTGGCTTGAAAAAATGTATGCTTTGTGCAGGATTTTGCCTCTTTCTTAACCATAAACAAGGGCAATGTCGTAGAGCTTAGGTAGTCCATTGGTTACTCTGGGCATTCTGGCAATTTTTTTAGACTTCCTCAACCGTGTACCGAAAGTATTGGCCTGGATTTATAACTGGGGCGCTAACGTAGGGCATTAAAATTGCGCTTCTCGCAGTGGGCGGCGTGCTGTGGCTGATTGACTGCGATCAGGAAAAGTGTCCGGCCTCGGTAGAAGAAGAAAACGATTAAGCGTGTTCCTCTGCAACGATAAAATCCGCCGGCACGCCATCATGCCTGCCAGCGGATTGTTTTGCTTGGATTGGGCGTTTGAACTACGTTGAAGCTGCGCTTTCAGGTAGCCTGTTTGATTAAGAGGCTACCTGAAATCTCCAGAACTACATTTCCCGCCGCTTGAAGTGGCGCGGCCGAAAGCCCAGCAACCCAAGCGTGGCAAAATACAGCACCATGCCGAAGCCGATCAGCGCAAACAGCTGCCCCGTGCGCCGCAAGCCGCCCACGCGCACCCACTCCAGCGCCACATAATGCTGTACTGCCCAAAGTCCGCCGGCCATCACGGCCAGCGCAATCGCCAACTTCAGCAAAAACGCGCGCCAGCCCGCCTTGGGCTGATACATCTCTTTAATCCGCAACAATAAAAACAGGAACGCCGCATTGATACACGCGCCCAGGCTGATGGATAAGGCCAGCCCGGCATGCTGCAGCTTCCACACAAATATCAGGTTCATCAGCTGCGTGCACACCAGCGTTACAATCGCCACCTTCACCGGCGTTTTGATGTTTTTCTGCGCGTAAAACCCCGGCGCCAGCACCTTAATCAGAATCAGCCCCAGCAGGCCCACCGCATAGGCAATCAGCGCCTGTTGCGTCATCTGTGCGTCGTGCACGCCGATTTTGTTATACATAAACAGCGTGGCCACCAGCGGGAAGGCCAGCACCGCCATGCCCACCGCCGCCGGCGCCGTAAGCAGCAGGCACAGACGCAAGCCCCAATCCAACAGTGCGGAAAATTCCCGCTTGTCGCCCGTGGCCGCGTGTTTAGACAGCCCCGGCAGCAGAATTGTGCCCAGCGCCACGCCCAACACACCGGTGGGCAGCTCCATCAGCCGGTCGGCAAAATACATCCACGATACGCTGCCGCTTTGCAAGTACGACGCGATATTCGTGTTGATCACCAACGACACCTGCGCCACCGACGTGCCCAAAATGGCCGGCGCCATCTGTTTGATTACGCGGTTTACCGCCGGATCGCCAAAACGCAGCTTCGGTATTTTCAAAAAGCCCAGCTTAAACAGCCAAGGCAGCTGGAAACTCAGTTGCAGCACCCCGCCGCAAAACACGCCCCAGCCCAAAGCCATCACCGGCTGCTCAAAATGCTTCGCCCCCAGCAGCGCAAAGCCGATGAGCGACACATTCAGCAACACCGGCGTGAAGGCCGGCACGGAAAACTTGCCGTAAGTGTTGAGAATGCTGCCCACTAAAGACGACAGTGAAATCAGCAAAATGTAGGGGAAAATAATCCGCAAGAGCTGCGAAGCCAGCACAAACTTCTCCGGCTTGCCGCCCCAGCCGCTGGCCGTGGCCCAAATCACCGCCGGTGCCGCCAGCACGCCGATGGCGGTAACGATGAGCAGCGCAAACATCAGCATCCCCGCCACATGCTGCACAAATTCCTGCGTTTCTGCCGGCGATTTCTTCTGCCGGTATTCCGCCAAAATCGGCACAAAAGCCTGCGAAAACGCCCCTTCGGCAAAAATGCGGCGCAGCAGGTTGGGCAGGCGGAAGGCCACCACGAATGCGTCCATCGCAATGCCCGCACCGAAAATCCGCGCCAGCACCGCATCGCGCACAAAACCGAGCACCCGCGACAGCATGGTCATGCTGCCGATTTTCGCCAACGCGCTAAGAAGGTTCATGCTTTATTACCTATAGATAAAACGGGCGCAAGTGTACCGCAAGCAGCCGCTTTTGTGGGAGGGAGCGAAGAAAAGGTTACCTGAAAGCATCGGCTTTAACGAAGTTAAAACTGTTTTGCGGTTTTCAGGTAGCCTCAAAATATGGGCAGCAGGATTAGCCGGGCTTGGGCAATGCGGCCGATAAAATCAGGGAGGAGATGGCACCGACTAAGGCAAATACCGGTCCGAATATGGGCAAGGCCTCGCCTGCACCGTTATCACTAGGCAGAATAGCGAAGACAAGAAAAAACAGTGAAATGCCGGCAAAGTAAACACCGCCGTCGATTAACGCCGACAGCAGCTCGCCGGCAAACAGCATTCAGCCGACCATTTCCAGCCCCAGGTTAATGCGAAACCGGCAACCATAAGCAACAGAACCAGCGGAAAGCCCAAAAATACCTGCATGACAGTATAGCGGCTGTAGAGGGATACCATACGCGTAAACTTTCATCTAACTCTGATGGTGTTTTTATCTTGATTCATCGGCAATTCTTTTAATGTGACAAACGCACGGCTTAGTTTGGGACGAAACTTTTTCAGGTAGCCTCAACAGCAGTTTTAAGCAAAACCCTGTTCTTTTAAAAAGGCATACAGCTTTTCGGCAAACAGGCGGTAGCCGGCGGCGTTGGCGTGAATTTGGTCGGATTTCAAATCTCGGTCACCGAGGATTTCCGACCACGCGCCGCTCATCAGGGGGAGGCGGTATTGTTCGGCTATTTCCCGGTAAAGCGGGTGGTCGCTGAGTTTGCCGAACAGTGCGCCTACGGTGAAATGGGGGATGGCCACCAGCACGGCGTGGATGTTTGCGGCCTGCACGGTTTGGATAATTCTGCCGATGTTGGCGCGGGTGGTGCTTTCGGGCAGTTTGCGCAGGAAGTCGTTGCCGCCGATGCTGATAATAACGAGTTTGGGCTGCCGTTGCATAAGCCCGGGCAGACGGGCGAGGGCATCGGCTGTGGTGTCACCGGATACGCCGCCGTTAATGATTTTCCAACCGGTGAGCTCAGCCAACTGCATAGGGTAGGCGGCAGCAGGGGCGGCACCATAGCCGTAAGTGAGGGAATCTCCCAGAGCGAGTACGGTACTGTCTTTGGGAAGGGTCTGGGTGCGGTTGCGGCGCTTGCCGCAGGCGGCCAAGGCGAGGATGGCGCTGCTGAGGAGGAATTGTCGTCTGTTCATGGATGTGTGGGCTTCAGGTAGCCTTTTGGCAAACCTGCTGCGGGCGGAAATGGAAAACAGCCTGAAAGCCAACTTTCAGGCTGTTGTTTACCTAGTTAGGCAATTTCGGCAGCGTATTGCTCTGCGTTCATTAGGCTGTCTAAGTCGGCAGGGTTGACAGGCTTGATGCGGAAGAACCAGCCTTCGCCGTAGGGGTCGCTGTTTACGGTTTCGGGCGCATCGGGCAAGGCTTCGTTTACGGCCACGACTTCGCCGGCAATAGGGGCGTACACGTCGGAAGCGGCTTTCACTGATTCCACTACGCCGGCTTGGTCTTCGGCGGCGAGCGATGCGCCCACTTCGGTCAATTCAACGAATACGATGTCGCCCAAAAGCTCCTGTGCGTGGTGGGTTACGCCCACGGTTACGCTACCGTCGGCTTCGGCGCGCAGCCATTCGTGGCTGGAAACGTATTTGAGTTCGGCGGGAATATTGTTGCTCATGGTTTTTCTCCGTAATTAGAAGGTGGGCTGACGTAAGGTCATTCACATTATACAGGTTTTGCCTGTATTGGGTTTGCGCTGACGCAAGGCTACCTGAAAAACAGCATCTTGCACTGAGCAAATTCGTGGTGTGTGTTGAACGGGCTTACGCTTTTGCTTAGCTTCGTTGAAACTGTGCTTTCAGGTAGCCTTATTTATCTTGTAGGGCACGGCGGATTTTCTGGTCGGTTTTATATTGGCTCAGGGCATACACCGACCAAATGGCGGCGGGAATCCAACCGATGAGCGTGAGTTGCAACAGCAGACAGATGACGCCAGAAATGGGTTTGCCGATGGTGAAAAATTGCAACCAGGGCAGAAGCAGGGCGAGGATGAGACGCATAGTGGGTTTCCTTTCTTATGTGGTGTGGTAAAGCGAATATTTTCAGGTAGCCTGCACTACTGCTTGGGTGGGTTTAACGCCCTGTGCAATGCCTGCTGCCTTTCGGACGGCCAGCTGGCGGTATATTTCTCTACTAGTGCTTTGATATGAGGATATTGCTGCATGTTCGAGCCGAGCGACCAGCGGGCGGCACCATAGGTTAGGATTTTTTCAGCATCTTGCTGAGTGGGGTTGGCCGGCTTTTCATCAAGTAGCTTAGCATTATCGGCCACATAATCGACGATGCGGTATACGTATTCAGGCTGTCCAGTAGCGTAGAAGCTTGCCCAGTGGATATCGAGAGTTACCGGCGCGAGATTCAAGCGTAAGAAGCTTTCTGCAGTCAGTGTGGGGGCGGACAATACTTCTTGGTACTCAGGAGGCAGATCAAGCTGACCAAGACACTTTCTGCTATCCGGCGTGCCGGAGAGTTGGAATATCAGAATAAGTTGGTTATTCGGATGCTGCTGTCGCAATTCTTGGCACCAAACCATGGTTTGATCCGGATGTGTTGCCAAGATTTGTGCCGCCCAAACAGATAGGTTATTGAACGGACCGGGCTTAGCTCCGGGCGTGGTCATCATTGGATCGTTCAAACCTTGATGGAGAATGGCCAGCGCGCGCTTTAAACCAGGGTCTGGAGTTTGATAATACACGGGAACGGCATCGCTCCACGATCCCTCAAGCACCACGGGCGCGGAAACGGCTTGCACTTGGGTAGGTGCTTCAGCAACAGAAGCAGCAGGAATAGAGGTGACTGTCGGAGTAGGATGGTTATCTTGCGGCGAACAGGCACTTAAACCGATAGTTGCCAACAGAAGGGGAGTCAGCTGGAGTTTGTACATATTGGATTCTTTGATAAAAGGGCAAAATAGTTTTTTAGCTTTGTAGAAACTTCGCCCACACCTTATGCAGACTTCTTTTGAACTACGTCAAAGCTTTGTTTTCAGGTAGCCTGCGTGCCAGATTGATGCAACAGGCTACCTGAAAAACCTAACCGCGTTTAATCAAACTGCTTCTGGCCGTTGCGCACGAAGGGCAGTTTCAATACGCGCACATCCACTTCTTTGCCGCGAATCAACACTTTGGCGGTATCGCCTTCAAAGTCTTTGGGCACGCGGGCGATGGCGATGGATTGTTTGAGGCTGGGCGAGAACACGCCGCTGGTGGTGATGCCTTTGCCTTCTGGGGTGACCACTTCCATATGCTCGCGCAGTATGCCGCCTTTGGCTAAGAGCAAGCCAACCTGTTTCACGCTCACGCCTTTTTCTTTCAGGGCCACCAGCGGGGCTTTGCCGACGAAATCGCGGGCTTCGTCTTTCAAATCCACCGTCCAGGCCATGCCGGCTTCGAGCGGACTGGTGTTGTCGTCCATGTCGTTGCCGTAGAGGTTCATGCCGGCTTCCATGCGCAGGGTGTCGCGCGCACCGAGACCGCAGGGTTTCACGCCGGCCTGTTGCAATGCTTTGAAGAAAGCCTCAGCTTCGCTGCCGGGCAGAATCACTTCCACACCGTCTTCGCCGGTGTAGCCGGTGCGGGCTACGAACCAATCATTGCCCAAATCGGCGCTTTGGAAGGGCTTGAGGCTGTTTACGATGTCAGCCCATTCAGGTTTCACGGTGAGCAGCTTAGCCACGGCTTTGGGGCCTTGTACGGCGAGCATGGCCAAATCATAACGGGGTGTAAGCTTAATGCTGAATTCGGCGCCGATTTTTTGGAACTGGGCGGAGTCTTTTTCGCGGGTGGCGCCGTTGGATATGATGCGGTATTGCGTTTCGGCTTCGTTGCCGCGATAAACGATGAGGTCGTCGATTACTCCGCCTTGGTCGTTGAGCATGGCGGAGTAGAGGGCTTTGCCAACAAAGGCGAGTTTGGCCACATCGTTGGCCAGCAGTTTCCGGAAAAAAGCCTTGGCTTGCTCGCCGGATACATCGGTTACGAGCATATGGGATACGTCGAACATGCCAGCATCGGTGCGTACAGCTTCGTGCTCGGCGATTTGCGAGCCGTAATGGATGGGTAGCTCCCAGCCAGCAAAATCAACCAGCTTGGCGCCCGCATCTTGATGGGCTTGGTAGAAAGGGGTAGTTTTGATCGCAGGCATGATTTCAGAGTCTCCATTGGGCGGTAATAAAAGTAGCTTCTCTAATCGGTTTCGGGTATCTGAGATTTTCAGCGAATTTGCCGATTCTTCAGTGGGCACTGTACGCTGCTCTCTGGATGAAGCTGTTTCAGGCAGCCTAGCAGACAGGCCGACACATAAGGGACTTGGGAAGCAAGTTTACCCCCAACGGATGATTCCTCTTTAATCATCGCAAAGAAGACCTGTATCAACTCTTGCTTAAAGATGTTGCGGAATCATCCGTGGGGTATAGACCCCATTTAATAACCCCCAGTTATCTAGGATAGCTTCTTTAATGAAAGCAGGTTGCAATGTTAATTGCAGACAATCTTGATTGCCAAGCCTCCTTGTGATGTTTCGCGGTATTTGGCGTCCATATCCTTACCGGTTTCATACATGGCATCAATCACTTTGTCCAAGTCGACATATGGCGTACTGGCGCGGCGCAGAGCCATACGTGCAGCATTGATGGCTTTTACTGAACCGATGGCATTACGTTCGATGCAAGGAACCTGCACTTGGCCGCCTACTGGATCACAAGTGAGACCAAGACTATGCTCCATGGCGATTTCTGCTGCGCTGCAAACGCGTTCGGGCGTACCGCCTAAAATTTCCGCCAACCCTGCCGCTGCCATTGAACAGGCTACGCCGACTTCGCCTTGGCAGCCTACTTCCGCTCCCGAAATAGAGGCATTCATTTTATAGAGCGATCCAATAATGCCCGCGGTGAGCAAATAGCGGTCGATGATTTCGGGGGTGAGCGGTTCGACAAATTTGTCGTAATACATCAAAACGGCAGGCACGACACCGCACGCACCGTTGGTCGGGGCAGTTACCACGCGGCCACCGGCGGCATTTTCTTCGCTTACCGCTAGAGCATACATATTTACCCAGTCTATAATCTGCATCGGGTCGTTGCTGAGGCTTTTATTAGCAGAAAGCCAGCGGTGAAGCCCTGTGGCGCGACGGACGACTTTTAGTGGGCCTGGCAACACGCCTTCAGTTGCCAAGCCATGCTTCATGCAGTCGGACATGGTTTGCCAGATGTATTGCAGGTATTCTCCAACTGCTTCTTCGCCATGCAATGCCACTTCATTTTGATACATCAGATTGGAAATGGACAAACCGTTGTCGTTGCAGTACTTGATAATGTCTTTGGCGTTTTTATAAGGGAAGGGGACTTCAATTGTTTGTTTTTCTTCAGCGCCGAAATGCGCTTCGTCAACAATAAAACCGCCGCCGATGGAATAATAAGTTTGGCGGTAGCCTTCTTTTTCGTCTTTATCAAAGGCTGTGATGGTCATGCCGTTTTCATGCAGAGGCAAAAAATCGTTATGGAACAACATGTCTTCGGCGTATTGGAAGCGTACTTCGTGTTCGTTTAATGCCACAGCCAGTTTGCCGCTTGCTTTAACGTTTTCAACAAAAATCGGAATCAAATCGATATCGACGTTATGCGGCAAATAACCAGCCAACCCCATAATGATGGCAGTATCCGTCCCATGACCCAAACCGGTCATGGATAATGAACCATATACGTCAATGCGGATATGCTCTATCTGCTTCAATTTGCCTTGAGCGCACAAATCGTCAATGAATTGTTTGCCTGCTTTCATCGGACCGACAGTGTGTGAGCTCGAAGGACCGACCCCAACTTTAAAAATATCGAATACACTAATCATGGCACTGCTCACTTATCTTTAGGATACGGCTTTATAAAGCCGGAATGGTATTTGTCTGAGAGGCCGTCTGAGAAACCTCTTGCTTCACATGACCATAAAACATTTGAACAGATGGTTTTCAGATGGCCTGAATACGGTTACAGCTTATTTAAGCAATTAGGTTATAGATAATATTGGATATTGCAATCAAGCCCATTACCACCACGAAGATATTGCTGAATTTGCCTTGGAACCGTTTCATTGCCGGTACTTTTCTGACGGCGTACATTGGCATAATGAACAGGATCATAGCAATAATGGGGCCGCCCAGCGACTCAATCAAGCCCAAGATGCTCGGATTGATGATGGCAACAACCCACAAAGTAATCAGGAAGAACAGAGCAGAGTAGAGGTTCAGTTTTTTATGATTGATGGCAGTATCCGAGCCGGCATCGCGTTTAAGCTTGATAAACAAGCCTTCCAAACCCTCGCGCGCACCCATATAGTGGCCGAAGAAAGAGCTGGCAATAGCTAGAAATGCAACAAACGGACCTAAATAGGAAATGTAAGGATTGTCGAATTTATTGGCGAGGAACGACAGAATCGAAATATTTTGTTCTTTTGCCAGGGCCAGCTCAGACGGCGTTAAAGTCAATACGCAACTGAACACGAACAGCATCACGAAAACCAATAACACGGTGGCAGTGCTGCGCAGGGTGTTGCTGGCATGCTGGTCTGTTAATTCGGCATCTTGGTATTCTCGTTGTTGGGACAAAACGAAAGAAGAAATGGCCGGCGAATGGTTGAAGGAAAAAACCAACACGGGTATCGTAATCCATAAGGTGGTTAAAAACGCGCCCGCGCTCGGAATATTGGTAAGCGAAGAAGTATTCCATTCAGGAATCAGGTATACCGATAAGATAAACAGAATAAATACCAGCGGATATACCAGCCATTCGGTTACTTTCAAAACGATACGCTCACCCAACAACAGCACACCGATTAACGAAGCAATCAAAATGAATGACAACAAGGCCCGCGGAGGAGAGGCCATGCCGAGCTGGTTGACGAGAAAGGAGTCTACGGTATTGGTGATGCCGTTACCGTAAATCAGCAAAATGGGGAAAATGGCAAAGAAGTAGAGCAGGGTAATTAATTTGCCGGCAGTTTTGCCGAAGTGCTCTTCTACTACTTCGGTAATATCGCTGCCGGGCTTGGCGGAAGAAAGTACAAAACGCGCCAACCCCCGATGGGCGAAATAAGTCATCGGGCCGACAATAATGGCCATGGCAACAAGCGGCCAAAATCCGCTCATGCCTGCATTGATCGGAAGGAACAGCACACCAGCGCCCACGGCGGTGCCGAATAGGTTTAGTATCCAAACCAAGTCAAATTTATTCAATTTCGAAGAGACCGTTTGCTGGTGGCTTGAATGCTGTGATTTCATCTTAAAACCTCCAAATAAATGTTTTATTCCAAAAAATTTTACTGAACTCAGGAATCTGTATTATCAAAAATATCAAAAGTCTATCATTATTTAGGACCGATCCTCCCAAGTCATTAATAAAAATAACAGTTGAAATGGGCTTGCAGCATTCTACCTGGGCAATTGTGCCTTTGGTGCCGTTGTTAATTTTTGTTAACAATTCTCCTGCAAACTCATCAAATTATTACCTGAAATCGGGTTTTGAGGCAAGATTTGTTTACTGAGCGTGAGGTATTTTAGTGATTTGTAGAGCTTAGGGCCTATTGCTTCATATCGAATTCAACTAAAAATGCTCAGATATTGAATAGCTAGGTAAGATATTTCTCTATAATTGGAAATTATAGCGGATTATTCCAACATATTTACAATATAATAATCGACCAGATATTTGCTGTGTATAGCCAGTAAACCAGCTACAAGTCGGAGTGGTTGCTTTCCTAGTTGACAGCTTGGGCTGGCACACATACAGTCTCTGACTCAGTAGTATGATTGGATACCGAAATCATGACCATATCTGTTTCGCTTGACAAAATCGACCTGAAAATAATTCAGGCCTTGCAACACAACGGCCGACTGAGCAACGTTGAACTGTCCGAACGTGTTGCTCTTTCCCCTTCTCCCTGCCTGCGCCGACTCAAGCAATTGGAGTCCACCGGCATTATCCAGGGTTATGCTGCCTTGGTTCATCCTTCCACCGTGGCTCTCGGCCTGCAGGTGTTTATCCGCGTATCGGTGGATAAAAGCAACCATCTGCGCGATGGCTTTGCCGATTCTGTGAGCAATTGGCCGCAGGTGCTGCGCTGTTTTGCACTCACTGGCGAAACCGACTATATGCTGCACGCTTTTTTCGCCGACATGGCAAGCTTCTCCCAATTCATCCTAGACACCCTACTGGCGCACCCGGGCGTGGTGGATGCACGTTCCAGCTTTGTACTGCAGGAAGTGAAAAATTCCACCGTGCTGCCATTGGACCATTTGCAAATGGATTAGGATAGTTATTACC
The DNA here is from genome assembly GCF_001648395.1 of Eikenella sp. NML03-A-027. Lineage (NCBI taxonomy): Bacteria > Pseudomonadati > Pseudomonadota > Betaproteobacteria > Neisseriales > Neisseriaceae > Eikenella > Eikenella sp. NML03-A-027. The sequence goes on along the minus strand of NZ_LXSM01000006.1, from coordinate 24,230 downwards.
AGATATTGTGTACTTAGAGAGAGTAAAATTTCAGGTAGCCTTTAATATATGGGCTGCCTGATTTTTTTGTGCGGGCAGTTTGGATTTCAGGGAGGCTCCTTTATTGTAGCTACCTGAAAAGTTCATCTTAATTGCAGATAGTTTCATAATAGCCTCACGCGGCAGCAGGGCAGCACTATCCTACGCCACTATTCCATTTTTCCTACCCATAAAAAGGCACACCGCAAAAGCGGTGTGCTTAAAATTTTCAGATAGCCCGGAGGTGGAGGAGAAGCTACCTGAAAATGCTGTCTAGCGGATTAAATCGCTATCGGCGTAATCACAGCATCCTCTAGGCCACTTGCCGCCATTTCTGCTGCTGCTCGCGGTGGTAGTGCCTGAGCGTGTGTTCTTTGCGCCGCCCGCTTGAGAAGGCGGAAACGCGTTTCAGGTAACCGATGACGCGGGTGCCATGGTCAATATCGTGCGAACCACAGGTGGAACAGGCGTGCAGGGTGCGTTTGTCGATGTGGCCGCATTTGTTGCAGATGGTGATGCGCACATTCACGCAGAAGTAGTTGCAGCCAGTTTGCGCGGCGATGTCCAGCAACGAGCGGTAGCCGGATGCGGGCAGGGCTTCGTCCAGGTTCAGGTGCAGCGCGGAGCCGCCGTCGAGCCAGTCCACCAGTTCTTTGCCGTGCAGCAGGAATTTGTCGAGCGCGTTGATTTCTTCGTCTTCAACAACGTAGAAATAGGAGTTGTAGCATTCGCGGCTGACTTTGTAGCCGTCGGCCTTGTCCCATTTGGCGTTTTTCACGCCAAGGTTTTCGGCAGGGACAAATTCGGTGTTGAACTTCACGCCGTAGTGTTTGCTGGCGGCTTGGTTGGCTTCAAATATGGTTTTCAGACGGCCTTGGACGAAGTTGATGTAGTCGTCGTTGTAGCCGACTTTGATGCCTTGCGATTCGGCGGCTTCCGCCATGCCGTTGATGCCAATGGTGAGGAACTGTTTGTCCAGCGTGATGAAGCCTGCGTCATAAACGGGCAGCATTCCGGCGGCTTGGTATTCTTCCATCAGTTTGCGGTAGGCGTATTGGTATTTGTGGATTTTGGCGACTTCTGCGGCAAGGTCGCGCCCGTCTTGTTCCAGCCGGTTCATGTTGATGGTGATGACGTTGATGGAACCAGTCGCCACACCGCCCGCGCCGAGGGTGTAGCTGAACGTGCGGTCTTCGATGGCGTTGCGCAGGCGGCAGCAGGAAGCCAACGAATCGGGGTTGTCGGAAAGATAGACGAAGAAGGAATTGCCTTCCGCCAATTCTTTCGCCATTTCGTCGGCAAACACGGTGTCTTTGCATTTGCCACCGTCGGTCAGCATGGCGGCGGTAACGACGGGAAAGGTCAAAACGGCTTTGCTGCGCTCCTGATTGAACCATTTGAGGAAGAAGTTTTGCAGCTTCGCCACGCTCGCCCACACGGGTTTGCTGAGATCGGGAAAGACGAAATCGCCAAACATCGCGTCGAAATAGTATTGGTCGTAAACGGAAATATTCCAGAACACGCTCTGATAACCACGCGCTGCGGCGGGCTGGTTGATGCTGTACACCACCTGCTGCATGTGGTTGGCGATTTCTTTGCCGTGGGTTTCCAAATAATTATCGCCGTAGTCTTTGCGGGCAAAGTGGTCGAAATAGGTCAAAAATTCCACTGTCGCTACCGCGCCGGCAAACTGCGCACTGATGGCAAACACGAGGTTGATAAATGAACCGCAAAACGATGCCAGATGTTGCGGTGCTTTGGATTCGCCACCGAGTTTGCTTAAACCATCCAGCAGGAAGGGATACAGCGTGGCCGACACGCAATAGGGTTTCAGGCTGGTTTCGTCGTGCACATAGATTTCGTGTGCTTCTATTTGGCGCAGATATTCGTTTGCCACAGATTGATCGAAAATCTCAGCAATTTTGCGCGACACCTGGGCGCGGTTAATCTGCACGAAAAAGTCTTTCATCAGCTCGGCTTCCATCGTGGCGATGTTTTTCTGCGTTACGTTGGCGTTGGCGTCCATTTTCGAGCCGTCCGCGGCGTTTTGCGCGCTGATGTAGTCGTGCATGAACTGCAGTTTGCCGTTTAACCGTTCGGAATCTAGCCGGATCATGGGTTTACTCTCCTCATTGACAGTGTTAGTGGGGACGAAAGGGGCGAATATTCAGCCGTTAGGCCGATTGAAAATGCAGACTACCGGCCGCCAGCGGCGGTTGTTGCACTAAGGGGATGACGGGGCGGCGGGGCGCGGCCTGCTCGTCGATAAACAGATGGTTGAGCACCTCGCCGGTGCGCAAATCGATGAAACGCTGATTGGTGTGCGGGCTTTCCAGGCCGCCGAGTTCCATTTTCCAGCGGCCGGTTTTGAGATAGGTGAGCTGCGGGATGATGGCGATGGAGGTGCGTTCCAGCTCGTCTTGCTCCAGGCCGGTGTAGAGGCAGGTGCGCAGGCCGGCTGCACGCACGGTTTCCAAGAGCGGCAGCAGTTTTTCAGGTAGCCATTCGCCGCCCATAAACAATACGCAGCTAATCAGCCCGCGATAGCGTGCCAGGCGGCTTTGCAGGTATTCGGCAGTCAGTTCGGTGCCCAAACTGCCCTTCCAACTGTCGGCGCTGTGGCAGCCTTTGCAGCGCAGCGGGCAGCCGGAAAACAGAAATGCCAGCGACACTTCGCCCGGCACTTCCTGCCAAACGATCTGCTCACGGGTAAAATTCAGCGTTTCCATAGCCCTATCCTTAAAAATACAACATATAGTGCGATAAATTTTTTAAAACACTATATGTTGTGGTGAATTGTCCTGCTTTCGCAGGAAAAACGCAAGCGGCTGCGCCGTTAAATCGGGTTAATTACGAATGCCTTTAAATGAGAACAGCCTCTGAAGGGCAGGAAGATTTTTGTGCAAACAAGAGTTTGTACCCATCCATCATGCAGGGAAAACTGAATCCCTATCTCTCTTCGACAGACACAGAATTTGACTTAGCTCAAAAGTGCACAGGGCTTGTGGTAGACAGGGGAATGGTTACATGGAGGCGAAGCTTCAACACAATTAAAACGCAACGCAGTTTCTGCAGGGAAAACTTCAGGCAGCCTTCAACGTATCAGTCAAAACATACATACCCGAGCAAATTAGTTGGAAAATTTAACGCAATCATGCATAATGCTGCAAAATTTTGCATATAGCGGATGAATACGCTTCCACTGCGACGTTAGCATGCCTTGTATCGAAAACGCATTCCTTTGCTATAACCCTCTTGGCAAAATTTATTTCTCCTCCAACAAAAGGAAACAACCCATGAAAAAACTCGCCCTGCTGCCAATTTTGGCCGCCCTCTCCCTATCCGCCTTTGCTGCCGACAATTACCTCACCAGCCAAGCATCCAACCACACTGAAACCATCAAAAATGAAGACTCTGCCGCACAGCAGCTGTTTCAGCGCAGCATCCGCCTGGAAGAAGGCCAAAGCAACACCACCACACTGGATGTAAAAGCCGGCCAGGTATACACCGTGTTTGCCGACTGCTCCGTGAACTGCTCCAACATCAAATTCAGCGTTACCCAAGGCCGCAACACCCTATTCCGTAAAAACCGTGGCGACGGCTCCCGCTTCACCTGGCAGGCCGAACGCGACGGCCGTGTGGAACTCAACACCGAAATGACCGAGTGCTCACGCAGCCGCTGCCGCTCCATGTTGCAAGTGTTTAGCGGCGGCAAAGTAGGCAACAGCGACAACGCAGGCCCCTCCTTGGAAGCCGCACAAAAAGCCACCCGTGAGACGCAGCAAGCTCTCGACAAAAACATCCACGAACTGCCCCTGATTAGCGGCCAACTCACCGACAGCCAAAACCGTAGTGTGGAAATCGAGCTCACCGCCGGCAAGTATTACAGCGTGTTCGGCCGCTGCGACCAATCCTGCGAAGACCTCGATCTCACCCTCAGCGCCAATGGCAAAACCATCGCCTCCGACACCGACAGCGACGACGCACCCCAACTGAGCTTCAAAGCTGAGCAAGGCGGCCGCCACCAGCTCAACATCAGCATGGAAGACTGCAACAACAACTCCTGCGCCTACTCCGTGCAAGTGTTTGAAAGCAGCACCGAAACCGATCCCTCCCTGCTGCGTGCCCAGCAAAGCAACGTGAACATCGTGAAAAACTACGACCCGGCCGCCCGCGTGTTCCTCCTACGCCAGCAACGCCTTGCTGCCGGCCAGAGCCACACCGAGCAAGTTAACCTCACCGCCGGCAAAGCCTACACTTTCTATGGCGACTGCGACGACAACTGCTCCGACATCGACCTCACCGTACGCCTCAATGGCCGCGTGGTGAAACAAGACGTATTGGGCGACAGCGTGCCCCTGTTCAGCTACCGCCCTGCCCGCAGCGGCCGCTACAGCGTAACCCTACCGATGAAAGCATGCTCCGCTGCCACCTGCGCCGCCAGCATCCACATCTTTGAAGGCACCAAAATGGTGTACGACAACAATGGCCGCAACCGCTAACAAACTGAGCCGTCAGTAATCACAAGCAAAGGCTACCTGAAAGCGCAACGCAGCGAAGTTTCTGCGAAGCCAAACTTTCAGGTAGCTTTTTAGATTGCACTCAACAGTTACCCTCGGGCAACAATAGCTAAAGCACTTATTGCTTCATACCGAGTAGCGAGCCGCCGTAGTACGGCAAAGCTTGCCGATACAGTATACAGAAATAAGTGCTTTAACTATGGCCATACCGCCCGATCCAACACACCGCAAACCGGCATAGTCATACCGATACACATATCATCAAAAGGCTACCTGAAAATCCAAACAAACACTTTTCAGGTAGCCTTTCTGCCGTGCAAACAACAAACAAAATAAAGCGCATACTGCTTCCAATATACGCTTCTTCCTACCTCACCAAACTTATTTCAAACTGCCTACCATATCGGCAGGACGTACCCAGTCGTCAAACTGCTCGGCGCTCAAGAGGCCGGATTTCACAGCTTCTTCGCGCAGGGTGGTGCCGTTTTTGTGGGCGGCTTTGGCTATTTTGGCAGCATTTTCGTAGCCGATTTTGGTGTTCAACGCGGTAACCAGCATCAATGAATTGTCGAGCTGCTGTTTGATGCGCGGCAGATTGGGCTCAATGCCGGCTGCACAGTGTTCATCAAACGATATGCAGGCATCGGCTAAAAGCTGCGCCGATTGCAGGAAGTTGGCAGCCATCACGGGTTTGAACACGTTGAGCTGGAACTGGCCCTGCGTGCCGGAAAAGGAAATGGCGGTATCGTTGCCCAACACTTGGGCGCACACCATGGCGAGGGCTTCGCACTGGGTGGGGTTGACTTTGCCTGGCATGATGGAGGAGCCAGGCTCATTCTCGGGAATCAGGATTTCACCGATACCGGAACGCGGGCCGGAAGCCAACAAACGGATATCGTTGGCAATTTTATAAAGCGACACAGCCAGCTGCTTCAATGCACCGTGGGTTTCCACAATGGCATCGTGCGTAGCCAATGCTTCGAATTTGTTCGGCGCGGTAACAAAGGGCAGGCCGGTGAATTTGGCGATATAGAAAGCTACCTGAACATCATAGCCTTTGGGCGTGTTCAGGCCGGTACCCACGGCGGTGCCGCCTAAGGCAAGCTCGGCTAAGTGCGGCAGGGTGTTTTCCAAGGCACGGATGCCATAGGCAAGCTGGGCGGCATAGGCGGAAAATTCTTGACCGAGGGTAAGCGGGGTGGCATCCATCAGATGGGTACGGCCGATTTTCACCACAGCGGCAAATTCCTCGGCTTTGGCAGCCAAGGTTTTTTGCAGGCGCTTAACAGCGGGCAGGGTGTGCTGCACTACCTTTTGGTAGGCGGCAATGTGCATGGCAGTAGGATAGGTATCGTTGGAAGACTGGGATTTGTTTACGTCGTCATTGGGGTGGATAACGCTTTTCTTGCCCAATTTGCCGCCGTTCAACACGTGAGCACGGTTGGAAATGACTTCGTTCAAATTCATGTTGGACTGTGTGCCGGAGCCGGTTTGCCAAATCACCAGCGGAAACTCTTCATCCAGCTTGTGCGCCAAAATTTCGTCACAGGCGGCAGCAATCAGATCGCGCTTCTCAGCAGGCAATACACCCAAGTCGGCATTGGCAAAAGCAGCTGCTTTTTTCAAATAGGCAAAGGCTTCAATGATTTCATGCGGCATGGAAGCAGCCGGGCCGATTTTGAAGTTGTTGCGTGAGCGCTCGGTTTGCGCGCCCCAATACCGGTTGGCCGGCACCCTTACTTCTCCCATGGTATCTTTTTCAATGCGAAATTCCATCACACAGCTCCTGAAGTTTGTTAGATTTCTAAATTCAAAAACCAACTGGGTAGATAAAACACTTAATTACCGCGTTGGCTCACCTTGCCATATTGCTCATACTGTCTGCGGATTATCGCCTTGCATGAAAAATATGCTTCAATTATAGCGGCTTCCAATTATGGCACAACTAAGCGGGCACTATCTGCATCATACTGATTTTAAATAACTATATTAAGACATATCCAACTTATTTCTAGCCAAGGGGAATATATCATAAAACCAAGCGGCTTTTCACGGTGGGATATGGAAAATATTAAAATTGGAAACGCCAAAACCCCGCTGCCTTTAAGCAGCGGGGTTTTTATATTGAAATGGCGCGGTGGACGGGACTCGAACCCGCGACCACCGGCGTGACAGGCCGGTACTCTAACCAACTGAGCTACCACCGCGCGCGCAAAATGGTGGGTGATGACGGAGTCGAACCGCCGACATTCTGCTTGTAAGGCAGACGCTCTACCAACTGAGCTAATCACCCGTGTTTCCGTGCACAGCACTAGAAGACGGGCATTACACCAAACTATCCGCGCCATTGCAAGTATTTCTTACAAAAAAATTGCTACAAAATAGCAACACGCTGTTATAAAAGTGGAAAAACTTTTTCAACATTTCACCTGTCAACCTGTCGATAATCTCTCAGCCCTCCCGTTTGCGCTATAATGTGCCGTTTAATTAATACCACGCACTATGGCTTTATGAATGCCGTTATCCGTACCCGCCAAATCGACCTCCAAGCCGAACAAGCCCTGCTGGCTGATGGCACCCCGCCCTTGCTAGCACGCCTGTTTGCCGCCCGCAATGTCCGTTCTCCTGCCGAACTGCATAACCACTTAGCGAGCCTACTGCCCTATCAATCACTGAAAAATATTGATGCTGCCGCCGAACGGTTGGCTTACGCCATCCAAAAGGAAGAACGAATTTTAATTGTGGCCGACTATGATGCTGACGGTGCTACCGCCTGCGCGGCAGGCATTTTAGGCTTGCGCCGCATGGGGGCATGGGTGGAGTTTTTAGTGCCGGACCGTTTCAAACATGGCTACGGCCTCACCCCGCAACTAGCCGAGCTGGCTGCCAAACGAGGTACTCAGCTGCTATTAACTGTAGATAACGGTATTTCCAGCACTGCCGGCGTAGCACGCGCCCACGCATTGGGCATGGACGTGATTATCACCGACCACCACTTGCCGGGCGACACGCTACCTGAATGTATCATCGTTAACCCCAATCAACCGGGATGCACGTTTGCCAGCAAGAATCTGGCCGGAGTGGGTGTAATCTTCTATGTATTAACTGCCCTACGCGCCCTGCTGCGTACACAGCAATGGTTCAACCCACAAAGGCTACCTGAACCTAATTTGGCCGAGCTTTTAGACTTGGTTGCTTTGGGCACCGTGGCCGATGTGGTGACATTGGATTACAACAACCGAATCTTGGTTAGCCAAGGGCTCAAACGAATGCAGATTGGCAAAACCCGCCCCGGCATTCAGGCGCTTTTCCAGGTAGCCCAGCGCGATATTCGGCAAGCCAGGCCATTTGACTTGGGCTTTGCCATCGGTCCGCGCATTAATGCTGCCGGCCGTTTGGAAAATATGGAAATCGGCATTGCCTGCTTACTAACCGAAGACCCAGCCACCGCCGCCGAACTAGCCGAACAGCTAAATGAACTTAACCGTACACGGCAAGAAATCGAGCAAAACATGCTACAAGAAGCCCTTGCCCTGGCTGATCAAATCATCGTTGGCAGCAACCTGGGCATTACCGCCTTCCATCCCGATTGGCACCAAGGCGTGGTCGGTATTGTGGCCAGCCGGCTAAAAGACCGCCTCCATCGCCCCTCAATCGTGTTCGCCCCCACAGGCAATGGCGAACTGCGTGGCTCTGGCCGTTCTATCCCCTCATTACATCTGCGTGATGCCATCGATTTGGTGGCCAAACGCCATCCCGAGCTAATTCTAAAATTCGGTGGCCACGCCATGGCTGCCGGCCTCAGCATCCGCGAACAGGATTTTCCCCGATTCCAACAGGCTTTCGAAAACGTGCTGTCCGAACTACTAGATAGAGACTCACTTACCCGCACCTTCCTCACCGACGGCAGCCTAAACCCAGAAGAAATTTCCCTGCACACTGCCGAAACGCTGTCCAACCAAGTATGGGGGCAAGGCTTTCAACCCCCATGTTTCTATAACCAGTTTGAAGTATTGTGGCAACGGGTAGTTGGCAACGGCCATAAAAAAGCTGGTCTAAACTGCGGCGGACACACTGTGGAAGCCATGTTTTTCCGTTGCACCGAAGAACTCCCGGCCAAAATTCACACCGTATACCGCCCCATCGCCAATCAATGGCGCAATCAATACGAATTACAACTGCATATCGACCACTGGGAGGCAGGCTGATGTGCAATACACAGCCAAAACTCTTATCATTGTCCTCATGGTACACCAACATATCTGGCTGCAGGGGATAATCACTTTTTCCATAAACGGTGCATTCTTACCATGATTTAACTTATAATCGCATCTTAACTATAATGCTGTAAAAGCATTCTTACTAAATGTGGACATTGGGGGCGGTATCCTAAAAAGCAAATATCCGCCCGAAATTTTGAAATCCATTCTACTTTACTCAGGCAAATACTATGAGCGTCGGACTATTGCGCATCCTATTTCAAACCAAGCTGATTGAACAGGATCAGGTTGAAAAATACCGAGAAAAGGTTAATCAAAACAAAAATATAATTCCAATTCTGGCCGAAGCTGGCATCATCAAGCAGACAGATTTGGCACAACTTTTGGCCAAGTTGTTCCACTATCCGATTTTAGATTTGTCCCTCTACTCCCGCAGCATGATGGTGCAGGATGTGCTCAACGACAGCCAGATGATGGAGTACCGCTGTGTACCTTTGTTCAAACGCGGGCAAAAACTGTTTTTGGGTGTCTCCGATCCCACTTTGTTGCAAACATACCAAAAGCTCGTTTTCCCTAGCGGCCTAATTGTCGACCTGATTCTGGTAAACGACGAGCAACTAGATCGTCTGCTGGAATTCGCCAGCCAAACATCCACAGCCATTTTGGATGAAATTTCTGCCGATCCCACAGGCGTGGCCGCACCGGCACTCAAGGTGGATGACGAAGAAGAAGACGGCCCGATTGCCAAATTCATCCACAAAGTGCTGTCTGATGCCCTCAACACTGGCGCATCTGATATTCACTTTGAGTTCTACGAAGAAATGGCACGCATCCGCTTCCGTACTGACGGTCAGCTGCGTGAAGTGGTACAACCACCACTGAATATCCGCGGGCAGATTGCTTCACGTATAAAAGTAATGTCCAAAATGGATATTTCTGAAAAACGCGTTCCACAAGACGGCCGTATTCAGATTCAGTTCAATAAAAACCAAAAGCCCATCGACTTCCGTGTGAATACGCTGCCCACCCTATTCGGCGAAAAAATCGTAATGCGTATTTTGAATTCGGATGCTGCCACGCTGAACATCAACCAACTGGGTTTCGAACCTTTCCAAAAAGAATTGCTGCTGGAAGCCATCCACCGCCCCTATGGAATGGTACTGGTTACTGGCCCGACCGGTTCCGGTAAAACCGTGTCACTGTATACCTGCTTGAACATTTTAAATACCGACAGTGTAAACATTTCCACTGCCGAAGATCCGGCCGAGATTAACCTGCCTGGCATCAATCAAGTAAATGTGAACGATAAACAAGGCTTGACATTTGCCGCAGCACTGAAGGCTTTCCTGCGCCAGGATCCAGACATCATCATGGTGGGTGAGATTCGTGATTTGGAAACCGCCGATATTGCCATTAAAGCGGCACAAACCGGCCACATGGTGTTCTCCACCCTGCACACCAACAACGCCCCGGCCACTCTATCCCGTATGCTGAACATGGGGGTAGCACCGTTCAATATCGCCAGCTCGGTTAATCTGATTATGGCACAGCGTTTGGTGCGCCGACTCTGCACCTGCAAGCAACCAATCGAACGTCCGCCTGCCGAGGCTTTACTGAAAGTCGGCTTCACTGAAGAAGATTTGACCAAGGATGACTGGCAGCTATACCGTCAAGTGGGTTGTGACCGTTGCAAAGGCAAAGGCTTCAAAGGCCGTGCCGGTGTATATGAAATCATGCCGGTTACTGATGCCATGCAGAAAATCATCATCAATAACGGCACCGAGGTGGATATTGCCGAACAAGCCTATGCCGACGGACTGGTGGACTTGCGCCGAGCCGGTATTTTAAAAGCAATGCAAGGTATTACCACCTTAGAAGAAATTCTTGCCAGCACCAATGATTAATTCAAAGTTCGTTTCATTTTAAAGGGAATCATCATGGCTACAAACAAACGAAACAACCACCCCAAAAAAGTGGCGGGAACCAGCTACGAATTTGAAGGCCGACACATGGAGTCCGAACAAATTGTCCGTGGCGAAGTAGTTGCCAAAGACGAACAGGATGCCCGTGCCAAACTCGCTCGCCGCCGCATCAAGGTTATCAGCCTACATAAAAAGAAAAAAGTTCGCGAAAAGAAAATTACCCAGAGCGACATTACCGTTTTTACCCGCCAACTAGCTACTATGATGAAAGCCGGCCTGCCGGTTATGCAAGCATTTGATATTGTGGCAAAAGGTCACTCCAATGCCTCTATGACCAAGCTTTTGATGGAAATACGCAACGACATCGAGCAAGGGACGTCTATGGCCAATGCATTCCGCAGGCATCCTAAATATTTTGATGATTTCTATTGCAACCTAGTGGATGCCGGTGAGGCAGGCGGTGTACTAGAAACTCTGCTGGACAAACTGGCCGTATATAAAGAAAAAACCCAAGCCATCAAAAAGAAAATCAAGAGCGCACTGACTTACCCGATTGCAGTAGTGGTAGTAGCCATCGTTTTAGTTATCATCATGATGATGTTCGTATTGCCCGAGTTTAAAAAAGTGTATGACGGTATGAATGCAGAAATGCCGGTACTTACCCAATTCATGATGGGCATTTCTGATTTCATGGTTGCTTACGGCTGGATCGTAATTGTCATTATGATTGGTTCTGTAGTAGCTTTCGTTCAATGGCATAAACGCTCTTTTGAGCTGCAAAAACGTATCGATGCCCTCTTGCTCAAAATGCCTATCTTCGGCAACATCGTAGAGAAAGGTACAATCGCCCGCTGGGCTCGTACAACCGCCACCCTATTTACCGCTGGTGTACCGCTGGTGGAGGCACTAGAATCCGTAGGCGGCGCATCAGGTAATATTATTTATGAGGAAGCTACTAGAAGTATTCGTAACCAAGTAAACCAGGGTACTTCATTGACCACCGCAATGGGCTCAACCGACCTGTTCCCCAACATGGTTCTGCAAATGGCCTCCATTGGCGAAGAATCCGGCTCACTGGACGATATGCTGAACAAAGCTGCCGAATTTTATGAAGAGGAAGTAGATATTGCCGTTTCTACTCTATCGTCCCTGATGGAACCGATTATTATGGTGGTATTAGGCAGCATTATTGGTGTGATTCTAGTTGCCATGTACCTGCCACTGTTCAACCTGGGCAGCGTAGTTGGCTAATCTATTCAGTCAACCCATTCCATCTTAATCATCTTAGCCTTTCAGGTAGCCTCCCACAGGCTACCTGAAAACATACCTACACCACGCCTATGACCAATCTTGATCCCGGAATCTACATCCCCTTCGCCGTCCTGCTCGGCCTACTGGTGGGCAGCTTTCTTAATGTGGTTATCTACCGCCTACCGGTCATGCTAGAGAAACAATGGCGTATCGCTGCCAAACAGCATCTCGAACTGCCGTTAGACGAAGAAGACCAAAAACCATTCAACATCAGCACCCCGCCCTCGCGCTGCCCCAAATGCGGCAGCCCGGTAAAGCCATGGCAGAACATCCCCATCATCAGCTACCTGCTGCTGCGAGGTCGCTGCTATAGCTGCCACACCCCCATCGGCTGGCGTTATCCCGCCGTTGAGCTGCTCACCGGCATCCTATTTGGCATCGTCGTCTGGCGCTACGGCTACACTTGGCTCACCCTTGGCGGCCTCGTGTTCACCGCCATGCTGGTTGCCCTCACCTTTATCGATGCCGACACCCAGCTCTTGCCCGACCAGCTTACCCTGCCCCTGATTTGGCTCGGCCTGCTGTTCAACTGGCAAGTTGGTTTCGTCAGCCTGCCATCGGCACTGCTCGGCGCCGTGGTCGGCTATTTGAGCCTCTGGCTGCTGTTCCACCTGTTCAAACTCATCACCGGCAAAGAAGGCATGGGCTATGGCGACTTCAAACTGCTCGCCGCACTTGGCGCCTGGCTCGGCGTTAGCACCCTGCCCGTTATTGTTTTCGTGGCCGCCTTGGTTGGTCTCGTTGCTGCCCTGATAATGCGTGCCGCCAAAGGTCAGCCCATTGCCTTCGGTCCCGCGCTCGCCATTGCCGGCTGGCTGGTTTTCGCTGCCAACAGCTATATCCTGCAAGGCATCCAATGGTGGCTGCACAAATCCGGATTCATCTGATATGACCGCCTGGGTCGGCCTCACCGGCGGCATCGGCAGCGGTAAATCCACCGCTGCCCGCCTGTTTGCCCAACACGGCGTACCGCTGATTGATGCCGATGCTGTCTCCCGCGCCCTTACCGCAGATGGCGGAGCTGCCCTTCCCGCCATCCGTGCTGCCTTTGGCGAGGCCGTATTCGATTTTTCAGGTAGCCTCAACCGCGCCGCGCTGCGTCAACTCGTTTTCCAATCCTCCGAAGCCAAAGCCAAGCTTGAAAACATCCTCCATCCGCTGATTCTCGCCGAAATCCGGGCGCAACAGCAGCAATTCCCCCAAGCTGTCTACGGCATCATCGAAATTCCCCTGCTTGCCGAGCAACCTGTTTTTCAAAGCATTCTCCAGCGTATTCTCGTTATCGATTGCAGCGAAGAAACACAAATCCGCCGCACCATTGAACGCAGCGGCCTTACCCGTGATATGATTAACGGCATTCTCGCCGCCCAGGCCAGCCGCCAACAGCACCGAAGCATTGCCGACGATATCATCAGCAACGAAGCCGGCCTGCCCGAGCTTGCTGCCGCAGTGGAGCGGCAACACCTTATTTACCAACAATTATTCGGTAGTTGAACCATGTCCGCCATCATCACCTTCGAACATCCCCTGTCCGAACGCATCCGCAACTTCCTACGCCTCGAACACCTCTTTTCCCGCTTCAACGCCACCGTCAGCCACCCAGAGCCTTGGGCACACCACGCCGCCCTCGGCACCCTGTTCGAAATCATGGATTGCGCCTCCCGCGCCGAACTCAAGCTCGACATCCTGCAAGAGCTCGAACGACAACGCCAGCAAATTTCCCAAGCCGAACGCGAGCAATACGACTCCACCCCCGAGCAAAACGACCTCTACCAGGCCACCCAAAACCTGCAAGAAGTACAACAAAAATTCGGCCAACATCTGCGCGAAAACGAATGGCTCATGGGCGTAAAGCAGCGTATGCTCGTATCCGGCGGCACCAGTCCCTTCGACCTTCCCTCTTATCACTACTGGCTGCAACTGCCCTTTGAGCAGCGCGTGGCCGACCTCGGCTGCTGGATTCGATCCCTCACCCCCACCGGTGATGCCATCTCCCTGCTGCTGCGCATCCTGCGCCGCAACAGCATCCGCCTCGAATGCCTCGCCCGCCAAGGCAACTATCAAAACACCAAACTCGGCAGCAACATCCACATGCTCACCGTAGATGTGGCCCAATCCCACCACACCCTGCCCGAGATTTCTGCCAACAAATACTTCACCCATATCCGCTTCACCCAAGCCACCCAAGACAACCCGCGCGGGAAACAGATCGATACAGACATCCCCTTCCAGCTCAAAATGTGCAGCTTCGACCCCATCGCCGACAAACCATGACCCAGCCTACCGTATCCTGCCCCACCTGCCAGAAACCCGTACTCTGGAACGAAAACAGCCCCTACCGCCCCTTCTGCAGCCAACGCTGCAAAATGATCGACCTGGGCACCTGGGCAGACGAAAGCTACCGCATCCCCAGCCAGGAAGAGACCCCGCCCCAGATGGGCGACCACGAATAGTCGACAGAGGCTACCTGAAACCCCAATCCCGCTTTCAGGTAGCCTCAATCTATCCACACCCCACACCATGAACACTGCCACCATCCACAGCATCGACCACGAAGGCCGCGGCGTAGCCCGCATCCACGGCAAAACCACCTTCATCACCGGCGCCCTGCCCCAAGAAACCGTTGCCTACCAAATCACCCGCAGCAAAAAACACCACGATAAAGCCCAAGCCACCCGCATCCCCTACCGCACCGCCCCTGCCTGCCCCCACTACAGCCAATGCGGCGGCTGCACCCTCCAACACGTTCACAGCAACGTTCAGGTAGCCTACAAACAACGCATCCTCGAAGACCAACTCCAACGCCTCGGCAAAGTCCGCCCCCAATACCTCCTGCCTCCCATCTACGGCCAAGCCTGGGGCTACCGCCACCGCGCCCGCCTCAGCACCCACCATGGCAGCCGGCACACCATCCTCGGCTTCCAAAGCCGCCGCAGCCACCGCATTATCGATATCCAACAATGCCCCATCCTCGCCCCCCCAGCTTGCCGACCAACTGGGCAACACCCATGCTCTGCTACAGCAGCTAAACCGCCTGCACACCCCTATTCGCACCATCGAACTGCAGCCCCGCCGCCAACAGCCTCACCCTACACATCGAACATCTTCCTAAAGCCGCCCGCGCCCACCTCATCCAACACACTCAAAACCTGCCCGCCAACTGGCACATCTGGCTGCAAACCCCACACCAGCCCGCCCAACCCCTCCTGCCCGACAGCCCCCAACTCAGCTACAGTCTGCCCGAATACGCCCTCACCCCTCCCCTACCGCCCCGGCGACTTCACCCAAGTCAATCCCACCGCCAACGCCCTGCTCGTTGCCCGCGCTATGCAGCTGTTGCAGTCCCAGAGTGGCGAACGCATCGCCGACTTTTTCTGCGGCCTCGGCAACTTCAGCCTCCCCATCGCCGCTGCCGGCGCACAAGTCATCGGCATCGAAGGCTAGCCCGAGCTCACCGAGCTCGCCAGCCAAAACGCCCGCCTCCACCTCGCTGAACGCGCCCAGTTCCATAGCGCCGACCTCTTCCAAACCACCGAACACATCGTTGCCGGCTGGGCTATTTCGATAAAATCCTACTCGACCCGCCCCGCAGCGGCGCCTACGCCCTCGTCCAAGCCCTGCACGCCCCCAACCTCCCCCGCCGCATCGTGTACGTTTCCTGTAACCCCGCCACCTTCGCCCGCGATGCCGCCGTACTCGTGGGCAAAGGCTACCGCTTCCGCAACGCCGGCATCGTCAACATGTTCCCCCAAACCGCCCACGTCGAAACCGTCGGCTGCTTCGATTTGGAATAGCCTCGGTGCACACTGTAGCGGATTAAAATGCGGATGGGACAAGGCGGCGAACCGCAGCCAGCACGGCAAGGCAAGCCAGCGCAGTAACATTCTTAATTCCCTAAAAAAGGCTACCTGAAACTTTAGCTACGCAGAAACTTCGCTTCGCTACATTTTCAGGTAGCCTTTCCCTTTCCTCCCCGCACCCCCAAACGTGTACAATACGCCATTTCAATATTTCCACCCCCAACACCATGCAACCCTACCTCCACCTCATGCAGCACATCCTCAGCCACGGCACCGACAAGTCCGACCGCACCGGCACCGGCACCCGTTCCGTATTCGGCCACCAAATGCGCTTCGACCTCGCCCAAGGCTTCCCCCTGCTCACCACCAAAAAGCTCCACCTGCGCTCCATCATCCACGAGCTGCTCTGGTTTCTCAAAGGCGACACCAACATCCGCTACCTGAAAGAAAACAACGTCTCCATCTGGGACGAATGGGCCGACGAAAACGGCGACCTCGGCCCAGTATACGGCTACCAATGGCGCTCTTGGCCCGCCCCCGACGGCCGGCATATCGACCAAATCGCCAACGTTGTCGAGCAAATCAAACGCAACCCCGACAGCCGCCGCCTCATCGTATCCGCCTGGAACCCCGCCCTTGTCGACGAAATGGCGCTGCCCCCCTGCCACACCCTGTTTCAATTTTACGTAGCCGAAGACCGCCTCTCCTGCCAGCTCTACCAGCGCAGCGCCGACGTCTTCCTCGGCGTACCCTTCAACATCGCCAGCTATTCCCTGCTCACCATGATGATGGCACAAGTGTGCAGACTACAGCCCGGCGAATTCATCCACACCTTCGGCGACGCCCACCTCTACAGCAATCACTTCGAGCAAGCCAAACTCCAGCTCACCCGCGAGCCGCGAGCCCTGCCGCAAATGCAGCTCAACCCCGAAGTGCAAAACCTGTTCGACTTCCGCTTTGAAGACTTCGAGCTGCAAAATTACGACCCACACCCGCACATCAAAGCGCAAGTGGCGGTGTAGTAGTGGCGGCAATCGAAAAAAGGCTACCTGAAACTTTCAGGTAGCCTTTTCACATCCCCCTACTCCAACGGTCCTATGGCACGCACTCGTCCCACACCGCTTCGCCGTCTTCGCTAAACAAATGCAGTCGCAGGCGGCTGTCGGGCAGGGTTTCAATACGTAGGCGGCCACTGCTGCTGTGGGCTGCTCCGGCGAGGGTGAGATGTTGGCGGATATAAGCAATGCTGCTGCGCTCGGTGTAGCGGCCGAGCAGGAAACCTTTGCGGATGCCACCGCCTTCGTATTCCGCCCACACGGTGTCGCCGTCTTGGCGGAAGCGGCAGCGTTCGGGCGTTTCGCCTAAAAGGCCTGCTTCGGCGGGTTGGAACGCTTTGCCTTCGAGGTTGAACGAGGCTTGGTCGGTTGCGGCGGGGGCGGGGCTTTGACGGAAATAAAGCAGCAGGTCGCGGAAAACATCGGGGTCTTTCACGAAGGTCATTTCGCCGCCCTGCGGGAAATGGTAGTCGAGCAGGCGGGATACCCAGAAACGGATGCAGCCGGCGCGGTGGGCGATGGGCAGGTAGGCCTGTTCGGCGGGAGTGAGGGGGCGCACGCTTTGATAGCCACGCATAAAGGCTTGTTGCAACTGCGGGTCGATACGGTTGTCGGCCAAGCGCGCCCAGTCGTTTACGGCGATGGCGAGGTCGTACATGAAGCTGCCGTTGCAGGCGTAGTAGAAATCGATGAAGCCGGCTACCTGAATGCCGTCAAGCAGCACGTTGTCTTTGAACAGGTCGGCATGGATGATGCCGTGGGGCAGGTGGCTGTCGGGGTGGGCGGCGAGAAAGGCGATTTCGTCTTGCAGCAGCGCAGCATCTTCGCTGCTCAGGCAGGGCAACAGGCGGCGGCTTTCGGCTTCCCACCAGGCGGCGTGGCGAGGGTTGGGCATGCTTTGGTCAAAACTCTGCCCCGCAATATGCATTTTGGCGAGCATAGCGCCGGTGTGGAAGCATTGGGCAGCTTCGGGCACGGCGGTGTCGCGGCCATTGAGGAAGGTGGCGAGGCAGGCGGGTTTGCCGGCAAGCGTGCTCTCGAAGCGCCCGTCGCGGCGGGGAATGGGCGCGGGGCAGGCTACGCCGTTGCGGCTAAGGTGCTGGCTGAGATCCATGAAAAAGGGCAGCTCTTCGCGGGTGAGCACCTCGAAGATGGTGAGCACATAGCGGCCGCAGTCGGTGTCGAGGAAATAGTTGCTGTTGGTCACGCCTTGGGCAATGCCTTGCAACGACACGAAGCCCCCTAAATCGTAGTCTTCTAAAAACTGGCGGATTTCTTGATCGGAAACGCTGGTGTAAACAGACATGGCGGGTATCGCGGCAAAGTGGTTGGGGAACGGGCATTCTAGCAAATGGAACAGCAGGCAGGCTACCTGAAAGCGCAAGCTTCGCCATCCGTCAGAAACCGTATGCCTCGGCAAAAATAATATCGCAATAATTTCCCGCCGCCAGCCGTAAAACGAGCTAAACCCGGCGCCGCCAAACTGCGCCAGCCGCCCTGCCCGCGCTGCTTTCAGGTAGCTTCTATTTAAGCGACCCAATTCAAGCGAAAGTTATAATATAACATTATTTAAATCAACCAGTTATTTCATGCCCAAACCTTGACTACCGGCTTGGAAAAAGTGCATACTTCCGATCGAGTAGTCCCCCTAATCAACTAATCAGAACAAGGATCATAGCCATGAAAATGAAAGCAGCAGTTGTTACCCCCCAATGCGACGGTAACGTAGAAATCGTTGAGCGCGACATTCCTGCCGTGGGCGCAGGTGAAGCGCTGGTGGAAGTAGAATACTGCGGCGTGTGCCACACCGACTTACACGTGGCTGCCGGCGACTACGGTAAAAAACCCGGCCGCGTGCTCGGCCACGAAGGCATCGGCATTGTGAAACAGATTGCGCCCGATGTAACCACCCTGAAAGTGGGCGACCGCGTGAGCATTGCCTGGCTGTTTGCCAGCTGCGGTCACTGCGAATACTGCATCACCGGCCGCGAAACCTTCTGCCGCAGCGTGCTGAACGCCGGTTACACCGCCGACGGCGGCATGGCCACCCACTGCGTAGTGAAAGCCGATTATGCGGTGAAAGTGCCCGAAGGCCTCGATCCCGCCCAAGCCAGCAGCATCACCTGCGCCGGCGTAACTACCTATAAAGCCATCAAAGTGGCCGGCGCTGCGCCCGGTCAGTGGATTGCCATCTACGGTGCCGGCGGCTTGGGCAACCTGGCCGTGCAATACGCCAAGAAAGTGTTCGGCGCACACGTGATCGCCGTAGACATCAACGACGACAAACTGGCTCTGGCCAAAGAATCCGGCGCTGATTTGATTGTGAACCCGGCCAAACAAGACGCTGCCAAGTTCATTCAAGAGAAAACCGGCGGCGCCCACTCCGCCGTGGTAACTGCCGTGGCCGGCGCTGCATTCAATTCCGCTGTGGATTGCGTGCGCGCTTGCGGCCGCGTGGTGGCCGTTGGGCTACCGCCCGAAACCATGGATTTGTCGATTCCGCGCCTGGTGCTGGACGGCATCGAAGTGGTGGGCTCACTGGTGGGCACGCGCAAAGACTTGGAAGAAGCCTTCCAATTCGGCGCCGAAGGCATCGTGGTGCCCGTGGTGCAGCTGCGCCAGCTGGACGAAACCAATGCCATTTTCCAAGAAATGCGCGACGGCAAAATCCAAGGCCGTATGGTTATCGACATGAAAGCCTGCGGTTGCCATCACTAAGCCTTAGGTTGTAAACAAACAGGCCGCTCCCAAAAACGGGGCGGCCTGCTTGCTTTGCGGGAGGCTACCTGAAAATTGAAATCAACGCGTAGGCCATGTGCAGAACACACCCCCTCTACCAATGCAAGCTACGCTCGCTGCCGCTCCAGCCATTTCGGCATCACCACCGAGCCTACCGTGGCCGAAATCACCAGCACCACGCCCGCCAGCGACATAGCCGAAATACGCTCACCCAAAATCAACACCGCCAGCAGCGTGCCGAAAATCGGCTCCGAGGCCGTCAGCATGCCCGATACGTTCGACGACACACTAGTCATGCCCTTGTTCCAACAAGTGTACGACAACCAACTGCAACACACACCCAAATACAGCAGCCCCAACGTGCCCGGCAAATTCCAGCCAATGTGCAAATCATCCGCGAGCAGTAGGCTCACCGGCAAACACAACAAAGGCGCCAACCCCATCGACAACGACGTAAACGCCAGCGCACCGATGGCCGCGATCATCTTCTGCGTCGGGCGCAACGTGGCACAGAACACCACCCCGCCGCCCAACACCATCAAGCAGCCCAGCAAACTGATGTCGCCACCCTCGCCGCCACCAGCAATCAAAAGCGCCACGCCGATAAAGGCCAGCAATCCGCATAACCAGTGGTACCACTCGGCACGGTCGTGAAAAAAGAAATGGCCGATAAACATCGTTAACAGCGGCTCCAGCCCCGCAATGGTGGACGTGCTCGCCGCTGAAGTGAACTTCAGCCCCCAAAACTGCAAAGCCAGCACCACCACATAATTTAAAAACGACAGCCATAACAGCCCCGGCCAATAGCGCCGTTCAATAGTCCGCCAATAGCGCAGGCAAGGCGGCAACACCAGCAAAGCCGCAATCGCCAGCCGGAACAGCAGCATCATCAGCGGATCCATCATCGTGTAGGAATATTTGGCTGCAATAAAAGCACTGCTCCATAAAAGCAGTGCAATAATTTGGTAAAACACAGCTCCTCCTCAGGCATGCCCTGCCGAAAATCATTGTGCAAGCAGTTTACTGCGCCAGCATGCCTGCCCGCAAGGATAGGAAAGGCTACCTGAAAACAGCAACGCGGCATGTTCACTTCGTTACAGCCCACGTTTTCAGGTAGCCTTTTTGCCGCATCCGGCACACGCCCGCTCAATACCCGGCCACGGTCATCTGTTCGAGCAGCAGGGAGCCGGTTTTGTGGGCGCTGCGTTTGAGGGCGTCGTTGGCGGCGCCGGCGATGTTGGGCAGCATGTCTTGCAGGCGGCCGGCGATGGTGATTTCCTGCACGGGGTAGGCAATTTGGCCGTTTTCCACCCAAAAGCCGGCGGCGCCGCGCGAGTAGTCGCCGGTGAGGGTGTTGACGCCTTGGCCCATGAGTTCGGTAACGAGCAGGCCGCTGCCCATTTCGCGCAGGAGCTCGGCCTGGCTTGGGTGGGTGTGGCTGAGGATGAGGTTGTGGGCGCCGCCGGCGTTGGCGGTGGTGGGCAGGCCGAGTTTGCGGGCGCTGTAGCTGCTGAGGAAGTAGCCTTGGATGATGCCGTTTTCAATCACGAAGCGGGGGCGGGTGGCGACGCCTTCGGCATCGAAGGCGGTGCTGGCCAGCGCTTTGGGCAGGTGCGGCTCTTCGCGCAGGCTGAGTGCGGCGGGGAGGATTTGGCGGCCGATGCTGTCTTGCAGGAAGCTGGTTTGGCGGTAGAGCGCGCCGCCGCTGAGTGCGCCGGCGAGGTGGCCGATGAGGCTACCTGAAACGGTGGCATCGAATAGCACGGGGTAGCTGCCGGTGGGCAGGCTTTTGGCACCGAGGCGCTGCACGGCGCGGCGGGCGGCGGTTTGGCCGATGTGTTCGGGCGTGTCCAAATCGGCGCTGCTGCGGGCGAGGTCGTACCAATAATCGCGCTGCATGCCGCTGCCGCTGCCGGCCACGACGCTGCAAGACAGGCTGTGGCGGCTGCTGCGCTGGTGCTGCATAAAGCCGTGGCTGTTGCCGTATACGTATTGGTAGTGGCCGGTTTGGATGTGGGCGCCTTCGGAATTGGTGATGCGGGAATCGGCGGCGCGGGCGGCGGCTTCGCTGCGGCGGGCGAGCTCGGCGGCTTCGGCGGTGCTCAGCGGCCATTCGTGGTAGCTTTGCAAATCGGGAAATTCGGTGGCCATCAGGGCGGCTTCGGCCAGGCCGGCGCAGGGGTCTTCGGCGGTGTAGCAGGCAATATCGAGCGCGGCGCGCACGGTGTCGGCAATGGCGGCGGGGGAGAAATCGGCAGTGCTGGCGCGGCCTTTGCGCTGGCCTACATACACGGTGAGGTCGAGCGATTTGTCTTGCTGGTATTCGATGTGCTCGATTTCCTGCAGCCGCACCTGCACGGATTGGCCGATGGATTCGCTCACGTCGGCTTCGGCCGCGGTGGCGCCGCCGGCTTTGGCCAGTTCGAGGGCTTGGGCGCAAACATCGCGCAGGGTTTGTTCGCTGTGGTTGAACATGGTGGTGTGCCCGTATCAAATGAAAACGCCGTATTGTACCTGAGCCGATGCTAAATTTTCAGGTAGCCTGACAGCAGGGCTATAATGCGCCTGTTTTTCTTAACGGCCTATCCAACCATGCCTACTCCTTTCGATATCGTCTTCTTCGGCGGCACCGGCGACCTCGTGATGCGCAAGCTGCTGCCCGCCCTCTATCAAGCCCATGCCGCCGGCACGCTGCACCCGGGTGGCCGCATCATCGGCCTTGGCCGCCGCGATTTAGGGCGCGAAGGCTACCTGAAAAAAGTAGAGGAATCCGTCCGGCCGCATATTCCCAACCTTGAAGCCGAAACGTGGCACACCTTCTGCCAACGCATCAACTATCTGCCCGTAGACGCCGAAAATGCCGAACAATTCCACCGCCTCGCCGCGCTACTCGGCGCCGAAGCCGGGCAAAACAGCCGCGCCCTGGTGGTTTACCTTTCCACCGCGCCGCACTATTTCATGCCCATCTGCCGCAATCTGGCCGACGCTGGGCTGAACCGCCCCGCAACCCGCATCGTGCTGGAAAAACCGCTCGGCCACGACCTTGCCTCCGCGCAAAGCATCAACACCGCCGTGGCCGCCTTCTTCCGCGAAGAGCAGATCTACCGTATCGACCATTATCTCGGCAAAGAGCCCGTACAAAACCTGCTCGCCCTGCGCTTTGCCAACCGCCTGTTCGAGCCACTGTGGTGTGCCGCCCAAATCCGCGCCGTGGAAATCACCATTGCCGAAGAGCTCGGTGTGGAAAAACGCGGCGAGTTCTACGACCAAACCGGCGCCCTGCGCGATATGCTGCAAAACCACCTGTTGCAGCTTTTGTGCTTCACCGCCATGGAACCGCCGCTTTCCCTCGGCGATAGCAACGTGCGCAACGCCAAGCTCAACGTCTTGCGTGCACTCAAGCCCTTCAACGCCTACAGCGTGCGTGCCGACGTGGTGCGCGGCCAATACACCGCCGGCCAAATCCAGGGCGAAAACGTGTGTGGCTACCGCGAAGAAGCCAACGTAGCCCCGCAAAGCCGCACCGAAACCTTCATCGCCCTGCGCGCCGAAATCGACAACCCGCGCTGGCGCGGCGTGCCCTTCCTATTGCGCAGCGGCAAACGCCTGGCCGGGCGCTTGGCCGAAATCGTGCTCCACTTCTGGCCGGAAGCCCACCCCGTATTCGGCTGCGGCGGCTCGCCCAACCGCATCAGCGTGCGCCTGCAGCCGCAGGAATCCGTGAAGCTGTTTCTGCAAATGAAAGCCCCCGGCACCAGCCTGTGCGTGCACGAAGCCGCACTGGATTTAGACTTGCTCAAAATCTTTCCCGAACGCCGTGCCGACGCTTATGAGCGCCTGCTGCTCGACGCGATAGACGGTAAACTCGCCCTCTTCATGCGCAGCGACGAACTCGAAGCAGCCTGGCGCTGGCTCCAGCCCGTGCTCGACGACTGGGCGGCACGCCAACCCGAACCCCAGCCCTACCCTGCCGGCAGCCACGCCCCCGAAGCCGCTATCGAAATGGCCGCCGCCTGCGGCGTGGATTGGCGCAATCGCTAGGGCCAAAGGCTACCTGAAAACTCAATATCGAAAATAGACGGTTTTCAGGTAGCCTCAAGTGGGCGGATGTGGTGTTTATGACACGTTATTGCAGCTGGATTCGGCAGCTCAAAATCTCGCGCAAAGTTAAGTATCAAGCCGTTCTCAGGCAAATCAGAAGCCCTTGTTTCGAGTAATGTTTCTATTAAAAATGGCAGCATCTGCCGTTTATTTGATTTAACTGCTGGTTTAAGCGGTTTTAGCGGGTGGTAATTGCTCCTATAATGCCCCCAAAGTTAAGGAGGGAATCTTTGCTAATTTGCAGTTTTGCCAAAGTTTCCGTTTCGGTTTAGTTGCCGCTAGGCAGCCTCTTTTGGGAGAAATAGAGCATGAATACACCGAACCCAAACCCTTCAACCGCGGCCAACCCTGCTGCCACGCAGGCCAACAAAAACAAAATCCGCCGCAACCTGAAAACCCGCCATCTCTCGATGATCGCCATCGGCGGCAGCATCGGCACCGGCCTGTTTATGGCCAGCGGCAGCGCCATCCATATGGCGGGCCCGGGCGGCGCATTGGTGGCTTATGCCGCTATCGGCCTGATGGTGTATTTCCTGATGACTTC